>JAGBWK010000058.1 GCA_017629835.1 Muribaculaceae bacterium | reverse complement strand
GCTGAAGCTACAGAGCGCGTTTCGAAGGTGTTTGGCACCGATTCAGGCGTTGAAAACGTAGTGGCTGACTATGGCGAACGCACCTACTACAATATGCAGGGTTACGAGTCATCGACACCTTTTGAAGGTATCAACATCGTGCGTGAAGCCGACGGCACAGTAAGCAAGCGCGTTTTCAATTGAGAATAAATATTTAATAAATAGCAAACTTCTATGACTTGCTATAAGAAACTAATAATGATTGTGGGGGCTGCAATATTAGCGGCCCCTATAGCTATGTCGCAAACTGAGGTAGTGGCTCGATGGAATCCCGACAATGTGATTTTGCCTTCGTCGCAATGGACCCCAAATGAGCAGTACACAGCTTCGGTTGCGGTTTACAACAAAGGGCAGCGCTATTCCGACCAATACTATAACCATGTGTTTGCCACACCGTCGGACGATGCCGCTGGCCGCAAATGGTATGCAGCTGAATACGAATTGACCGACGGCGACATACGGTGGCAGTCGGCTACCGCTCCATTCAGCTCCGATGAGTATTATAAAGGCAAAAAGTCGTATCGCTGGTGTACGGTCGACATTATGGGCGATCTGTATATGCGTCGCGTGTTCAAACTCAATGAGCCAATTGCTGAGCCAGTGTATCTCGCTACAGGTCACGACGACGGCCCTTCGGAGTGGTATATCAATGGCGAACTTGTCTATTCAATACCCGAAGCATGGAACAATGACGACCGCTATTTGCTGACCGACCAACAGAAATCGTTGCTCAAAACCGACGGCTCGGACAATGTTATCGCTGTTCATGTGCATCAAAACTGGGGTGGCGCGTTTGCCGACTGCGGACTCTATCGTGCTGATGCTTACGATGTGACGACGCTGCTCCCAACCGTAGCACAGGAGCCTCAAGGCTGGGGGTGCTACTACTATTTCCTCAATCATAACGAAGATATTGCTAAGGCTGAGGCTTGCAACTGGGCTTCGCTTGATGAGGATGAGTCGGACTGGGTTAGCGGCGTAGGTCCGTTGAGCATCGACGGCGAGATATTCCTCAAGTCATTCTGGCCGAGCGTCAATCGTCCGCTGCTTGTTCGCCGTCACTTTACGTTGAGTGCCGACGACATTGCTCGCCTTGCTGAAACTCAGGTTAGCGTAACTTGCAGCTACGACGAGAACCCCAAAATGTATCTCAACGGCACGCTAATTTGGAGTGCAAGTGGGTGGAACGACAACAACTATGCTGAATACACGCTCAGCGATGAGCACAAAGCGCTTTTGCGTGAGGGCGACAACGTGTTGGCTGTGTCGTTGACATCTGGCAATGGTGGCGGACACATCGACTACGGTATGACCGTGCAGAAACCTCACGAATATTCGGGCGTGGAATCTGTGCTCAACGATAGTCGCCAAGCCGACAATCGCATCTATAATATTGCAGGAGTGTATGTAGGCACCAATCGCGATGCGCTTAGTGCAGGTGTTTATATTTGCGACGGCAAAAAGTTTCTAAAAAAATAACACATATATATTATGATAAGTGAACGTAAAATCGCTACTCAAGGCGTAGTGAAAAGTTTTATATCTAAGGCTGTGCGAGCGTTTGCGCTTACAATGGCTCTCAGTGTTCCAGCTACAGCTGTGGCAGTGGAAGTTTCTGTTGTTGACCGCCCAGAGTTTGGTGCTAATTCACATTATACTTCGTTTCGTGCGCCATTGCGTAGCACTCCGCTGATGAAGTTGCCTGTTGGCGACGTTCAGCCCGAAGGGTGGCTTCGCGAGATAATTGTCCGCCAGAGCGAAGGTCTTTGCGGTCAGCTTGGCACAATCAGTGCGTGGCTCGATAAGAACAACAACCAGTGGCTGAGCGACCATGGTAGCCATGGTTGGGAAGAGGTGCCATATTGGCTTCGTGGCTACTGCTCAATGGCTTACATTCTCGACGATGAGGCTATGAAACAGGAGGCGCAGACATGGTTTGAAGGCGTGTTTGCCAATCTAAAAGAGGATGGTTTCCTCGGTCCACGCAACACCGACAATGGCCGCCCCGAAATTTGGGCTCAAATGATTATGCTTTGGGCTATGCAGACCTATTATGAATACTCCAACGACCCACGCGTGATTGAAGCGATGACAAATTATGTGAATTGGGAGCTCGCTTTGCCCGACGACCAAATGCTCGAAGGCCTGTGGGAGCATCAGCGCGGTGGCGACAATATGTGGAGTGTGCTTTGGCTCTACAATATCACTGGCAATGAAGCATTGCTTCCGGCTATCGAAAAACTCCATAATAATACGTCAAACTGGCTTCAGAAAGGCACGCTTCCTAACTGGCACGGCGTGAATTTCGCTCAAGGATTCCGTGAGCCTGCTATGTATTATATGTACACTGGCGACGTAGAACACCTCAAAGCTGCATATAACAACCACAATGAAATGCGTGCACGCTACGGACAAGTGCCGGGCGGAATGTATGGCGCCGACGAAAATGCTCGTACTGGATATTTCGACCCCCGTCAAGGCACAGAAACATGTGCTTTGGTCGAACAAATGGCGTCGGATGAAATCATGATGCAAATCACTGGCGATATATTCTGGGCTGACCATTGCGAACAGGTTGCATTGAACCAGTTTACCGCTTCGATGATGCCCGATATGCGCTCACTCCGCTATCTGACTGCGCCTAATATGACCGTAAGCGATGAAAAATTGCACGGTCCCTCAATCGACAACAACCTTCGCGGTATGTTGTCAATGAGCCCATTCAGCAGCCGCTGCTGCCAACACAACCACGGTATGGGTTGGCCTTACTATGCTGAACGCCTTATTATGGCTACAGCCGACAATGGTCTTGCTGCTATGCTCTTTGCTCCAAATACCACTACTGCAAAAGTGGCTGGTGGAAAGGAAGTTAAGATTGTTGAAACAACCCATTATCCATTCGAAGGCGAGATAGAATTTGCTATCACAACCGATGAAGCAGTTGCGTTCCCATTCTATTTACGCGTGCCACAGTGGGCCGACGGCGCTTCTGTAAAGGTTAATGGCGCTGAAGTTGCAGCCGACGTTAAAGGTGGCAATTATGTGCGCCTGTCGAACGAGTGGTCCAATGGCGACAAAGTGACACTCTCATTGCCAATGAACGTGACAACCGACCGCTGGGCACAAAACAAAGGCTCACTCAGCGTAAACTACGGTCCATTGACCCTTTCGCTCCTTATCGATGAAAAATATGAGCAGCACGACAGCCGCGACCACAACTTCGTGCAGGACGATTCTCACTGGCAAGAAGGGGTTGATGCATCGCTCTGGCCATGCTACACCATAGCTGCCGAAAGTCCTTGGAACTACGCTTTGGCAATCGACGACCAGAAAATGCCTGTAGGATTTTCAGTCGAAAAAAGAGAATGGCCAGCCGACAACTACCCATTCACACTCGAATCAGTGCCCTTGCGATTCACTGCAGTAGGCTATCGCATCCCAGCATGGGGACTTGATGCAACCGGCATGACCGACCTCCTGCCAACGAAATACGAGCAGCGCGAAGCCGAGCCCACCCCCTTGGTATTAGTCCCAATGGGCGCCGCCCGCCTCCGCCTCTCCGCCTTCCCCCCAAAATAACAATAGAAATTCAGACATAAAAATAGAATAAGCCTTGACTTAGTCAAGGCTTATTTTGTGGGTGGTCCCAGACGGGCTTGAACCGGCGACTCCCTGATTATGAGTCAGGTGCTCTCTACGGCATCTAAAAGATTCGCTTCGCTCATCTTTCCGATGCAACCAACTGAGCTATAAGACCTTATTTTATCTTGTAGTTAGCTGCTATGTCTAACTCGCCAAACTCGGTTAAAACATTTGAGAAAACACCCTCATGCTTTCGGAGTTAATAATGCGGTTAATGTTCTCGTGATGTAAAGTTAGCAATTTTTATCGGATTGAGCAAGCCATATAAGGGAATAATACTTAATCAATGTATTTATTTCAAGCGTTTTATAGTACGATATAACTTCTTTTTTTCTAATAGTGTACTCTTTCTATAATCTTTGAAACTCAATAAAAGGTATTTTTTCTGAATCCACCCTATAAAAGAGAGAATCTTTGAAAAATGTACTAATCGTTATTATCTAAATTTAGATGATTTGCAATTATTTCAGATATTGATTCTTTTGCATTTTCAGCCAATTCTCGCCATTCCTTAGAATCAGAGCCTGCTGGAAT
>JAGBWK010000057.1 GCA_017629835.1 Muribaculaceae bacterium | reverse complement strand
TAGTTGCTATCATTGACGATATAGAGCTCCATATCGGTGGTTTGCAACTGTTTTACATCCTTCGGCACAAAAGCCAAGTAGATGGTCAATTGCTCGCCGTCGGGCGTCTCGTAGCGCTCGTTCCACGTATATTCAGGCACTTTTATCTCCTCTTCTTCCTCTTCTACCTGAGGTTTTGATGCTGCTTTTGCAGCTTTCTTGTCGTGTATCTCTTTCACAGGGTCTTCGACCGGGAAATTGTACTTATTAGTCTCTTGCACAACCACCACTTGCGACACGAGGCAAGGGGTTTCGAAACCATCTTCCTCCTCGACCAATACAATATCTTTTGACTGAAAGCGTGTCACCACACCCCCACCTACCGAGTTGAGATAACGCACCTTATCTCCAATCTTTACATTAGATGCCATAATTCTAAAAAAAGGTCAACAGTCAACGGTCTACAGTAAGGAAACAGCACGCTGCGCCCTATTGACCCAAGGTCGAAAAATAGACTGTTGTCTGTTGACTGTTGACTATAAAAATTTATTATTTAACAACTACTTTAACTGCTGAATTAGTGGTTTTAACGATATAAACGCCATTGGCAAGAGTGCCATTCATTGCAGTTACATTTTGACCTGCGATAGTGAAAATTGAAAATTCACCATCAGCCACTACCATACGATTCATAACATAGATATCGTTAACCTCAACATCGTCGACCGACACGGTTTCGCCTGAATGTTTTTCAACGAAATAAGCAGGACCTCCCACTTGTGCGTCGCCTTTATAGTCGGAACGTGTGCCCCAAATGGTGATTTTGTCGCCTACTTTAAGACCTAACGACGAAAATGATTTGTCGTTATATGATTGTTTGGTTGCAGTGAGTCCATAAACGAGCACTGAAGCAGTTTCGTCTTCGAGAGTGAAATTGCCATAAACGAGGGCGTTTTCGGCATCGCGGAATGATGTGATTGTGCCTGTAAGCTGATACCACACATTGTCGGCTACTTCGGCATTGAGAAGTTGCTCGATTGTTGCATTTTCGATATACTCCATAAATGTGTAAGTGGCAGATACCTCGCGACTCTTGTCGGCGCCTTTAACAGCCCATGCTTTTACGATTGTTGTTGTTTCGATGCGAATAGCCGATTCGTATTTAGTGTCGGCACCACCGTTGAGGGTGTAATAGATATCTGCGCCCTCGGTAGCACAAGTCAACTCGAGATTGAATGCCTCTTCTTTTGAGCCTGCTGCAACTGAGAATTGAGGTGCCTCGACAGCTACTGCTGCAGCTTCGCCTGCATAGACCACGATATTGTCGACACGCACCCCTTCGGTTGGCATACCAGCAGCATCAGAAATACGGATTTCGAGCATGTCGGCATCGGCAATTGCCACTGGCGCAACGGTAACAAATTCGTTTTGTTTTGCAGCTGTAGTTGCTGGAATATTAACTTTAACACCATTGACAGTAACGCTTAATTCGTCGGTAGTAAGACCACCTTTGTTGGCTGCAAAGTCGAAACCGATAGAGAGATTTTTGCCTCCTGTGATGCCAGCAATGTTGATAAACGATGTTTTGCCTTTTGGGAACCAAGCGTGTGTGTTCAACGCTGAAGTCATACGAATAGAGACATTCTGACCAGTGAATGTGCAACTAGGATTGTCCCAACCTGTGTATTGGTCGGCATAATATTTATTGTCTTTATTGCCTACATCGCCAAAGGTTTCTTTGAAAATAACGGTTTGCGCCATTGCTCCTACAGCTACAAATAGTGCAACCAAAAAGAGTGTAATTTTTTTCATAGATAATAAAATTTATTTGTAGTTGAAAAAAATAGGCTACAAAAGGCAGCTAAAAAAACTGCCCTTTGCAACCTAATATATTTGAATGAAATTACCAAATTTCGAGGTTTTTGATTTCCCATGTTGCCGATTCTGCGTCGGAGCAAATATATCTGAATGCAACACGAGCATTTGCTTTAAGTGCTGAGGCAGGCAATGTGAGTTCGCCAGAAGAAACATAACTCCATTTAACAGTGCCGTGGTTAACGCCTTCGATTTCAGTCCATGTGGCAGCAGTTGGGTCGCCTTCGGTATAATCAGTAGATACCAATACGGCATACCAACCTTCTGCGATACCTACATTCATACTTGACTCAGGACCACGCGCATGGTCGAATTTGATTTTCACCTCTGTTTTGCCTTCGAGATTCAATGCTGGAGTGATGAACCAGTCTTCGTTTTCGTGTGAAGCATTGCTTGAGAAGCCAGACATTTTAGCTCCGTATTTAGCATCGAACACCCATGCTTCTGTGCCTTTTACGCTATAAGATGTGAACTTGTTGAAGCTTTCGTTAGTCAACAATGTTTCGGCAAGGATTTTACCATCGGTGTCGAGTGTAGACTCGCCCACTTTTTTGCCTTCGAGGTAAGCATTTTGTACGTTTTTGAGACCTGCAACTGAGAAATATGGTTCGAGCGTGCCATTGAGTTTGACAGCTTTGCCCAAAACTGTTGGATTAGCCACGAGGTTCAAACCATCGCGAATTGGACCTGCAGGCAATTGAACTGGCATACATTTAGACATATCGGTTTCGTCGGCCGATGCTGCGATAAGAATGTTTGTCATTGTTGCGCCATTGGCACCCAACACTGCGTTTGACATATTCATACCATCGACAAGACCAACAACATAACCTTCGACCCAAACAAACACGCCATTGTCTTTTGCGCCTTGGTTAGAGATTGCTTGAGCTACGGTGTAAGGTTTTGCCTCTGAACCAGCATCGCCATCGGCTGGACCATCAGGATTAGTGCCTGTGCCTGGGTCGACTTCGGCTTGACCACGCAACACGTTGAATGTTTTCACTTCCCAAGTACCGGCTTTGGTTGTTGTGGCAACATATTTCAATGCGATGCGCACTGTTTTGCCAAGGAATGCATTCAAATCGAGGTCTTTCGACAATGTGAGTGTCCAGTCTGACGCATCGGTGAAGTTGGTTGCCAATTGTGTCCATGTAGCATTGTTTGGATCGCCATCGGTATAATTTTCCGATACCCAAATTGTAGCTGCTTCGGCTGGTTTATTGTTATAACGCAACACGTGTTCGATATTCATCTTAGCTGCTGTAACGCCTTCGAGCGAGATGGCTGGCGAGATCAACCAGTCTTCGTTGGCTTTATTGGTGCCATCGACATAACCTGTAACCATTGCATAGCCATATTTTGTGTCGATATACCATTTTTCGTCGCCTGACACGCTATATTCGATGAAATCGCCAAACGATTGTTTGAATGATTGTGTGAAAATAACATCATCGGCATCGGCTGGTTTGTTACCAAACTCGGCACTACCAAGACGTGCATAACTTACGCCTTTGAGGCCTGTTGCACCAAAATAGTTGGTGATTGTACCATAAAGCAACACCTCTTGATTCAAGTTGCCTTTGTTGTCAACAAGGTTCAAACCATCACGCACTGCGCCTTTTGGCAATTGAACTGCGATATAGTTCTCTTCGTCGCCAATTG
>JAGBWK010000008.1 GCA_017629835.1 Muribaculaceae bacterium | reverse complement strand
TTCGTATTTCGTTGGGTCGGCGATTCCAACGGCTGCGAATGCTGCGCGACGTTCACGGCATGTGCCACAAACGCCACAATGAGCCTCTGAACCACGATAACAACTGTAGGTCAGCGCATAGTCGACACCAAGATTTGCACCACGACCAACAATTTCGGGCTTAGTCAAGTCGGTGTAAGGCGCAACGACGGTCAATCCCTCATACGTACCTTCGCTGACGGCTTTGGACATTGCATCGACAAATCCGCGGCGGCAGTCGGGATAGATTGCATGGTCGCCTCCATGGTTGGCAATCATCACAGCTGAGAGCCCACGACTTTCAGCCACTCCAGCAGCAATGGCAAGCATTATGCCATTGCGGAACGGTACAACTGTAGAACGCATATTATCGTCGGCATAGTCGCCTTCGGGTATCGCATCGGCGCCTTCAAGGAGTGAACTCTTGAAGTGTTGTCCGATAAAATTAAGGTCGATTTCAACTAATTCAACACCGAGTCGGCGACAATTCTCGCGTGCAAAGTGCAATTCGCGGCTATTATGATTTGACCCATAATTAAATGCAACGGCCAAGGCAATCTCTTCCAAATACTCATAGAGCATGGTCGTAGAATCGAGCCCGCCGGAATATATGAGGAGTTTGTCTTTCATACGTGAGAGAGTTTAGAAAGAGTCTGTGAATGATGCTTTTAGGCGTTCGCGCACGAGCCACTGGTGCTCGTCGTCGCCATAGTTGGCAAACGGCAGAATGGCTATACCACCACGGGGAGTGAACAATCCGCGCACTTCGAGATATCGGGGATTCATCAGCTTGCAAAGGTCTTTCATAATGATGTTGACGCAGTCCTCATGGAAATCGCCATGGTTGCGGAAGCTAAAAAGATAGAGTTTGAGGCTCTTGCTCTCAACCATAAGGTCGCGCGGAATGTAGTTGATGACGATTTTAGCGAAGTCGGGCTGCCCAGTTTTGGGGCACAGCGAGGTGAATTCTGGGCAAGTGAACGTCACGAGATACTCGTTGTCGGGATGCTTGTTGACAAATGTTTCAAGCACCTCGGGAGCATAGTCGGTGGGATATTTTGTTTGAGTGTTGCCTAAAAGGGTTACACCCTGAAGCTGTTCGTCGGTTCGCATTTTAGTAGTATTTATGAGCGATTAATTGATAAGGTCGGGATTATCGCTTTTTAGGCTCTACGATTTGCAGACGTTCGCCAGCATCATCAACAATCGAACGGTAGTAACGTTCATTGTAGCCGGGGAACATAGGATATTGTCCAATGCCTGTTTCGGTGCGCTTGAAGCCGTTCTCATCCTCGTGTTTTTGGTTGCCGTCCATATATTTTACGAGGAGATAATCGCCCAAAGCTTTATAGTCGGCAGTAGCTTTTGCAGCCCATTTGTCGGCAAGCGACTGAGCTGCTGCGCACATCTGCTCTTCGGTCAAGCTGTTTGCTGAAGCTTCGAGAATTTCAGTGTCGGCGAGAATAGCATCTTCGAGCTGTGATTGCACTCGGCGAATGTCGGGAATCATCAGCGAATATCTGTTGTAAGCCTGATTAGCAACGTAGTTGTTCACCCAGAAGTTGGCATCCCACGAAAGTGTGCAGATGTCACCATTGCCTACAGCCACCTCGTGAGGAGCGTGATTCACAGAGCAGTAAATGGGCAAATAAACGCATGTGTTGGCATCGTCAGTTCCAAACCAAAGCAAGCCTCTGAGCGGAGCTGGCATATTGCTACGCAACTGAGCCACAAGCGAGAAGCCTGTTTGTTGGGTGGCGATTGCGCGCTCGTTGGTGTACGATTTACCGTCAACTTCGAAGCTCATCGGGCGCCAACGGTAAGGCACATCGAATGGGCCTGCACCAATATCTTGGGTCATATCGTAGGGCGTGCCTTCAAAGTGGTCGCGCATCATCCATTTCATGTCGGCAGCGGTTAGCGGCGCTGTTGGTTTGACCCAAAGTGGCAGTGGGTCACCCTCGGCGCGGTCGATCCACGCGAGGTATTTTTCCATATCCTGTGAGTGCTTGTTGAAAAATGCCCACACGCGAGCATCGCATCCGCGGAGTGCCGAGAAATCGGTCAATGCATAAGCCAACGAAAAAGAGAAATCCTTGTCCTTGCCCTCGAAATAGCCTTGCTGACGAGCAAATTCAATCACGTCGGGCGAGTAGAGCGTTTCGGGGTCGTTGAGTGGGAATTGGTGGATGCGCGCATGGTTAGCGTGGCCGCTGATGTGTCCGTCGGGCACTCGACGAGCTACCCACACAGCACCTTTGTCGGCCTTACCCTTGCCAATGAGTTCCATAATCCAAGCCTCGTCGCCGTCGGCAATTGAGAACGACTCACCGCTGCTCGCATAGCCATAGGTAGCCACGAGTTCGGTCATCACTTTGATAGCTTCGCGAGCAGTTTTTGCTCGTTGAAGAGTGATGTAAATCAGTGAGCCATAGTCGATAAGCCCTGAACCAGCCAACTCATCGCGTCCGCCCCAAGTACTCTCGGTAATGGCGAGTCCATGCTCATTCATATTGCCGATAGTGGCATAAGTGTGGCTCACTTCGGGGATTTCGCCGAGGTATTTGCCTGTATCCCATTCGTAAACCTTGCGCATAGCGCCTTCGGGATAATCGGCAGCGGGCTGATTGTAGAGTTCGCCGTAGAGCGTGTGGCTGTCGGCTGCGTAGGTAATCATAACGCTACCGTCGGCAGTTGCGCCCTTAGCGGCAATAAGGCTTGTGCATGCCCAAGCCTGTGAAATAGTGGCTACGGCAGCTATCAATGTGAGGAGGATACGCTTTGTCATTGTAATAAATATTTACTATGAATTATTGCTCCGTCAACGGTCTGTTCGACAGTCGATTAGTCGACTGTCAATCCGTCGCGGAGGGTGATTATGCGGTCGGCATCGGCAGCAAGCGTGTTGTCGTGAGTGACGATTACAAACGTGCTACCCATGTCGCGACGTATCTTGAAAAATAGTTGGTGTAGTTCGTTGCGGTTGGCAGAGTCGAGGCTACCTGACGGCTCGTCGGCGAGAATCACTTCGGGAGAATTGACAAGAGCACGAGCTACGGCGGCACGCTGACGCTCGCCACCCGAAAGCTGGTTGGGGCGATGCGTAGTGCGGTCGCTCAGCCCAAGATAATCGATTAGCTCGGCGGCGCGGGCAAAAGCATCGGCGCGGCGGCTTCCACCTATCAATGCCGGCATTGCCACATTTTCGAGCAGCGAAAACTCTGGCAGAAGCTGATGAAACTGGAATACAAACCCTATATGGCGATTTCGGAACGCGGCAAGGCTCTTTTCATTGAGCGAATAAATATCCACCGCATTGCCACCGATTTCGTATTTCACCTCGCCACCTTCGGGACGCTCAAGCGACCCCAACACCTGCAGCAAAGTAGTTTTTCCAGCGCCACTCGGACCCACGATAGCCACAATCTCGCCAGTGCCGATTTCAAGGTCGATACCTTTCAGCACCTCAAGCGAGTCGTAACTCTTGTGTATGCCCGTAGCTTTAATCATCAGACGAATGAGCGCGCCATTTGAGTAATGGCATATTCTGGCGATACTCGACGGTAGAGGATGTCGTAAATGCCATCCACTATCGGCATCGCAACATTGTATTTTTGATTGATTTCGTGGATACACTTCACGCCGAAATAACCCTCAGCCACCTGCTCCATTTCCATTTTAGCAGCCTTGACCGAGTAGCCGCGCCCGATAAACGCGCCGAAATTGTGGTTGCGTGAGAATCGAGAGTAGGCAGTCACCAACAAGTCGCCTAAATAGACCGAATCGCAGATTTGACGCGGACGAGAATCCACGCCATCGAGGAAGCGTTCCATTTCGCGAATTGCATTGCTGACGAGCATTGCCGAGAAGTTGTCGCCACGCTTCATGCCGTGGACTATACCAGCGGCTATGGCGTAAACATTTTTGAGCACCCCGGCATAACCGATGCCTACAACGTCGGTCGACGCAATGGCGTGGGCATTGAATCCGTCGAGAGTCTTGGCAAACGCTTGAGCATGCTCAATGTCGGAGCATCCTACGGTCAGATATGAGGGGCGGTTCAGCCCAACCTCCTCAGCGTGGCAGGGGCCACTGATGACGAGCACTTTGTCGGGCGAAACACCGTATTTCTCAACGACATAGTCGGTAACGAGCATATTTTCGTCGGGGACTATACCCTTGATTGCTGACACTACAGCCTTCGAAGAGATGTCGACAGTGAGTTTCTGCATATGCTCCTTGAAATAGGGCGAAGGCATAGCATAAATCAGCGTGTCGCACGTGTCGGCCGCTTCGTTGATGTCGGAGGTGAAGTTGATTCGTTCGATGTCGAACGTCACCCCTGTGAGGTAAGCCGGGTTGTGGCGCAGGCGTTTAAACTCCTCGATACGGTCGTCGCGACGCATATACCAAGTAATCATCTCGCAGTTTTTGAGCAGTAAGCTCGCGAGGGCTGTTGCCCAACTGCCGCCACCCATTACGGCTATATGTCCAGGAAAGTCCATGGTTAAAAACTTATTTAAGGTTGACCAACGGCGCGAGGATTATTCCTCAGCAGCATCTTCGGCCTTTTTAGCTTTCTTTTCGGGGCGCATCTGTGGGAACAGGAGCACCTCCTGTATAGTAGTTTGACCAGTCATCAGCATCACGAGACGGTCCATACCGATACCCATACCTGATGTTGGGGGCATACCATACTCGAGCGCGCGGATGAAGTCGTGGTCGATAATCATAGCCTCATCGTCGCCCTTTTCGCTGAGTCGCATCTGCTCTACGAAGCGTTCATACTGGTCGATAGGGTCGTTAAGCTCTGAGTAAGCATTAGCAAGTTCCTTGCCGTTGACCATAAGCTCGAAGCGTTCGGTCAGCTCAGGATTGTTGCGGTGGCGCTTGGTCAGAGGCGACATTTCGATAGGATAATCGATGATGAAAGTAGGCTGAATGTAGTTGCCTTCGCACTTTTCACCGAAGATTTCGTCGATAAGCTTGCCCTTGCCCATTGAGGGGTCAACATCAATGTGGAGTTGCTTGCACACGTCGCGGAGCTGGTCCTCACCCATGCCAGTGATGTCGATGCCAGTGAATTCCTTGATAGCATCAATCATAGTCACGCGGCGGAATGGAGCCTTGAAATTGATTACGTTGTCGCCCACCTTCACCTCAGTTGTGCCGTTTACATCCAAGCAGATTTTTTCAATCATCTTTTCGGTGAAGTCCATCATCCAGTTGTAATCCTTGTAGGAAACGTAGATTTCCATACAAGTAAACTCTGGGTTGTGAGTGCGGTCCATACCCTCATTGCGGAAATTCTTTGAGAACTCGTAGACACCTTCAAATCCGCCCACGATAAGGCGTTTGAGATAGAGTTCGTCGGCGATACGCAAGTATAAAGGTATGTCGAGCGCATTATGGTGAGTGATGAACGGACGAGCTGCCGCACCACCGGGAATTGACTGCAAAATAGGGGTTTCAACCTCCATGTAGCCGTGCGAATTGAAGTATTCGCGCATCGAGTTGAACACCTTTGTGCGCTTCACGAAGATATCCTTCACGCCTTCGTTCACCACCAAGTCGACGTAGCGGCGGCGATAGCGCATCTCTGGGTCGTCGAATGCATCATACACCACCCCGTCCTTCATCTTCACGATAGGGAGCGGACGCAGCGACTTGCTGAGCACCGTAAGTTCTTGAGCGTGAACAGATATTTGCCCAGTTTGAGTGCGGAACACGTAGCCCTTGACGCCCACAAAGTCGCCAATGTCGAGCAACTTCTTGAACACCACGTTGTACATAGTTTTGTCCTCATCGGGGCATATTTCGTCGCGGTTGACATACACTTGAATGCGGCCGGTAGCATCTTGGAGCTCCATAAACGAAGCCTTACCCATGATGCGACGGCTCATCACGCGACCGGCAACAGCAACAGCGCGTTGAGGTTGGTCGTCAGAAAATGTAGCCACGATTTCGTCGGCGTGACCAGTTACGGTGTATTCGGCTGCGGGATATGGGTCGATGCCTAAGCGGCGCATCTCGTCCATCGAGCCACGGCGCACTTTTTCTTGTTCGCTAAGTTCTTGCGGATTCATAATCGGATGTCGTAAAATAATATCTTCTTGTAGAGCAACTGTTCTGAAAACAATACTCCGAGTCAAGTTACTTAAATTTTCGCAAAGTTACAAAATTTTCACCGAAAAGAAAACAAACCGCCAATTGGATAATAAAAAACCGCAGATTTTCGCAAATTAAAGCGGATTTTTTGAAAAAGGTGCGTTTTCCTAAAATGAATAAGCCGCAACTACAAGAGCTGCGGCTTATCTATCTTATCTGCGGTTGTGAGTGTTATCGCACTTGGAGCTTGGTAGCTTCGCCGTTGGCAACGCGGATGTATGTGCCGCGTGCGGGGTTAGCCACGCGCACACCTTGCAAGTTGTAGTATTCCGCACCAGAAGCACCATCAGCATCGACAGCAACGCCCTCAACGCCCGACCAGTCGGTATTGTCGATGGCAGCATCATTGCTCAGGCAGTAGATGTGACCCTCCACTGGAGCAACTGGAGCGGCAGCCTCGTCGGTCACGACATAGAGCGCAGCGTCGTCGGAGAAGCCGAATTGGACAGCCGATGCAGGCACTTCAGCCATATACACAGGCGTTGAAGCCTCAATGCCGATAAATTGCGAAGGCACTTCGGCGCAAAGCTCCATAGCGTGCAAGTGGCGGATGCCGGCAGCCGACACGTAGAACAACTGAGGCGCAGCCCAAGCCGCAGCCGCATTGTCCCAATAGATTGTAATCAAGTCGGTAGCATCTTCCGGCTCAGTGGTAGCAGTCACCACATCGTCGTATGCGCCCAAGTCGATAGCAACTGGGCTCTCAACAGTCTCAACGCCATACACATGGCCCGACACTGGAGCGCCAAACGCTATGCCCTCAGCACCGATTTCGCCCATTGGGCGAAGCGTAGCGAGCGGATTTTCAGCCGCGAGGTCGCCAAACGCAAACCATGCAGCATTGTTCGGCAACTTGCCGTCGTACACATTGAAATCGTACACCTTGTCGGTCATTTCATCCTCAGGCTGGAATGGGGGCACCTCAGCGCAGCGGCTCAACGATACCAATTCGAAGTCGTCGGCATTGTTGATGTCAATCTGATTGAATGGTATCATCGAATAAACCAACGTAGGAGCAGCAAACTGCAATGCGGTGTTGTCCCAGAAAATCTCAATCTTCGATTTCGGGTAACGCACCACTACGTCGTTGAACAAGCCTTTAGCTTCGCCAAATTCCTCTGCCACCATAGCAGGGTCGCTGTGAGGTCCATAGACCATATTTTCAACAGCCTTTTCGTAAACAGCTGTTTCGCTGTTAGGCTCTATAATCAGTTCGCCAATTATGTAGATTTCAACAGGATTTGAGCCACTCATTTCGCAGAATGCAAACCACGCTGCATTTTCAGGCACACTACCACTGCGAAGATTCTGTTCATAAATTCTGCCGTCGGAAGCATCAACCTGTGTGCGGTATAACTTCTGCATCGAAGCGGTGAACATATCCGATGAAGAGCAATATTCAAACTCCTTCATACCGTACACAACGGTTGGATTGCTCCACCTTTCAATGCCATTGTCCCAATAGACTTGAATACCGCCAACTGGAGTTGCGCTAACCACTTGCTCATACGTTCCCTTGCTTACGCACAATGGATATGCATCCACTGGAGCATATACATTCTCGTCAGTCGCCTTAACATAGTCAGCTGTTGCTTCGTCCACTGCTGGAGTGAGATTTGCAGGCACATCAACGCCCAAACTTGGCTCGTAAACCATTGTGCAGAAGCCGAATAATGGAGCATCCGACGGCACTACAGCGCGCCATACGTCATATTCCATCACCTTGCCTTCAGTGTTAGGCTTAGGGTCGGGCACTTGAGCGCAGCGCTCCATTTTTACGGTCGTGATATTGGTGATATCAGCCTCAGCCATTGGTACATATGTATATATAAGGTAAGGCTGTTCAAACTGTGCAGTCGAGTTGTCCCAATATACAGTCAAGTCGCGCACTGGCTCCTGATATTCACCCATATCGACGGCAATGCTTCGTGCAGCGTCGTAGGTATAAACATGCTCAGCCACTGGAGCTACGAAATTACCTTGATTATCAACCACAATTGCAGGCACTTGGTCTTGACCCATAAAGCCGAGAGCAACCGAAGCCGCTGGAATTTCTGCCACATAATTAGTTCCCTCAGCCAGAGTCATCGGATATTCATACACAGTCATACCCATATATTCGAATCCGACCTTATCAGCTGGAATGTAAGCATCGGGGCCTGGTACCACCATAGCCGAAACGCTTGTCCAGTCGGGCGTATTGCTGTTGTCCCAGTAAATCTTAATATCTGCTGCAGGATAAGGCTTCACAACGTCGTCGTATCTGCCCAATTCAATTGCGATGTTGAACGACTGGAATGTCATTGCTTCATACACCATATCCACGCGGGGCATGCAAGGTATTGGCTGCATTTCAGCGAGCGATTGCTCTATATCTACTGCATCATATTTCACATCTGCAGCTCGTTTGTTGTAGAACGCAAAGTGAGGCGTAATGTTAGGAATTTCAGCTTTCCACACATTGTTATCGTAAATCACACCCTCTTCGCCTACACCTTCGCGCACTTTGGCGTCGGAGCAGCGCACCATTTCCACCACCACATAGTCGTCAACCGAGCTATGAGCAAGGTCGCCCACCAAGTAAGTCACCGTTGGTGCGCTCCACTCCAATGAGTTGTGGAAATAGACTGTAATCATTTTCTCTTCCAATACAAACTCACCCATATCAAGAGCTACTCCATTGGTCAAGTTGCCTGTATAGAGGTGGTTAGCTATCGGAGCTGCGAAATTGCCCTCCTCGTCGAATACAATCAGCGGAGTATTGCCGTCGAAGAAGCCGAAAGCAACCGACGCTGAGGGTATTTCAGTGAAGTAGAGTGTTTCGTCGCGATACTCCATAGGGTAGAGATACACGGTCATACCCATATATTCCATCGACGTAATCCCTTCGGGTGCAGGAATATCCTCGTGGAGCACTACTGCTGCATAGACAGTAGTCCACTCGGGAGTGTTTGCATTGTCCCAGAACACTGTGATTGGATAGTTAGCTATCTCAATCTTTTCTACCGAAATCTTTTCAGTATTCCAATCGAGAGTCACGTTGTAGCGGCCTGCGTCGATACCATAAGCCTGACCTTCGGGTACGAATGCATATTCATTGCCGGGATACACATAGGTAGCACCGGTAGCATCGCCATAAGTTGTCCCTTCTGCATCAGTGAAGTAGAACGAACCGCCACTTATTTTAACGCTTTCAAACAGATAAACGCCCTCGGTGTGCGATACTGTTGCCTCAGTTTCTCCACCTACGAGAGTCATCTGCTCGGGCGCAGGTCCTTTCTCTTTGGGTGCTTCAACCTTTACGTAGTAAAGATTTATAGTGTTGTTGTTTGAGCCAAGAATTATTGTAGTAGCCTCGCCGGTGTAGGAGAATGTGGCTGCAGTTGCCGATGAGGGGGCTTCAAGTTCGCCGATGAGCGTTGCGTTGCTCCCTGCAAAGCATTGCAGATAGCGACCTTTTGCGGTTGCAAATGGGCGAGCCACACCTACTGTAATTTCCACCGGACCCGGCACCTCAAATGCAAGAGCATTAGCCGTAGGTGCACCCGATTCGTCGTAGGTTGCTGTTGCACCCATTTTGAGCACATTGCTATATTGCACTCCGTCGATAGTTTTGCTGCCTGATGCCACTGATACCGGTCCATATACAGTCATACCGTCAACAGCCGTAGTTCCTTCATAGTCGCGAATTTCCCAGTCGGAGAAATTCCACGTCTTGCTGAATTCTTCTGCCACAACGCTGCCGGCGCAAAATAGCGCTACAAGGCTTAACAGGATGCGTAATCTTTTTTTCATTTCTGTTTGGTTTTATTATTGGGAAACGTGACCCGCCCGGACTTTTAGTCCGAGCATGGTCACGTACCTATTTTAATTTATCAAGTTCCATAGATTAAAGGCGCACTTTGTCAACCTTTTCGCCACGTACGCGGATATAGATGCCACGTCCGGGGTTCTCTACGCGAACACCTTGCAAGTTGTAGTATTCAGTTGCAACTTCTGCCTCTTCTGCTTCAACATCCTCTACACCAGTAACGCCATCTTCAGCATTGTTAGCATAGTAGAGACGGAAGTTATCAACTACGAGCCAGTCTTCAGCTGTGTTTGTTTTCTTACGAACACCGATAGTAAGTTTGCCATCAGCGCCTACCTCAACATTTTCGATATAATCTACTTTGTAAAGACCATTATTGAAGAAGTTTGTTGCTTGAACAACTGAGTTAGGAATTTCACCTATTCCGTCAACCATTGTGCCTTCTCCAGGACGGGCATTGCCGATTTCTTCGCCAACTTCAGAAACAGCACTTATTTGTCCTACTGTCGCACTATTGTAATCACCTGCGTAAGCAAACAGTTCTGCACCATTTTCAGCTGCTGCAACTCTACGCTGGGGAGCTGCTGATGCGCTTGATTGCAGCGTAGGAGCGTATTGCTCATGATTAGTTGGACGATACAATGCATTGCAAGAAATCCAATAGTTACCGGGACGAAGGCCTTCGATAGTCTGATATAGTTCAGCATCTACGAATTTCCAGAATTCGTATGCAAATTCAGGATCATTACCAGTTGAAACACCACTATTGCCATCACCATTCTTAATAGAAATCCAACTGTCGCGACTGTCGCGCTGATTGAAGCCTGGAGCCTTAATCATATGGCTGACATCTATAAGTTTGTATGGGTCGAAGTTAGCATTATGTTCATCAATCAATGCATTGAAATCATCAATTGTAACGAGTTTCCACAATGCATTATCGCCATGTTCTGCAACTTTGGTGTCAGTTTCTACCTGATTAGAAGCAGGACGGGATGCAAGACAAATAGCGTGGTCATTTGCCTTAAGAATTTGGTAAGCATCGCCTACAGCCTTGAATGTCCAACGGTCATTGCGTGGGCAGTCCACATAGCCATTGTGTCCAAGATATTCTTTAGGATAGCCACCATCTTCGCCGTTTGGCAAGTGGGTGTTGATAAAGAAGTTGTCGCCATCTTTTTCAAGTGTTACCATTGCACCGGGATTGCCCAATACTGCGTGAGTACCCCAATCGTTACCACCAAGGAAGAATGATTTGCGAGCCACATTATATAAGTAGTAATTACCACCGTCAACAGGGTCAGCTGTTGTGATGTCTGCTTCAAGAATTTCTTCATTGCTGCGCCAGCTTACACGGTCGAGATATGCCCAAAGATTGCGAACTTCACCAATTGTTGTTGCTTGACCCATTTCACCTTCAACTAAATCAATAGCTTCAAGCAATTGTTTGTTGTTGCTGCTCTTAGCCATACGGGTGTAGAGTGTAATATAATCTTGCAGTTTCTTGTAATCAGCTGATGCTTCAACGTATGCTCGCTGATTAACTGTTGCATCACCATAGCCATAGAGGCGGAAGCTATTAAGCACTAACCAGTCTTGAGCTAATACAAATTCTTTACGAATACCGATTTCAACCTCTTTAGGTTCATTACCATCGACAGTGAAGAACAATACTGTATTGTATTTGTCATCGTTAAAGTGTCTGCGAGCATCGTCGAAGTTGTAAGGAATTGAATGAACTTTTCCAGCATCGCGGTCGAATACCGATGCAATTGGTGTAGATGCATTGCCTGCGTAGAGCACTGGCCAATTATTGGGAGTCTCACGATTGAAGAACATAACTTCTGCATCCTGTTCCATGCCGTTGCGGTAATATCCATCCAATTCAAGACGATATGTGCCGGGGGTGAGGACCACTTTTTGCGACATTGAAGTGAACTCTTCACGATTCCAGAATTCAACACCACCACGATTGATATCAGCATCCAGCAGGCCAATATTATTATGTCCTGTGATGTTCCACACTTTATTGTATGCATGGCGAGCGTTGTTGTTTTCTACACGAGGATTAGCGATAAAGCCTGTGATGTCGATAGGATTGTTAGCATCTGCTTCTTCGAGCATAGCTGCCATATCTGCTTTGGTAAGGATAATCCACTTAGCGTTGTCGCCGGTTGCACCAAAGTCGAGCTTATCGCCTACCCAACCGAAGTTGGTGTAGCTTGTGTTATATCCATTCCAGCCCTTATTGCGTCCCTTTGCTGATGCAAGGTCGATAGTAAATTCAGCACCAGGCTCAGTTGATGATACGTTCCACCATACTTGTTGAGTCATTGTAGCGCGGGTATCATCTGCATAAGCTTGGCGAATATCGGCATAAACACGATTTTCTCCATCTTCTACTACAAGACCGAGGAAATTGTTGATTTGACCTTGTCCATCACCATTGCGAGTACCGGGGAAGCGCATAAGCATCTGATTATTGATGCGGTCGCGCACTATACGCATTGCGAGAGGATGGTCGGCAAGTACAGCACGAGTAGCGTGGTTAGCACCCATCGAAAGGAATTTGCCTGTCCCAACATTCATAAGGAAGCATACATCATTTGTTCCATCATGGAATCCCTTCATCTCGTCGCTAAAGTTGGTGTCAATAATAGCTTGGCAAAGGTCTTTACCCGATACAGTTGTGCTACTTGTTGAATTAACTCCAGCATAATCCATCATCAAGATGCCCAATGGGTTAGCACCGTAACTGTCGGCTGTTCCAAAGGGATTACTATTGATATAAGCAAGCATAGCAGGGTTGGTGACTTTAGCTATATCGTAAACGCTTGACTTGCTCACGGCAAGGGAGGCACTTACACCTGAAGTGTGATTGATAAACCAAACGCACTGTTCAGGGTCAATTGCTGCATACATTGCTGCAACATCTGCTCCCTCTTTAACTGCTTCGACCTTTTGTGTAGAGTTTATGATCGTTTCAGTATAACGGCAATCCGCTGTAGAATAGTTGTTGTAGCAGTTTTGGATATAGAAATATGTGCCTCCGTCGAGAGAGCTACGCATATTGCCATAAAGCATTGATGTGCCAAGGTGACCACCATCGTAATAACCACCAACTAAATGAGTATAATCATTCTGATTGTTTACATCTGCACTGGCCCATCTGTCACCAGCTCTATTGCCAGGAGTAAGGAGAAGAATCTTGCCTCGTACATCCTTCATGCGTAAGTCACGACGGAAGTCGATAAACAAATCCTTATAGTTAGCATGAGCTACCAGTGCTCTCATTTTAGAACAGTATGAATTTATTTGAGCATCACTCGGGTCATCATTCTCATGACGAATCATTATGATACAGAATTCTGTTGGATTGGCTGTTAACCGTTCTTTCAGTATATCGATTGCTTCATGGAAATTCAAATCAAGATTAATAGAGCCATGCTTCATTGGAAGATTTGTGTAATCGCCATCAGCCGATGTATTTCCGGGAGTTGGACGAAGGTCGTATGCACGCACGCCATTATTGAAAAGTTCTGCAATTGAAATATCCTGACAAGCAGCAGAATATGAGGCACCCTCAGTTACTGCTTGGTGAGCACCGGGGATTGAGAGGTTACAAACATACGCGCGGTCGGGCACTGCTGCCATCCAACGGCTTGGTGGAATGCCTTGCATTGTAGCGTTGATGGTAAGTTCTACATTGGTATCCATTGTGAATGTCCACTTACCGGCTGATGCAGCCAAAGTTGAGCCATTCTTCACAACGCTGCTCACTGTCACATACTCGTCAGATTGGATTGAGATAGTAGTGCCCTCCAAATGCTTTGTATTGCTCGTATAAATAGCTACGCCGTTGGCTTCTATCTTTGGGAGCATATCTGCCCCTTTCATCGTAATGCTGAGGGAGTAGGTTGTGTTAAACTTGGCATAATAGTTATAAACCGAAGGTGCGGCAGCGTTTGTGCTACCTGTTTTCTCTATGGTGTATATCTCTTCAGTTGAAACCGGTGTGCCTGTACATGCCGCGTTTGTAAACCATCCGACAAAGGTAGAGTTCTCACCCTCTTTTGCATGCATAACGTATTGATGCACAGCGTCTACACCATTCTTAGTAGTTGATGATTCGCAAGTTGTGCCATACTCACCCAGAGCAGCAGTGTTGTTTACGAATACCGTACCGGGACCAACCGCCGAAACAATCACCTTTGAGTGGGACTGGATATATGAAAATTTAGCATAATACTGAATGTTTACGCCATCCTGCGTTGGTGTGACCGTGCGTGAATAAGTTTGATTAGTACTCACCAACGTAGTGCAGGCTTGGTCGGAATACCAGCCTACAAAAGATGCCCCAGCTGTGGGCACAGCATGGAAATAGTATGTTACAGCGGCATTGGAGGTTGCCGATGAACTCGCTGTATTAGTATTCCAAGTGCCTTCTGTCTTTGATACATAAACAGTACCATCACCCTCTGCTTTCGTGGCAGTAGCAGAAGAGATATAAGGCTTTACCGAAAACTTAGCCCATAGGGTTTTGGTTTCTGGCGAACTTTGATTTGTTGATGATGTAGTAACAGATACAGAATAGTTTGACGCAGTGGTACTAACTGCAGTGCCAGTACAATTAGCGTCCTCAAACCAACCATCGAAATTGTAACCAGTAGCCGGTTCTGCACTATAATAGTATGTGTGATTTACAGAGCTGCTTGTGTTAGAAGTAGAGTTTGTAGCAGAAGTTGAACTTGTAGAGCCTGTACCTTTTGTTGTTGAGGTGCTAACATAAACTGTACCGGAACCTGTGCCAACAGTTGCGACTGCTTTCGAGTATTTAGTGGTGGAGTTGCCAGCAACTGCTGACATTGAGCCAAAGAGGAACATTATAAGGAATGCCCCTAATAGCCTAATTAAATTTTGTCGTTTAATCATAATTGGTTTATTTTTAGTTAATTATTAATTTCTTATCTATCAACCGCCGATTTCCGAGGTCAGAACCACAGATTTCCACGAATTTTCACTATTTTTTTATCTGCGGTTTATATCTTTCATCTGTGGTTATGTTTTTTTGTTGTCGTTTTTGGTGTATCCTTTGGCGTTAGCAGATACTTCGCCCAGCAGCGCACGGCTACAATGCCTACCAATAGTAGCGTCGACGAATAGCATACGCTCAGCGTTGCGCCGCCAACGACCATAAACAGCGTCAGCACTATGCTATACGTCAAGTAGATTTGACGCCAGCCATTGCGCTTGCGCCAAACAAGCCATACTAACAGTGGAAGAGGATTAAATGGAATGAGGAACCAGTTCCAGCTCTTACCAAACAATCCTGCATAGAAAGTCATAAAGCAGAGGATAATGCCGATAAGGGTGTGCAACGCAAGCAGCGTCACATCCATCGCTTTGGCTGCTTTGCGCCAACGGAGTTTCCACTCAGCAAGCGACAGCAGCACTACCACGGCTATAAGAATAGAGAACAGCACGTTGGGGGTTACAAATGCAGGGGTATATTCCGCAGTGTATGGTGTTAAAGTAGTCTGTTCGCCAACCATTGGTTCTTTTGTATCAGAGCTTTGAATAACGCTACCTAACAGCAATTCTGGCATCATTTCTGGCGACATGCGATTCTGATTGTCTAATATATCTTCACCTACTGCACCTAAAAGCATTGTTCCCACAAATCGAAGCCATGGAGTTTTACGAGTAATCCAGTAGTACATCGTTGCGGTATCATTGCCACTGGCAATTTCGGGCCAAACATACTCAATTTCTCGTCCATCCTGCAGGCATCGCTTAATGAGTTTAATCGTCAACGCTGTGCAATTGTTTAACAAAAAATTGAATTTGCGGTCTTGGCGACTAATCATGTCGTTGTCGAGAATCTCCCAAAGTCGTTGCTCCTCTTGGGGTGTTAGGTTGAGCGGGAATTGCTCTAATCCACGACCACCGGCACAGTCGATTGCGATATATTCTTCAAACGGCACTCCATAGATACCACCCTCAGCCTTTCCCATAAAGAATCGGAAAATGTCGAATGCATCCTCAGATTGTGTCAGAAACGAGAAAATATAGTCGAGACCATGGGTGGGGCACTCCATACGGATGCCGCAATGACCGAGCTGAGAGTAGAAATCCGCTCCGGGCGACAGCACCACCACGCTCGCCTTGATATAGTCGGGGTCGGCAGCCATTGAGTCAATCCTCGCCTTCAGCTCCGCTTGCGCCGCAGCTTCAGCTTCGGCTGC
>JAGBWK010000007.1 GCA_017629835.1 Muribaculaceae bacterium | reverse complement strand
TTGTTGTAGCAAAATATTCCGACGGCTCAGCTCGTAAATTAGTGTTTTAATAGCCAACAATAAATCGTTTATATTACTTAAAACTGAATCAAAATGAAATCCAATAAATATATTTTAGTAGTAGCTTCTTTGTTGATTGGCTTAACTGCATGGGGCAACGATCAGTTAACAGCTTCGGAATGGGCTCCGGTTGTTTCAAAAACAATTGATTGGGACGAACAGGGAGGACAATCGCTGCTGTTCGACATCGATGGTGATGGTCTTCTTGATATGTATTATATCTGCAATAATGGTCCTCGCGCATATCGCAATCGTGGCAACGGTACATTCGACCAACATCCTAATATCGGTTATCCGATGTATGATGCATATCGTTTTTCAAACAATTATGCCTTCGATTACAACTGCGACGGTCACGTTGATATTATCACCGTAGGTCGCAACCATAACGGCAATCTGTCGTTTCTCGCCAAATTGTATGTAAATGATTATCTTGACCAAAATACAGCAAATGATGCCAGCGGCTATGGTTGGTTTCATGAGGCAACACTTGAATCGCTCGGTATCCCTAATGCAGGTCATTGGGAAAGAAACCCAGATCGCACAGAAGGTGACCCTGATTGTCCATTGATTCTGCGCCCAGTTACGATTGGTGATTATAACCATGATGGTTATCCCGACCTTCTTGTGGTTTGTCATGAAACTATTGATGGACAGAAAAAAAGAATTACCCGATTGTATAAAAACAATGCTGGTAATGGCTTTACCGAAGAGCTTATTTTCGACCAGTGGGATGGTACAATCCGTCAGATTGAGAAAAACGACATTATGTTTGTCGACCTCAACAACGATGGTTGGCTCGATATTCTCATCAATGGTTATAGCGACCGCGGCGGATATATCTATCTCAACGACCAAGGTAAAGCATTTTATGAAGTTGCTAACTTTGTAACACCTTATAATATCAGCCGCGACACAGGTTTTGGCGTTGGCGATTTCAATGGTGACGGATGGTATGATTTCGTTACAATGGGTTATGGTGACCACATAAAGGATGATAATGGCGGAGGCTGGGGCGCTCGACTCTTTATGAATAAGAAAGGTGAAGTAGCAGGCAATTCTGACGTTATATTCGCTGATAGCTACAACATCGCTGGTGATCTTGGTGTCGGCGATTGGCACGAAGATAGCCGCCCGATAATCCGCGACTTCGACGGCGACGGTAAGCTCGATATTATGAAAGAATATAGCCAACGCATCACTTATTATGGTACATCTGACCATACTTTTACCGAAGGTTCTCACCTTTATTCTCGTGGTCAAGGAACTAATCGTTGCTTGGTTTCGTTTGGTGATGTTACCGGCAATGGCTTGACTGATGTATTCGTTACTGACTACCAATGGTGTCAAGCTACTCAAGGATGGAAATTTGTTGACGAAGTCTACAAAAACATCAAAGGTGGTGCAGATAAAACGATGCCAGCTCTTCCAGCTCCATCAGGTGTTTACTACAGCATTGAGAGCGACGGCATTGTTGTTCACTGGTCAGATGCAAATAACCTCAGAGTGGGCTACAACGTAATCGTAGAAACTAAGGATGGCAAAGTGTTTGCCAACTTGCCTGTCAACACAACCAACAGCAAACTTATGGTAGGTGAAGGTCGCGAAGTAGCAGTCCGTCCCGGCGTGGGAGCAATTGGCTACAAGCTCTTCGGCATCTCTCCCTCAAACATCAAGCGCGTAGGTGTTCAAACCCTCAGCGTCTACAACGAAACAGTTTCCCCAATCGTTTGGGCTAACTAATATCGAATCATCTCATTTATCCTCTCTCGATTTAAGTACACAGAATCCCTAACCTAAACATGTAGAGCAGGCGCTTCCTCGCAATTGATTTGCGTGGTAGCGCCTGTTCTGTTGTCGTGGCTTTCCATTGCGTTGGAGGGCGTGCAGGAGGGGGAATTTTACAAAAATTGGGTCAAAAATCCGCAAATCTGTCATTTTTTGCGACAATATTATCCGCAAATGTGCTAATTTGCATTTAATTTTGTATTTGGATAACTATTCAAAACCTAAAAATTAATTATGCAAAAGATTTCCATTGCGATTTTTGCCGCATTAGCCGCTACTACTGTTGCCACAGCTGGCACTTACAAGAGCGGACGATTCACTATCGACATTGACAAGCAACCCGCCGCAGTCACCATTACCAACGCCTCGGGCGACACTATCATTGCCAATAATCTACCGCAATGGGGCGTGACCGAACGCGACTCCACCCAGAACAGCCGCTATTCAATGGCCGACGCTACTGGCGTGAAAGTTAAACGCACCGCTATCGACGGCATGTTTGGTAAGGGTGAGCAATTCTCCGTGCGTGGCAAGTATGGTCAGCAAACCATAGAGCAAACCTACGATATCTATCCCGACTTTATCATAACTCAACTTGCAGTCGAATCGCCCGACAGCGTTTCGCTCAACTATCTTGCTCCAATCTATACCTCAACGGGCTACGATATGTTTGACCGTGCAGGCAACTATACCGCCTCAATCCCTTACGACAACGACGCTTGGGTGCGCTACATCTCGTCGGCGTTCGGCTCAGAGCATCGCGAAAGCTATGAGGTGCGACCCATGTTCAATGCCGACACTCGTAGCGGTGTGGTTATCGGTAGTATCGACCACAAAGTGTGGAAATCAGCTATCAACTTAGTGACAACTGGAGCAACACGCGTCGATACACTTGAGGTGTATTCAGGCGCTGCAACCACCCTTACTCGCGACGTGCGCCCTCACGGCAAACTCACTGGCAAGCGCGTTGAGTCGGCTCGCATGATTATCATCCCCACCGACGACTGGCGCGACGGTATGGAACTCTTTGCCGACCAGTGTGCACTCGTTGCTCCCAAAATCAAGAGCCTTGGCGGACGCCCATTCGGTTGGAACAGCTGGGGTAAGCTCGCCAAGGATATTACATTCCAAAAAGCTATCGAGGTGTCGGACTTCATTCACGACAACATCCAGCATAGTTTCCACGATGAAGACTCAACGCTATATATCGACCTCGACGCGTTCTGGGACTTCGGCTTCAAGCCTCACCAACACAAAGAGTTTGTAGAGCATTGCCGTGCCAATGGTCAACGCCCCGGCATCTATACCAGTCCGTTCGCCGACTGGGGCAACAACCCCAACGCAGTAGTGCGCGAAGCTCCCGAATACAAAATGGGTGAGCTCTATCTCCGCAACAATGGCAAGCCAATCAAGTTTGACGGTGCTCCTGCGCTCGACCCAACTCACCCCGGCACAAAAGCAAAGGTGCGCGCTATCCTCGAGAAGGTTATCGAATGGGGCTATGAATACATCAAAATCGACTTTATGGCGCATGGCGCATATGAGTCGGATCATCACTACGACCCAGCAGTCACCACTGGTAATCAGGCTTACGCTCAAGGTATGGAATTCATCAACTCGGTGATTGACGGCCGCATGTGGATTAACCTCTCGATTGCTCCGCTCTTCCCAGCCAACTATGCTCACAGCCGCCGAATCAGCTGCGACGCTTGGGCTGATATCAAAAACACTGAGTATGTGCTCAACGCACTGACTTATGGCTGGTGGCTCGACCACGTTTATCACTACAACGATGCTGACCACATCGTGTACGAAGGTGCAACCGACGGCGAAAACCGTGCGCGTGTCACATCATCGGCATTGACCGGCGTCTATTTCCTTGGCGATGACATGAGTGCCTCGGGCGCAGCTAAGGACAGAGTAGTGCGCAACACTACCAACGATGAGCTCAACGAAATGGCTCGCCGCACCGACTCGTTCCGTCCAATAGAGTTTGGCGTAGGCGATAAAGCTGCCGATATGTTTGTCAACGAAGATGACGAATACATCTACGTGGCTATCTTCAACTTCTCACCACGCGCAGTTACCAAGACCTTGCCATTGCGCCGCATTGGC
The DNA here is from genome assembly GCA_017629835.1 of Muribaculaceae bacterium. Taxonomy (GTDB): domain Bacteria; phylum Bacteroidota; class Bacteroidia; order Bacteroidales; family Muribaculaceae; genus JAGBWK01. Next base: position 56,974 of record JAGBWK010000007.1, on the reverse strand, counting down.
CTGTCGGAATCAGCAAAATACTCTGCACTCGAAATCTGGAGCCACGACGAGATGACACTCAGCGGTCAGATTGTAGCGCAGATTCCTTCAAAGGACGTCAAAGTGTATCGTATAAAGAAGTAATCACACTTTCAGCCAACGACAATGAGACGAATTACGACACTCACATTAGCATTGCTGCCACTACTTTGTGTGGCGGAAACTGCTCTGCAAGTGGGCAATTGGGAAGCACGTGTAGCAGACGACAGTTCGCTAAGTTTCTACTACAACGGCAAAGAGGCGTTCGCCGACGTTTATTCAACAACCAACTATCGCTCGGTTGCTGACAAAACCGACGTGCGCAATTACGATTCGCGCAATCTCACTCCGTCGAAGGTTGAAATCGTTGACATCGACGATGAATTCGGCAAGGGTAAAAGCCTTGAAATCACTTATCCTGCTGATGGCAATCAGATGGTGAGCCGCTATAGCTTCTATCCTCATCTCGACTATTTCTTGGCGCAAGTGTCGTTAGTGTCGGGCAGCGATTCGCAAGTTTCAGCTAACCGCATGGTGCCATTCAGCACCGAGACTCAGTCGACTATGATTGAGGGCGCAAAAAATCGCATACTTTGGGTCCCCTTCTCCAACGACAACCATGTTCGTTACCAAGTTTACGAACTAAAGCGCACAGTGACATCGTATGAGGCATCAGCTGTGTTCAATCAAGACTCGCGTTTCGGATTGATAGCAGGGTCGGTCGATCACGACAAATGGAAAAGCGCCATTATCAGTCGCGGCACATCGAGCAAATACCTCGCTTCGTTTCAGTGCCTTTCGGGCATTGCTGACGAGGGTACGCAGGACTATGACACGCCCCACGGATATGTGTATGGCAGTGAGGTCAGCTCGGCGCGATTTATGATTGGATTTTTCGACGACTGGCGCATCGGTATGGAGACATTTGCCGACGCTTGTGTCACAGTAGCCCCCCGCGCAGTGTGGGAGGGTGGCAACCCTGTAGGTTATAGCTCGTGGGGCAACGTGATGAACTACGTCAGCTATACCGGTATCGTTGAGACTGCAACCTTTATGAAGGAGCAGCTCGAACCGCACGGATTCCATGGTCGCGACGGTCGCATCACAATATCGCTCGACTCGTTTGCCGAGCTTAATATGGGCGACAGCAATTCATCGAAGATGGGCAATAAAGTGCTTGGCTCAGGCACCTATCGCGACGGCCGCGAAACTAAGCAAGGGCTCGATATGAACTATGGCCTATATAATGGCATCGTCATTTGGGACTGGACCGTTGACGAACAGGTTAAAGGCACCGGGCTGCAAGGCAATCCAGTGTATCATTGGCGCGACTGCCTGCTCAAATGCAATGGCCAGCCACGCCACGTGTTCCCCCATGTGCAGTATCTTGCTACCGATCCAACACACCCAGCCGTCGAAGCTAACCTTCGTTGGCAATTTGAGCGCTGGGCTGGCTGGAATGTGAAATATGTGAAGATTGACTTCATTGATGCCGCAATATGCGAAGGGGATAGCTGGTATCGTCCCGAGATTACGACTGGGAAAATGGCGTACAACTATATAATGAAGATAGCGCTCGAACTTGCCGAGCAGTACGATATGTATATGGTACAAGCAATGTCACCATTGTTCCCATATCAATATGCTCACGGCCGCCGTACGCTCTGCGACCGCTTCAGCCAGTTGGGCGAGTCGGAATACATCATGAACGCTATCAGTTGGGGGTGGTGGACCGACCGATTGTATGCGGTCAACGACCCTGACAACTGCGTGTTCTACCGCGACAAGGGTATGGCAACGGAAACTATTGGCGAAAACCGCGCCCGCGCTACGTCGTGTATGTGTACCGGCGCTTACATCTTCGGCGACAACTTCTCCGACAATTGTTTATATCCACAAACTGAAAATGGCCACGTAGCAGGCACTCCAGTGGGCTACCCCGCAAAATCGCGCGAACGTGCCCTCGAGATAATGACCAACGAGGATATTAATGCTTACGTTCGTGAAAATACAGGCTCATTCCGCCCCGTGTTGGGCAACAATTACACTGCGTCGGAACAGGCCGAACGCCAGTTTATGCGCGAAACGGACCAATACCTCTACGTAGCGGTGTTCAATTGGTCGCTCTATATGCCTACGTCGGGCGTAGTCAAGTGGACCGACCTTGGCTTCGACCCCTCAAATGCCGGCGAGATAAAGGAACTTTGGTCAGGTGAAATAGTGGATTTCACAGCCGACGGCATCCCTTACAGTTTCGAAGGAGGCGATGCGAAAGTGTTCCGCGTAACCAAAAAGGACTACGACAGCGTTGAGTCTGTTGTTGTCGACGCTGCGCAAAGCGGACCAGTAGAATACTACAACCTCCAGGGTGTGCGTGTGCCCGACGACTATCAAGGCATCTGCATACGCCTTCAGGGTGGTGAAGCAACGAAAGTAGTAAAATAGATTAAACTCACCGCCGAAAACGTTGTCAAATATATTGTAATAAACTATAACGAAGCATAATTCACCACTAACAATAAATTTTTATATCATAGACAACCACCATGAATAATTTAAAAACACGAAATATGAAAAAATTGATTATCGCTGCATTGGCATTTTTGCCAATGTTTGCAATGGCAGAAACAAGCCTCTCAATGGGCTTATGGGATGCTGTGTACGACGATGAAGGCAATCTCAATTTCAGTTACAATGGGCAGGATGCACTGCTCGATGTGTATGCTACGATGAGCTATAGAATTGTCGATGCTGACAAGGGTGGCTCGTTCGACACTCGCAGCATCGCAGCTGGTAGTGCCAAAGTGGTCGACATTGAAGATGAGTTCGGCGTTGGTAAATCGCTGCAAATTAGCCACGACAATGGTACGGTAGTGATGACACGTCATCATAACTTCTACGAAACACTCCCCTATATGATTGTGTCGGCATCGCTCAAGGCTCACGACGGCTCGGTGGTGGCAACCAACAATGTTAAGCCATTCGTTACCGAAACCAAGAGTAGCCCACTCAAAGGCTCGTCGAACCGTATGCTTTGGGTACCTTACGACAACGATGCTCATGGTCGCTATGAGGTTTACACGTTCAATCAGCAAAAGACCTCGTATGAAGTGTCGGTAGTGTGGGATGCGTCAAGCCGCTTCGGTCTTGTAGCTGGCTCGGTTGACCACGACAAATGGAAAAGTGGTATCACATTCAAAGGCTCACAACATAAATACCTTACCAAGTTGGAGTGCCTTAGTGGTATTGTCGACGGATATACACGCGACCGCATCGCAAAGCATGGTTATGTGAAAGGCACTGAAGTGTCGTCGGCTCGCTATATGATTGGTTTCTTCGACGACTGGCGTGTGGGTATGGAAACGTTTGCCGACGCTTGTACTACGGTAGCTCCCCGCGCAGTGTGGGAGGGTGGTAACCCAATGGGCTGGAGCTCATGGGGCGTGCTGCAAGATCATGTCAACTATCAGAGTGTGGTTGACTGTGCTACATTTATGAAAGAAGAGCTCTACGACTTAGGATTCCATGACAAAGATGGTCAGCTTCTAATATCGCTCGACTCGTTTGCCGAAGGTGGTAATATAAGCGCATCAGAAATGGCTAAGCTCGGCAAGAGAGTGCTCGGCTCAGGAACATATAAGGATGGCCGCGAAACAAAACAGGGCCTCAATCAGCGTGTAGGTTGCTACGGCGGCTTAGTGATTTGGGAATGGTCGTTTGACGGTCATGTGCCTGGCACAGGTTATCAGGGACAACCAGCCTACAAGTGGCGCGACTGTATGCTCAAAGTCAATGGCCAGCCCTACAGCGTGATGGATGGTGGACAATATTATGCTATCGACCCCACACACCCAGCAGTGCGTCAGAATATGGAATACACTTTCCAGAAATGGGCAAGTTACAACGTGAAGTACGTTAAATTCGACTTTATCAACGCTGCAGGCTGCGAAGGTGATAGCTGGTATAATCCCGAAATCACAACAGGTAAAATGGCCTACAACTACGGTATGAAGATTGTGCACGACCTTGCAGCACAATATGGTATGTATGTGCTCGAATCAATGGCACCATTGTTCCCTTACCGCTGGGCTCATGGACGCAGAATGATGTGCGACCGCTTCAGCGAACTTGGCGAATCGGAATATACGCTCAATGGCCTTAGCTGGGCTTGGTGGACCGACCGCCTCTACACTGTCAACGACCCCGACCACTTAGTGTTGCGCAAACATGGTTATAATGGAGCAGAAACCGCTGGCGAAAACCGTGTGCGCGCTACCTCTGGTATGGTGAGTGGTGCATATCTCTTTGGCGACAACTTCTCCGATGCTGTCAATCGTGGTTATCCAGCAGCATCGCGTGAAGTAGCAGCAACATTTATGGGCAATGCCGACATCAACGAATATGTGCGCAACAACGTAGGTTCATTCCGCCCTGTAGAGGGTGGCGATTACACCTCGTCGCAGCAGTGCGAACGCAAATTTATGCGTGAAACTGACCGCTACCTTTACATCGCAGTATTCAACTGGTCGAAATATTTGCCAATGGAAAGCTCAATCACATGGGAACGTCTTGGCTTCGATCCCGACAACGTGGGCGAAATCAAAGAACTCTGGTCGGGTGCAACCATTACTCCGACCGAAGATGGTATCAGCTACGAAATACCTGGCGGCGATGTGTTCGTGTTCAGAGTATCGAAAAAGAACTATGATGGCATCGAAAACATCCGTGTCGATGAAACAGTGTCAGGTCCAGCTGAATACTACAATCTTCAGGGTGTGAAAGTTGCCGACAACTATCGCGGCTACTGCATCAAGGTGCAGAATGGTAAAGCAATGAAGATATTCCGATAATAAATATAGCACCTATTAAATCAGAACACGTGTAGCAATTGTGGCTAAAGCCCAATTCAAATGAAATATGATTAAAAGGTTAAAAAGTCATATACTGTTGATAGCTTGCGCGCTCTTCCTTGGGTTGAGCGTGCAAGCGCGCACAGTGCATTATTCGTTTAAGCATCTCGATGTCAACGACGGATTGTCGTCGTCGACGATAAAAATTATTCTTCAGGACAGCAATAACTTCATCTGGTTTGGAACGAAAAATGGGCTGAATCGATATGATGGTTACCGCATTGTCAGCTACAACTGCTACGATTCAATCGCCCAACGAGGCAACAACAATATAGGTGCTCTATATGAGGACATCGACGGAAAACTTTGGGTCGGTACCGACCGAGGAATTTATGTGTATGACCCTGTAAGCGAAACTTTTACATATAAAAATAGCAAGACACCGCAAGGCGAAGAGGCCGACAACTGGGTGCAGGATATATATGGCGACGGACGCGGCAATGTTTGGGCGTTATTGCCTGGGCGTGGTGTATACCGTTTCTATGGCGACGATGAGGTAGAGCATTACACCGTGACCGATAATGTGACCGATAAGGACAACACTGCCGTTTCGATGATAGTCACCTCATTAGGCGACGTGTTGGTCGGCACTGTAGGCGACGGCGTTTATTTCTACGACAGTGAGAACAATCGTTTCCTCCTCGCAACTCCTTTGGCGGGGATAAGCGACGAAGTGACTATGGTTATGCGCCAGATGTTCGATGGCCGCATAGCATTGATTTCGCAAACAGGCGAATTGCATATATTCGACACGAAGCTTGGCACGATTTCCGATGTGCCATTCTCGCTTGCTGGCAAAACTCATGTGCGCTCGATGCTGTGTGTCGACAATGAAATCTGGATTGGGCTTCACGATGGCATTGTGGTAATCAATCTACTCGACGGAAAAGAAACTATTCTGAAGGAGCAGCCCGATAATCCTAATGGATTGTCGAACAACTCAGTGTCAGCCCTTTATAGCGACCGACAAGGCAACATCTGGATAGGAACTATATTTGGTGGGGTCGACTATTTCCAACGCAATGGATTCAAGTTTGACGTCTATGTCAACGGTATGTCGCCCAACTCTCTGTCGAGCAAGCGCGTGAGAGGTCTCGCTGAGGATTCGCAAGGGCGCATCTACATCGGCACTGAGGATGCTGGATTCAATGCGTTCGATTCGCACACAGGCCGATTCACCCGACTGTCGGGCAACGACGTGAGCCTAATAATCAAAAGCTATGGCGACTCAGTGTTCCTCGGCAAATCGCGTGGCGGATTGGATATGTATAGCAACGGCCGATTCGTGGGCAACAATTTCCGCCGTCTGCATGGCAAGGACCATAATAGCGTCTACTCATTCCTTATTGATAATCACGGCAATCGTTGGGTTGGTAGCGACTGGGGGCTTTACAAAGCAAACTTTGGCTCAAATGATTACAACCTCGTTCCGGAACTGAGTCAGGACTGGGTGTTCGACATAATGCAAGACTCTAAAGGCTTGATTTGGATAGCCACAATGGGTAATGGAATTTTCCGCTATAATCCTATCGACGAGCAGTTTAAGCATTATCCTTACGACGAAAAAGCGTCAAATGGGTTGAAAACCAACTCTATCAGCGCTATAATGGAGGACTCGAACGGCAATATATGGATTTCAACCGACCGTGGCGGTTTGGTCAAATACAATGCTTCGGAGGATAATTTTATCTCTTATTCGGTAGAGGAGGGATTGCCCGGCAACGTGGTTTACGACATTTTGGAGGATGCGCGTGGCTACCTTTGGTTTGGTACAAACAAGGGTTTGGTGAAGTTCAACCCTAAGGACGGCGCAGTGAAAGTGTTCACCACTCGCGACGGTCTGTTGACCAACGAATTCAACTATCATGCAGCTTTAGCATCATCCAACGGCTACTTCTATTTTGGTTCGCTCAATGGAGTGGTAGCGTTCAACCCCAACATTGACACTTACACCGAGTCGGTGCCAAAGCTCTATTTCACTGGATTGAAGGTTGGCTCGAAAGAGGCAGTTGTCGGTGCTGAAGACTCACCACTGAAGGAAAGTATTTTCTATACTGAGTGCCTTGAGTTTGACCACGATTTTCCCGGAATGGTATTGGACTTCTCCGCTCCAGCCTATACGCCTCAAGGTAAGCTCGAGTTCAGTTATCGCTTGAGTCCAATCGATACAGCTTGGATTCCGCTCAACGACCATAGCGTCAGCCTGTCGCAGCTTTCGCCCGGCAAATATAAACTCGAAGTGAAGGTAGAAAATGGCGATGTCTATACAACGAAATCAATCACAATCAGAGTGTTGCCGCCATGGTACGAATCGAGGTGGGCTATATCGGTATATGTGCTGCTGTTAGCGGCTTTGATAGTTGTCGTCGTGAGGTATTATCATCGCATCGAGGTGGAAAAACTGCAAGAAAAGCAGAAACTATTCAGCATCAATAAGGAGAAAGAATTGTATGAAAACAAGGTGCAGTTCTTTGCTGAAATTGCGCATGAAATCCGCACTCCACTATCGCTAATCGACGCTCCGCTTGAGGCGCTTGAAGAAATGGAAATCAAAGAGCCTCGCACCGCACAATATCTTAAAGTGATGCGACAGAACACACGTCGCTTGCTGAATCTCACCGGGCAGTTGCTCGATTTCCAAAAGATTGGTGCAAACAAATTTACATTCACATTCGAGACTGTCGACGTTACGAGCGTTGTGAACGAAACTTTGAGCCGATTTGAGCCAGCGATGACCGTCAAAGGCAAGATGCTCACGTCCGACATCCCCGATGCACAGATATTTGCCGTTACCGACCGTGAGGCTTTGACCAAAATTTTGTCAAACTTATTCAACAATGCGCTCAAATATTCCAATCGCGAAATCGACATCGTGTTGTCGGCCGATGCTGAGCAATTTAGCGTAAGCGTTACAACCGACGGCAAGCGCATTTCCGACGAAGATGCTCTCAAGATATTTGAGCCATTCTATCAAATCGATTCTAATCAAGACAATAACGGAGTAGGCATTGGATTGCCGCTATGTCGTACGATAGCCCATTTGCTAAATGGCGAGGTTAAACTTATCCGACCCGATGCTGAGCACAATACATTCATCCTCACATTGCCGCTACATCAAGAGGGGATAACTGCACAGCCCGACGAAAGCCCCAATATATCGATTCCCGACGCCGTGATTCAAACCGACGAAAGCGGCACTCAAGACGAAGCTGGATATTCTATATTGCTTGTTGAGGATAACGATGAGATGCGAGATTTCCTCACCGACCAGTTGAGCCAAACATTCATCGTGGAAAGCTGCGAAAATGGTCGTGAGGCACTCGAAAAACTCCAATATCAGAATTTCGACATCATAGTTACCGACATAATGATGCCCGAAATGGACGGATACGAACTATGTAAGGCAGTCAAGGAGGACATAAACCGCAGCCACATACCAGTGGTGTTCCTCACAGCCAAAAACGACCTTGAAAGCAAACTTGCAGCTCTCCGATGCGGTGGCGAGGCATTCATCGAAAAGCCATTCTCGATTAAGTTCTTCCGCCAGCAGGTGCTTTCGTTGCTCGAAAATAGAAAGCATGAACGCAAAGCATTCCTTAAGCAGCCATTCTTCTCAGTCGATAATATGAAGATGACTAAGGCCGATGAGGAATTTATGAATAAGGTGATAAAAATCATTACAGATAATATCGCCGACGAAAACTTCAACGTTGAGCAAATGGCAGATACGTTCTGCATGAGCCGCTCGTCGTTGCTCCGTAAAATAAAGACATTATTCAATTTGTCGCCAATCGAGCTTATACGCATTATCAAGCTCAAGAAGGCTGCAGAGCTGATTCAGGACGGTAAATATCGCATCGGTGATGTTTGCTATATGGTCGGAATCAACTCGTCATCCTATTTCAGTAAGTTATTCTTCAAGCAATTTGGCGTTACACCCAAAGGTTTTGAAAAGCAATGCCGCAAGAATTCGTCTGAGGCAGGAGAGCAATCACTAGATAAAAACGAAAATTAAATAGAAATAAATAATAAACCAATGAAAAAATTAGCACTAATTTTAGCTGTTGCTATGGCGACAGTGGCTGCACAAGCGGAGGTGAAACTCCCCTCGTATTTCAATGAAAATATGGTGATGCAGCAGAATCAAGAGATGTCGATACCAGCGAAAGCTCGTGGCGGCGCTAAGGTGAAAATTACTCCAAGTTGGACTGGCAAAACAGTCACTGCAAAAGCTGACAAAAAAGGTAATTTCACTATCAATCTCACAGCTCCGGCTGCTGGTGGCCCTTACTCAATCACATTCGACGACGGCGATGTTACGACAATCGGCAACCTGCTTTCAGGCGAAGTTTGGCTCTGCTCAGGCCAGTCAAACATGGAATTCCCTGTAGCTGGTGGTTGGGGTAGCGTCTACAACAAAGATGAGGTGGTAGCACTTGCAACTAAGCCAACTATCCGTCTGTTCCAAGTTAGAAAAACAATGGCATTTGAGCCTCAGGAAGATGTAAATGTGTCGATGAACTGGTGTGAATGTACACCTGCTACAGTGCAAAACTTTTCATCGGTAGCTTACCTCTTTGCATGCCAATTGGCTGATAGCCTTAATGTGCCTGTAGGTGTTATCGATACATCTTGGGGTGGCACTCCAGCTGAAGCTTGGACAAGTTTTGGCAGCATCAAAGAGATTCCCGGATTTGAACGCGAAACAAAGCGTATGTCGGCCAATAAGTTTGAGCGTGATGCAATCCAAAAGGCTTACGATAAGGAAATCGAAGATTGGTTTAAGAGCTGCGACCGCGCTGACAAAAATCTCAATCCTGCAGAATTCCACCCCGAATGGAAAACTATCAACGCTCCCCGTTATATCGAAAACGTAGAGCCTTGGCTCGACGGCGTGACCTGGTATCAAAAAGAGATTGACGTGCCTGCTGATTGGGCTGGCAAATCAATAACCATTCACCTTGGTCCTATCGACGATGACGACGATACTTACTTCAATGGCAAAAAGATTGGTAGCACATCGGGATTCAATGTGCCACGCCATTACACTATCCCCGGTGAATTGGTGAAAGCTGGTAAAAACCTTATTACAATTTGCAACTCCGACTTTTCAGGCGAAGGTGGCTTCGGTGGCAACGCTAATGACATGTATGCCGAAAGCTACGGCTCACGCATTGGCCTCGACGGCGAATGGAAATACCTCGTTGGTGCCGACTTCCGTACTCTTCCAGCTAAACCTCTCGACATCAATAGCTCAAGTCATCCTACAGTGCTGTACAATGCAATGATTGCACCTCTTCGTCACTTGCCAGTGAAAGGTTTCCTTTGGTATCAGGGTTGCGCAAACGTAGGTCGCGACAAGCAGTATGCTCAAATTATGAAAGCTATGGTCAACGACTGGCGCAAAGATTGGGGCAAACCACTCCCATTCTATTTCGTGCAGCTTGCAGGATACCTCCAGCCTCAATACCTCCAGCCTAATTCAGAATGGGCAGCTCTTCGCAACGCTCAGCTCGCAGTGCTCGACCTCGAAAATACTGGCGTAGCTGTTGCTATCGACCTCGGTCATCCTACCGACATCCACCCACGCAACAAGCAGGATGTGGCAGCACGCTTGGCTCGCATTGCGCTCAACCGCGACTATGGCCACGACGTTGACTATCTCGCTCCTGCGGTAGTTTCGTCAGAGGTTAAAGGTAATAAAATGGTGGTTTCGTTCGACGCTTCTTTGCGCACAGCCAATCCCGCTCTGCTCGGCTTTATCATTGGCGACGGCAAAGGCAACTGGGCTCAAGCAACTGGTCGCTATATCGACGATAAAACAATCGAACTTTGGGCAAATACGATAAAAAAACCTGTAGCTGTTCGCTACGATTGGGCCGACTATCCCAATGGCAACATCTATGGTGTGAACGGCTTGCCAGTAGTTCCTTTCGCAACTGATAAAAAACCTGGTGAATAATCCACGCCAACATTGCAATCATTATTGCTAACCAAAATAATACCATTAAAGCATTTTATTTATTACTGATTTATAAACGACAATGAACACAAAGATTTCTATCCTTGCAGCCATGCTGCTGGCAGCACCTGCCATTCACGCTGACCGCATAATACCGGTTGAAACCGAAAATGTAGGCTTAGTTTATGCTGTAGCCGACAATGGTCGCATTTATCAGAGATATTTCGGCAAGCGTATGCTCAACTCTGCCGATTATAATGTGATGAAAAATATGCCTGAGGCTTACATCACAAGCGGTATGGAAGATTATTTCGAGCCCGCACTCCAAATCAATCACGCCGACGGCAATATGTCGACGCTCCTCAACTTTGTTGATGCTAAAACGACTGCTAACTCCGACGGCTCTATAACTACGTCAATCTATATGGCTGACCCTATCTACAAAGATGAGGTTGCGCTTCACACAACTGCTTATCCAGCAGAAGATATTATCACTCAGTGGACCGAAATTACCAACCGTGAAGGTAAGCCCGTTGAACTCGAACGCTATGCTTCATCGATGCTTCATTTCGACCGCCCAGCTTACTATCTCACTCAATTCAATGGCGATTGGGCTGACGAAGGCAATATGATGGAACAGAAACTCGAATTTGGCAAAAAAGTGCTCGACACCAAACTTGGTGCACGCCACAATATGTTCCTTTCGCCCTTCTTCGTACTTTCGTTAGACAAACCTGCTGAAGAAAATGCTGGCGAAGTTATGGTTGGTACACTTGCTTGGACTGGCAACTATCGCCACACATTCGAAATTGACCAAAATGGTGGTTTGCGTGTGGTTTCTGGTATCAATCCGTATGCTTCAACCTATACAATTGGCAAGGGTCAAACATTCACTACTCCCGAATTTGTGTTCACTCTCAGCAACGAGGGTCGTGGTGGTGCAGCTCGCAATTTCCACGATTGGGCTCGCAAATATCGTGTTAAGGACGGTATGGGCGATCGTCGCACATTGCTCAACAACTGGGAAGCTACTTACTTCGATTTCGACGAAGAAAAGTTGGTGAAAATTATCCGCAACGCTAAGGAATTGGGCGTAGATATGTTCTTGCTCGACGACGGTTGGTTTGCCAACAAGTATCCTCGTTCATCTGACCACCAGGGTCTTGGCGACTGGGACGAAACTGCCGACAAACTCCCCAACGGTATTGGTCGTTTGGTTGAAGAAGCTCAGAATCAGGGTATCCTCTTCGGCCTTTGGATTGAGCCTGAAATGGTGAATCCAAAGAGTGAACTCTACGAAAACCACAAAGATTGGGTAATCACTCTCCCCAACCGCGAAGAATACTATTTCCGTAATCAGCTCGTACTCGATTTGAGCAATCCTAAAGTTCAAGACTTCGTGTTTGGCGTAGTTGATGACCTCAAGACCAAATATCCTGGTATCGCATTCTTCAAATGGGACTGCAATAGCCCGATTACAAACATCTATTCTCCATACGAAAAGAATCAGCAACACCTCTATGTAGATTATGTTCGCGGTCTTTACAACGTGCTCGATCGTATCGCAGAAAAATATCCCGACCTCGAAATGATGCTCTGCTCAGGTGGTGGTGGTCGTTGCGACTACAAGGCTCTCGAATACTTCACTGAATTCTGGCCCAGCGACAACACCGACCCAATCGAACGCCTCTTCATCCAGTATGGTATGTCGCAGGTATTCCCAGCTAAAACTCAATGTGCTCACGTCACTACTTGGAACAGCTCAGCTTCACTTAAATTCCGCACCGATGTAGCTATGATGGGTAAACTCGGCTTCGACATCCGCGTTGATGAACTTCCTGAAGCTGACCTTAAGTATGCTAAACATGCAGTGAAAGAGTACAACCGCCTCAAACCTGTAATCCTCGACGGTGACCAATACCGTTTGGTTTCTCCCTACGAAGGCAACTACGCTTCAACTATGTACGTCACTAAGGATAGCAGCCATGCTGTAGTGTTTGCATTCAACGTTTATCCTCGCTACAACGAGCGTCGCGAAAATGTGAAGATGCAAGGTCTTGACCCAAGTGCAACATATGAAGTAACCGAAATTTGCCGCCAAAACGCAACTAAAGGTCGTGTATCGACATATTCAGGCGACTACTTGATGACCGTAGGTCTTCCTATGTTCTCAGGCTCGAAGATGACAAGCAGCATCTACGAACTCGTTAAGAAGTAATTCCGATAAATTATATTTGGGCTGTATCATATTCTGAACATTGGACTTGATACAGCCCATTTTTAAGCTCCAAAGCCCGAACCCTCGAATACCTCGACTTCTTGATTGTTCGAATGTTCGATTACTCGATTGCTCGATTGTTCGAGAGTTCGAAGCCTTCAATCATCTAAATTCTCACTGAAACTCCTCTATGAAACGATTACTATTAAGCATTTTTACTTTTACCATTGCATTTTGCGCAATGGCAGAGCAGCCTCTATACAAAAATCCTAATGCATCGGTCGATGAGCGCGTCGAAGACTTGATTTCGCGAATGACGCTTCACGAAAAAATTATGCAAATGAAGGATTTGAGCATCACCGATTTCCTGCGCGACACGAATATGTCGGGTGGTGTGAGCTTCGGCTCAAGTCACGAAATGGGCAAAGATGCTTACGAGAGCGCTTGTATTCATGCGGCACTTGACAAGTATATGGCTGATTCTACGCGACTTGGAATTCCAGTAATCACCTCTGTAGAGGGTATTCAAGGTATAATTCAGGACGGGTGTACGCTCTTTCCTCACGCCTTGGCACAGTCGACTACGTTCAATCCCGACCTTATTCGTCGCATGACGGATGCTGCTGGTCGTGAGGCAGATGCCATTGGTATTCATGAGATTCTTTCGCCAGTGCTCGACATAGCTCGCGAGCTTCGTTGGGGCCGAATCGAGGAAACCTTTGGCGAAGACCCGTACTTGATAGGCGAAATGGCGGTGGCCTTTATCGACGGCTACCAGAAGAATCACCCTATCTACTGTATGCCAAAGCATTTTGTAGCTCACGGCTCACCCTCGGGTGGATTGAACAGCGCTCACGTTGCTGGCGGTCCACGCGAATTGTGGTCAATCTATCTGCCCCCATTCCGCAAAGTTATCGACCGCTGCAAGCCCTCGGCGATAATGAGTTGCTATTCGGCCTACGACGGCGTTGCAATCAGTGGCTCGTATTATTATCTGACAGAGTTGCTCCGCAATCAGCTCGGATTTGACGGCTACGTTTATTCCGACTGGGGTGCGATTGACCGCTTGCATACACAGCATTTCAATATGCCTTCGCAGCAGGCAGCAGCTATTAAGGCTGTCAAAGCGGGTCTCGACCTTGGCGTGTATGGCGCATTCCTCACGCTCGAAGATGCCGTTCAGAAAGGATTGGTTGAGGAAGCGGTGATTGATAACGCAGTGCGCCGCATTTTACGCGCAAAATTCCGACTTGGGTTGTTTGAAGATAAACCAATCGACCCCGAACGTGTATGGGAATCGGTTCACACGCCTGAACATATTGCAATCGCTAAGGAGGTTGCCGACGAGAGTCTTATATTAATGGAAAATAATGGCATCCTTCCGCTCGACCTAAAGAAATACAAAAAAATAGCTGTAGTTGGACCAAATGCCGACTTCGCCGTTATGGGCGACTATTCATGGGTGCGTGCCGATCAAAAAGTGGGCGTAACGCTGCTCCAAGGACTTTTGTCGGCTATCGAAGCGAGCCCTAACGCTAATGGTATAGAAGTCGCTTATGCCGAAGGTTGCGACTGGTGGAGCAACGACACTACTGCTATCGACGAGGCAGTGCAACTTGCAGCCGACAGCGACGTGGCTATCGTAGCAGTAGGCACACGCAGCACATGGTGGGGACGTGGTCCCAATAAAAGTACTTCGGGCGAAAGTTTTGACCTCAGTTCGCTCGATTTGCCGGGCAGCCAACAGCTCCTGCTCGAAAAAGTTAAAGCTACTGGCAAACCGCTTGTAGTGGTGCTGATTTCGGGACGTCCTTTCGCTATGCCGTGGGTGAAGGAGAATGCCGACGCATTCGTTGTGCAATGGTATAGCGGTGAGCAGCAGGGCGCTGCACTTGCCGATGCTTTGCTTGGAAATGTGAATCCGTCGGGCAAATTGTCGGTTTCATTTCCACGCTCGACAGGTAATATCCCATGCTACTACAACCATTATGCAACCGACCGCGAAGGGTGGGATAAGAATGGTAGCGCCGACGACCCCGGACTTCGCTACATTTTTGAGCCCCCAACACCACTTTGGAGATTTGGACATGGATTGAGCTATACTACATTCAGCTACGGCGATATGACTACCGACAAAACGGAATACTCAGTCGACGACAATGTAATCCGCATCACTGTGCCAGTCACCAACACAGGCTCACGCGTTGGAAAAGAGGTTGTACAGCTCTATGTAAGAGACGTTTATAGCTCGGTCGACACCCCTGTTATGCAACTCAAAGGGTTTGACAAAATCGAACTGCAACCGGGCGAAACTCGAATTGTGGAGATAGAGCTTCCCATATCAGAACTTGCTCTTTTCGATGAAGCTATGCGCGAGGTGGTTGAACCTGGCGATTTTGAGTTGATGATTGGCTCAGCTTCCGACGACATCCGTTGCCGCAAAACTATCCCTCTGAAATAATCCCTCAGAAATCATTGTTTTGAAATAATTCAATCTCTCCCATTTACTCACTGCCCCTCTCTCTGTAAACATCTAAAATATTCTTGCCTTGAAACCTATTTTTGCCATTCTTGCTGCCGTTGGGTTTGCCGCATCAGCCGCAAACTATACTCAATATGTCGACCCATTCATCGGAACAGGTGCTGTCGACGGTGGACTAACAGGTAATACTTATCCCGGAGCTACTGTGCCGTTCGGTATGGTGCAGTTAAGCCCCGACACCCACTTTGACCCATATTGGTATAAAGCCTCAGGCTACCATTACACCGACAGCGTAATCTATGGTTTTTCACACACTCGACTGAGTGGCACAGGGGCTTGCGACTTGATTGATGTTACGTTCTTCCCAACAGTATCTAACCTTCGAAAATCAGCATTCACGCACCACAACGAGGAGGCGCGCCCCGGCTACTATGCTGTGATGCTCGACGACGAATTGATTCGTGTCGAGCTTACCACTACACTCCGCGCCGGAATGCAGCGCTACACGTTTTCCGAAGCAGAAAACTGCAAAGTGGTAGTCGATATGGACCATTCGGCAACGAAGGGTGATTGGGGTCGTCAAATTCTGAATTCGCAAATCCGCCAAGTTAGCCCCACGGCTATTTCGGGTTACCGCATTATCACAGGTTGGGCAAAAATTCGCAAAGTGTGCTTCTACACTGAGTTTTCCGACACTATCCGTTCAATCAAATTTTTCGACGGCAATCGCGCCGTTAGCGACGGCGACGTAATCAATGGGCGCCAACTGTCGGCAGTGCTCGATTTCGGTAGCGTAGAGCGTGTCACTTGTCGAACTGGCATCTCGCCCGTTTCGGTCGAAAATGCACGCCTTAATCTTCATACCGAAATGCCTACATGGAATTTCGAAGAATATGTGTCACGTGCTGATACTCAATGGAACGAGGCGTTGAGCCAGATAGAGGTGCAGCTCGACTCTGAACGAATGACCACATTCTACACCGCTCTCTATCACACTATGATTCAGCCTAATCTGTTCAGCGATGTCAATGGTCAGTATATGACAGCCGACTATTCTTTAGGTCAAAAGCCTGAGGGCAAAGCTGAATACACCACATTCTCACTTTGGGATACGTATCGCGCAGCGCATCCGCTTTACACAATCCTTTCGCCTACGCTTACCGCCGATTTCGTCAATTCAATGCTCGACCATTACGACGCTTACGGCTATCTCCCGATATGGCAACTTTGGGGTCAGGATAACTATTGTATGATAGGTAATCACGCTATTCCGGTAGTTGTTGATGCTGTGCTCAAGGGTGTTCCCGGCATTGATCCTCAACGAGCATGGGAAGCGGTGAAAACTACATCTACAACCTCGCATCCCAATTCGCCATGGGACGTTTGGGAGAAATATGGCTATATGCCTGAGCCGATTCAAACCCAGTCGGTTTCGATAACTCTCGAAATAGCATTCGATGACTGGTGCGTGGCTCAACTTGCACAGCATCTTGGCTATGAGGAGGACTATCAACGATTTATCGCTCGCAGCGAATATTATAATAATCTCTACAACCACGATACACACTTCTTCCAGTCGAAAGATGAGCATGGGCAATGGATTGAGCCATTCGACCCCTTGCGTCATGGTGCAAACGGCGGAAACCCCTTCACTGAGGGCAACGCATGGCAATATTATTGGTATGTGCCTCACAACATCGCTCGCCTTGTTGAGTTGACTGGTGGCAACAAAGCGTTCGAGAAGAAACTCGACGACTTTTTCGCTACTGAAGCTGAATTGGAATATAAGAACGACAACGTGTCGGGTTGCATCGGTCAGTATGCTCATGGCAACGAGCCGTCGCACCACGTTGCTTACCTGTATAACTATGTTGGGCGACCCGACAAAACTCAGAGTTTGGTCAATCGCATAATGCACGAAATGTACAACAACAGCTCGTCGGGCTATGCTGGCAACGACGATTGCGGCGAAATGTCGTCGTGGTACATCTTCAGTGCTCTCGGATTCTATCCAGTGAATCCCGCCTCGGGTGAGTATGCTATAGGCACTCCTGCCGTAGACAGCGCTGTTATCAATCTTGAAAATGGCAAGAAGTTTGAAATCAGCGTTAAACGTCGCACACCGACCGATATCTACATCAAGAAAATCACTCTTAATGGCAAACCCTTAAAGTCGTTGACGCTCTCTCATAGCGACATTATGGCTGGGGGGATGCTTGAAGTAGAGCTATCTTCAAAACCTAAGAAATAAAAAATTAAAAAAATCGATACCATTATGAAAATTAAAAGCTTATTATTCTTATTGTTAGCTCTCGTCGGAATGTCGGCGACAGCGCAACGACTCAAGCCGTCGACCAAGCCTAACGCTTGCCAACAGCGTGTTATTGAGCGCGGATATGGTATGTTTGTTCACTTCGGGATGAACACATTCAATGGATTTGAATGGTCGGAAGGCAAAGACCCGGCAACGCTCTACAACCCTACAAATCTCGACTGCGACCAGTGGGCTCGTGTGGCTCGCGATGCTGGCTTCCGCTACATATTATTGGTTACCAAGCACCACGATGGCTTTTGCCTCTGGGATAGCCGCTACACCGACTATGATGTGGCTTCTTCGCCAGTTAAAACCGACGTCGTAAAAGCTGTTAGCGATGCTTGCCGTAAATATGGATTGGAATTAGGTCTGTACTATTCGCTGTGGGACCGCCACGAGCCGTCGTACAAAAGTTCCGATTTCTCCGACTACCTCGAATATATGGATGGACAACTCAACGAATTGCTCACCAACTACGGCGATATATGTGAATTGTGGTTCGACGGTGGCTGGGATAAACCAGCTGCCGACTGGAATGTCCCCCATATCTACGATCATGTGAAGAAATTGCAACCCAAATGTGCTGTAGGATTTAACGTTTCAGCAATTCGTCCTATTGGCGAAGATAAAGGAGGCTTTGATATGTTCCCAGTTGAAGATATGGTAGGTAATCCTGATATTCAATTTCGATATTTCCCAACTGACTTCCGTTTGTATGACCCCAAAATTGCTCATCCTAATGACGCAAAACTCTATAATGTCGACGGCAAAACATATTATTTGCCTTTCGAACACACTATTTGCCTATCGTACGCTTACGAATGGTTTCAGAAGGCAGAGCCTCAACCAGTGCGCGACCTCGTTGAACTTCGCGAACTTTTCTATTTGTCTACTGCCAACAACAATACGCTCGTAATCAATCTCCCACCTGACCAAACAGGTCGCATACCGCAGCACGAAGCCAATACGGCTATCGCTCTCGCTCGTATGATTGGCATCGAGCATGGCAAACCTCTTCCCAAGGGTGGCGAAATCATATCTGTGGGCGCAAAAGCTGAAGCAACATCAGTGTGGGATGATACTGGCGACTGGGATGCTTCGAAAGCGACCGACGGCGGTATGCAAACACGTTGGGCTTCACGCGACACTGTAGCACAACTCGTGTTTTACCCCGACCCTGAAAAGAAATTCAACGTAGTCAACATCTATGAATATTGCGATTCATACCGCGATGCCAACAATCGTTTCCACCGCACAAATCGCATAACTGACTACTCTCTCGACATCTTCAATGAAGCTGACGGTAGTTGGACTCCAATCTATGTTTCGACCTCAGCAATGGGCGATTGCAAATCAATCAGCCTGCCTGAGCCAATCTCAGCAAGCCGCGTACGCCTTAACATCCGTTCTGCTGTCGAATCGCCGTCAATCTACGAAATCCAACTCATCAACCGCTAATATTTGCTCCAACATTTGTTGTTGAGCTGCTAAATATCTGACTCACAAAGTGAGTGTAACTATAACTGAGGGGCTGTGTCAACTTTGCTGACACAGCCCCTTATTGATTTATGAATGATTATTTCTGTTACTTCAATTCCACCTCTATTATATAATCGGGAGCGTCGTCCGGCACAATAATGTCCATAGTGAGTCGACCTTTGCTGAATTTATATTTCAAAGGCTCTCCAGTAGCAAACTCCTTAATTTTGCGTACTTTGCCGTCGAGTGGAATATCGATGCTATTTACACTGCTGCTCAAGATATGCAAGAACAGGCGGTTTCCCTTTTTGGTTGTTATAATACTGTCGCCTTGGGTATATCCTCCCGATTGAGTTCCATATATGGTATCGCCATTTTTCGACATCCATTTACCTATTTCGGCAAGGCGGACTAATGCAGCTTCCGGCAGTGTGCCGTCGGGTTGAGGACCTACATTTAGAAGGAGGTTGGCACCCTTGCCCGAAGTACGCACAAGCAGATGTATAAGTTCTTTTACTGATTTATAATTCTGGTCGCCCACCTTATATCCCCACATGCCGTTCATAGTCTGGCAGGTCTCGAGTGGCAGTCGGCTTATCTCTTGCCCCGACAATCCAGCCGTATTTTCTCCTGGTACGTCGCGCTCAAATATCTGTATATCTTCGCCTTCAAATGGTGTAAGGTGGTGATTGTTGCCTATAAGGCATGCTGGCTGCAGGCGATGTATCATGTCGTACTGATAGGGCAGTTCCCAGTCAAATGGCTCTTTGTCGGAGTCATGATCCCAATATCCGTCAAACCAAATTGCGCCTATCTCACCGTATTGGGTGAGCAATTCGGTCAGCTGAGCATTCATAAAGTTGTAGTAACTGCGCCAATCGGGATTGTCGAGTGATTTGCTATGGCGTCCGGTACGTCCTGCTGGATAATCCTCGCGTGTCCAATCCAAATGCGAGTAATAGAGGTGCAACTTAAGCCCTTGTCGGTGGCACTCATCGGCAAGCTGTCGCAATACATCTTTGCCGTAAGGCGTATTCATGATGTTATAATCCGATTGCTTGGTGTCCCACATCGAGAATCCGTCGTGGTGACGTGATGTAAAGCATATATATTTGGCTCCCGAAGCTTTGATAGCGGAAACCCATTCTGCGGCGTTGTATCGGTGTGGATAGAAGGCTTGAGCCGCCTTGGCATATTCCTTGCTGTCAATGCCGTCGTTCATATGCCATTCGCCTTGACCAAATAGGCTGTATATGCCCCAATGGATAAATACGCCAAACCTACTGTCGGCAAATTCTTCACGCGATTTGAGGTTCTCTTCGGTAGGTACATACCCTTGC
Source organism: Muribaculaceae bacterium (assembly GCA_017629835.1). GTDB lineage: Bacteria > Bacteroidota > Bacteroidia > Bacteroidales > Muribaculaceae > JAGBWK01. The sequence continues at coordinate 36,251 of JAGBWK010000007.1, read as the reverse complement.
CCATATACACTTGTTACGCCCATAACAAGTAACATCAGAATTGATAATGATTTACGCATAATTACTAATTGTATGTATTATTTTTTCAAAAAGATACTGTCTCTTTGGTTAGAGGAGCTTGAGGTTGAGGTCGGTGATAAATTTTGCCGTTGTAGGGTCTTCCATTAAGTGTTGGAGTACCTCGCGGTCGTTCCACAATCGTGGCGCAGGGCCCGAATTGTCGAGAGCAAAAGTAAGATCGAAATGGTCGTTGTTTAATGCGTTGCGTAGGTGGAGCAAGAGTTCCCCTTTGAGTGCTTCGAAATCTGACATTTGGATTTCGTTTTGCACTAACACTTCGTATAAGTCATCCACTTTGCGTTGGGGACGGCATGCGCGCATTGAGTTGACGAGCACGTGCTCTGTGGTGCGTGCTGCAGCAAAACTGCTCCATGCGGTGTCGACTTGCTCGTCGGTGTAATAGCCGTTGCGCATTGTTGCAGGCGTAACCTCAACGGGTTGTTGCTCCTCGGTTTGTGCCGGCGCAACGCGGTGGGTGCTTGCCAACATCTTGCCGCGCGCTGGTGTGCCTTGATTGATTGTAGGAGCGCTCGGTCTTAAAGTTGGAACAGGGCGGTAGGTTGCAGGTTGAGGTGCAGTCTGCGATGCTCGTTGGGAAGCTGGCTGCGGTGCCTGTTGTGGAGCTACCTGAGGTGTAGGTGCAGCGGTCTGAGCTTGAGGTGCTGCAGGTTGTGCCGCTTGCGCTGGGATTGCTCCTTGAGAGGGTGCGGCGAAAGGTTTTAGCTGCCCCTCTCCGTCGCCGCTAAAGATGGGGGAGGGGCTGAGTAGTTGGCACAGTTTGATGAGCAGAAGCTCCACAAGGAATGTTTTCGACGTAGCTTGACGGTATTCAAGGTCGGCATCGTTGCAGAGGCTCATCGCCTTGTAGAAGAAATCGATTGGTACGCGAGCCGCCATTTCGGCCATTTTCTGCTTGACATCTTCGTCGGTGTCGAGCATTTCGAGCGTCTGTGGATTGCGGGCAACCATGAGGTCGCGCAAGTGTGCAGCCAAACCAGTAACGAAGAAGTGAGAATCGAAACCTTTGTCGCGAATCTCCTTATATATAAGTAGCGCTTCGGGCACGTTGGTGGCGATGAATGCTTCAAGCAGGCGGTTGTAGTAAGCCGAATCGAGCACGTTGAGGTTGTCGATAGTAGAGGCGTAAGTCACATTTCCGCGCGATGAGGCTGCCACTTGGTCGAATATCGAGAGGGCGTCGCGCATAGCTCCGTCAGCCTTGCGGGCTATGATATTGAGAGCAGCGCGTTCGGTTGTGAATCCTTCGTTGGAGGCTACATATTCGAGGTGGTCGACCATGTCTTTCACCGTGATACGATTGAAATCGTAAATCTGGCAACGAGAAAGAATGGTGGGGATAATCTTTTGCTTTTCAGTGGTAGCAAGGATGAAAACTACATACGACGGTGGCTCTTCGAGCGTTTTGAGGAACGCATTGAATGCTGCAGATGAGAGCATGTGTACCTCATCGACGATGAACACGCGGTATTTACCATTGACTGGTGGCACTTGCACTTGGTCGACAAGATTGCGGATGTCGTCGACTGAGTTGTTCGACGCAGCGTCGAGCTCAATGATGTTGAGCGAGCGATTCTCGTTGAACGCGCGGCAAGAGTCGCACTCGTTGCAAGGGTCGCCGTCGGGCGTACGGTGTTCGCAGTTGATAGTCTTAGCAAAAATGCGGGCGCAAGAGGTCTTGCCTACGCCTCGCGAGCCGCAAAATAGGTAGGCGTGAGCCAAACGGTCGGTAGCGATAGCATTTTTGAGAGTTGACGTCAACGCCTTCTGTCCAACCACGCTTGCGAAGGTGGATGGGCGGTACTTACGTGCTGATACGATGTAGTTTTCCATTTGATACGATTTCCTTTCACAAATTTAAGAAATAATTTGCGAATAATCGCTTAAAGTTGAATGAATAAGTCGGAAAATCGCAATAATAGGCTTGCATCCATAGTCTTGGGCTATAGATTCAGCCATAGATAGGGTTTGTTGCCGTTGGGCTATTGTTTCGGCTTGCGATTTTTGAAGTAGTCGTTATACATTTTGATGCCGAAGGTGATTGCGGCACAAACGGTTGTGACGACGTTGGTAAGAATCAGCGGGTAGTTTTTGAGCAGTATGCCTTGCACTACGAAAAATATGCTACCTAAGCCCATAAGCAGGAATGTTGGGAGTGCAATGCCGTCGGTGTCGCGAGTTCTGATTGTGTAGATAGCTTGGGGTAAGTAGCCGAATATCATGCATATTGAGGCAGCGTAGCCTACGATGTCGATCCAGAGATTCATCTGTTTGGTTTATTAGTGAGATAAGAATATAATGCGAAACGAGCCAAAAAAGTTCAAACTTTGCGCTAAAATACGTATTTTTGTCGGATAAGAGTGATGTTTATATGGAAAAAGTTATTGTTGCGTCTGAAAAAATCTCTGAAACGGACCTCCGCGACCTTCTTGATTCGGAGGCTGCGCGCATCAATTCGGTGGATTTCATCGCTGCCGACCCAGTGCAGTTCCCACGAAGATTTGAGCGCCAGCAGGATATTGAGATAGCAGCTCTGTTGTCGGCAACTATTGCTTGGGGCAATAGGAAAATGATTTGCCGCAACTGCGACAAAATGCTGTCGATGATGAATGGTCGGCCATACGATTTTGTGATGAGCGAGGGGTATGAGGATCTGCCCGACGGAAATGTTCACCGCACGTTTTTTGTCGACAATTTGCGATACTACCTTCGTGGGTTAAATCGTGTGTATAGCCGGTATTCTACGCTTGAGGACTTCGCTGCCGCTTCGGGTGCGCCTAAGGCAGAATTGCCAGCGTGGGAGTTTGTGCGAGCGCTGAGCCGTGAACTGGCTGAAGCAAATTCGGGCGTAATAGATAGCCGCTGCTTGCCGGGCAATCTCGACTCAACGGCTTTGAAGCGCATTAATATGGCGCTGCGTTGGCTTGTGCGCGACGACGGTATTGTTGATCTTGGAGTGTGGAAATGTCTTCGCCCAGCGCAACTATTTATTCCGCTCGATGTTCACGTGGCTGAAATCTCACGTCAGCTTGGACTGCTTGACCGACGCAGCAACGACCGCCGAGCAGTGATTGAACTTACTGAGCGATTACGCCGTTATCGCCCCGACGACCCAGTAATCTACGACTACGCCCTCTTCGGCATCGGCATGGGCCTATAACCGCAGATGTGGGTTAGCCGAAGAGTTGGCGGAAGGCTTCTTCTACTTTGCCGACTTCTACGATTTGTATTTTGAATTTCTTGGTGTCGATGCCTTTGAGGTTGTGGCGCGGGATGATTATCTTTTCCATGCCGAGTTTGGCGGCTTCGCTGATGCGTTGCTCGATGCGTGTGACGGGGCGGATTTCGCCCGATAGCCCTACTTCGCCTGTCATACAAATGGTGCGAGGTATTGCCATATCGACGTTTGACGACAATACGGAGCAGATTACGGGAAGGTCCATAGCCGGGTCGACCACTTTAAGCCCGCCGGCAATGTTGAGGAATACGTCCTTTTGTATCAGTTTGAATCCGACGCGCTTTTCGAGCACAGCCAGTAGCATGTTCATGCGTCGGGAGTCGAAGCCTGTTACTGAGCGTTGTGGTGTGCCGTAGGCTGCTGAGCTGACGAGTGCTTGCGCTTCGATGAGGAATGCACGAATCCCCTCGACGGCTACGCCAACGGCTACGCCTGAGAGGTTGTCGTCGGTGGGTGATAGTAGCATCTCGGAGGGGTTGGCTACCTCGCGCAGGCCGCGTTGACACATTTCGTAGATGCCTATTTCGTTGGTGCTTCCGAAGCGGTTTTTGATTGCTCGGAGCAGGCGATACATGTGTTGACGGTCACCTTCAAAATGGAGCACGACGTCGACAATGTGTTCCAATACTTTTGGCCCGGCAATGGCGCCGTCCTTGTTGATGTGGCCGACGAGCAGAACTGGCACGTTGGTCTCTTTGGCGTATTTGAGCAGTTGTGCAGCACATTCGCGCACTTGGCTGACACTGCCAGCAGCCGATTCGATAGCTTCAGAGGCAATGGTTTGTATGGAGTCGACGACGAGCAGTTGTGGTTCGAGGTCGGCGATATGTTCAAAGATGTTTTCGAGCGATGTTTCGCATACGATGTAGCAATTGTCGGACAAACGGCCTATGCGGTCGGCTCGCATTTTCAATTGTGTGGCACTCTCTTCGCCTGACACATAGAGAATTTTGCGCGACTTGATTGACAGGATGTTTTGCAACACCAATGTTGATTTACCTATGCCCGGCTCGCCACCGATAAGCACCATTGAGCCGCAGACAAGTCCACCGCCGAGCACTCGATTGAGTTCCTCGGACGGCATATGGATGCGCGGTTCCTCCTGAGCTTCGATTTCCGACACTTTCGTTGGGCGACTTTTGCGCATACGTGCGGGACCGATTGACTTTGATGCTCCCGATGATATGCGCTCTTCGGTCATAGTGTTCCATGCGCCACAACCAGGGCAGCGCCCTTCCCACTTAGGCGACTCAGCGCCGCAAGCGGTGCAAAACCATGCAGATTTGATACCTTTCTTTGCCAAAACGTGTTACAGTTTTTATAGAGAGTTGATAGATTCTTATTTGATTAAGCCTTTTAGCGTCTTACCCATGCAAGGGTTATCGCTGTAGCGATTGCTACGTTGAGCGATTCGACGTGAGCCGAGTTGGCAGGATAGGGTGGGATGTAGAGCCGTTTGGTTATGGTGGCAGCAACTTCGGCCGATACCCCTTTGCCCTCGTTGCCCATCACTATGACGGCAGCGCAGGGAGGCTGTTGCGAGTTGATTGGCTCGCCGTCGAGGAATGTGCCGTAGATAGGCAGGTTGCTGCTTGACAGCACTTCGACAAGGTCGGCATAGCGCACGTCGACTCCAGCAATTGCGCCCATAGTTGATTGCACTACTTTGGGATTGTAGATGTCGACGGTGTCGCGCGAGCAAATGATGCGACGGATGCCAAACCATGAGCATGTGCGGATGATTGTGCCAAGGTTGCCGGGGTCTTGAATGCCGTCGAGTGCCAGAGTGATGTCGTCGGCAAGTGGGGCAGTATCGCCTTGAGGCTCAGGAATTTCAAAAGCAGCCACAACGTCGGGTGCTGTAGAAAGCGAGGTGATGCGTTCGAGGTCGGCTGTCGATGCTCGATACGTTTCGGCAGGTGCAAGCGCCGTGATGAGATTGGTGTTTGCATCGCACCATGCGGCAGAGGCTGCCACGATGCGGCATTTGAAGCGTCCAGCGAGTTCGGCTATACATTTGCCCCCTTCGGCAATGAATAGCCCTTCGGTACGTCGGTGCTTGGCTTGGCGTAGTGAGCCTAAAAGTTTTCGTTTGCTTTGCGACAGTGAGTCAGTCATATATAAGCCTAAAAAATGCTGCCGGAACACGTGGCTCTCGGCTACGGTTTATTCTAAAAGCCAAAGGTAGCAAATAATTATGAATTATTTAGTAACTTTGCAACGGATTTGGCAGCGGGACGGCTCGTCGCGGGCGCCTTTGAGCGTCTGAGGAAAGTCCGGGCAACGCAGAGCGCCACACTCTCTAACGGTGAGCTATCGGTGACGGTAGAGACAACGTGACAGAAAATAACCGCCCAGCCTTAGGCTGTGGTAAGGGTGAAAAGGTGGGGTAAGAGCCCACCGGACGCCATAGCGATATGGTGTGCCGCACGTCTTGTGGGTTGCAAGGTCAAGTATACTGGCATCTAAGGGTTGCTCGCCCATTGCCAGGGGGTAGACTGCTACGGACCGGCATTTGTCGGCCAAAGATAAATGACGAGCCCCCGAGCTTCGCTTGGGGACATAACCCGGCTTACAGGCCCACTGCCCAATCCTTTTTATATGTTTGTGAAGACTCGAACAATCGAGGATGGAAGATATTGAAAGCTACCCACACGGATGTGGGTATAAAAAGCGAAAAGGCATCGATTGAACGGTGCCTTTTCGCTTTGGTGGATTATAGTGGGATTATTTATGGCAGTAGGAGAGTGCTTCGCGGCATTTGTCGGTGACGTATTGCCAGTCTTGCGCTTCAACTCTGTCTTTGGGGAAGAGTTTTGAGCCCATACCTACGCAGTAAACGCCTGCTGAAAACCATTTTTTGAGGTTTTCTTCGGTGGGTTCAACGCCGCCTGTTACCATAAGTTTCGACCATGGCATTGGAGCCATAAGGCCTTTTACCATATTGGGACCCATTACGTCGCCGGGGAAGAGTTTGCAGAGTTCGCATCCTGCTTCTTGAGCAAAGCCTACCTCGCTGACGCTACCGCAACCGGGAGTGTAGGGCACTTGACGGCGATTGCATACGCGAGCCACTTCGGGATTGAACAATGGTCCAACTACGAAGCATGCGCCGAGCTGCATGTAGAGCGATGCAGTGCCGGGGTCAACAATTGAGCCGACGCCGATAGCCATTTCAGGACATTCCTTAGCTGCAAATTTCACGATTTGAGCGAACACTTCGTGGGCAAAGTCGCCACGGTTGGTAAACTCAAAGCAGCGTACGCCACCCTCGTAGCAAGCCTTGACAACGGCTTTAGCTACTTCAACATCTTTATGATAGAACACTGGCACCATGGGAGCTTGTGCCAATAGGTTCATTACTTTTAGTTTATCGAATTTAGCCATGATGTTATGCTAATTAAAAGGTTAACGCTGCACGCGACCGTTGGCTGAGCCGCCTGCAAGTGCTTTGACTTCGTCGATTGAAACTAGGTTGAAGTCGCCGGGCACGGTGTGCTTCAATGCTGAAGCTGCAACTGCAAATTCGAGAGCTTCGCCCTGAGTAGGCATTGTGAGCAAGCCGTGGATGATACCACCTGAGAATGAATCGCCACCACCTACGCGGTCGATGATTGGGTTGACATCGTAGCGTTTTGATTCGTAGAATTCTGTGCCGTTGTAGATCATTGCTTTCCAGCCGTTGTGAGTAGCTGAGAATGATTCGCGGAGGGTTGAGATGACATATTTGAAGCCGAATTCTTTAGCCATTTGAGTGAAGATGCCTTTGTAGCCTTCAGCGTTGGTTTCGCCACCTTCAACGTCGGCGTCGGGTTTGAAACCGAGGCAAAGTTCAGCATCTTCTTCGTTGCCGATGCAAACGTCGACGTATTGCATGAGAGGACGCATAATTGACTGAGCTTTTTCCGAAGTCCAGAGTTTTTTGCGGAAGTTGAGATCGACGCTGACAGTCACGCCGTGGCGTTTAGCAGCTTCGCAAGCGAGGCGAGTGATTTCGGCAGCTTTGTCGGAGATAGCAGGAGTGATACCTGACCAGTGGAACCAGTCGGCACCTTCCATGATAGCATCGAAATCGAAATCTTCGGGATTTGCTTCAGCGATAGCAGAGTGAGCGCGGTCGTAGATAACCTTTGAGGGGCGCATTGAAGCACCAGTTTCGCAGTAGTAGATACCTACGCGGTCGCCACCGCGAGCTATATAGTCGGTGTTGACACCGTAGCGACGAAGCGCATTGACGGCAGCCTGTCCGATTTCATGCTTAGGGAGTTTGCTGACAAAATAAGCGTCGTGGCCATAGTTGGCGCAGCTTACAGCAACATTGGCTTCACCGCCACCCCAGATGACGTTGAAATTGTCGACTTGAACGAAACGGTAAGAGCCTTGAGGAGAAAGGCGAAGCATAATTTCGCCGAGTGTGATTACTTTACCCATTGTAGTTGATGAGTTAATGAAAATTTATATTCGAGTGATTATTTCATTTCAGTGTAGGTAACCTTGTCCATGTCGCCATAGTCGAGGTTTTCGCCACCCATACCCCAGATGAACATATAGTTAGAGGTGCCAGCAGCAGCGTGGATTGACCATTCGGGCGACATTATAGCCTGTTCGTTTTGCAACCATACGATGCGGTTTTCTTGAGGCTCACCCATGAAGTGGCAAACGGAGTTGCCTTCGGGTACGTTGAAATAGAAGTAAGCTTCGACGCGGCGGTCGTGAACGTGAGCAGGCATAGTGTTCCAAACCGAGCCGGGCATAAGTTCTGTCAAGCCCATTTGGAGTTGGCATGGACCCTCTTTGAGCACGTTAGCCACGATGAGTTGGTTAATCCAGCGGTCGTTGCTCTCTTCCATTTTGCCAGCGTGGAAGCGGTTGGCTTTGATAGAGCCTCTGCGACCGTCAATGGTGATGAGCTGAGTTTTGTAAGCTGTGTGAGCGGGAGTAGAGTTGAGGTAGAATTTCGCGGGCTTAGAATAGTCTTTGCTGCGGAAAGTCACCGATTTGTTGCCACGACCCACGTAGAGAGCATCTTTGAAATGGAGTTCGTAGTCCTTGCCGTCGACGTTAACGATGCCGTCGCCACCGATGTTGACGATGCCAAGCTCGCGGCGTTCGAGGAAATATTCAGCTTTGAGTGGGTCGATAGTTTCGAGAGTGATAGTTTTGCCCACAGGTACAACGCCACCGTAGATGATGCGGTCGTACATCGAGTAAGTGAGGTTAATCACGTTTTCTTCCATCACTTTAGGCATCATGAAGCGAGAGCGGAGTTGCTCAGTGTCGTAATTCTTCACATCGTCGGGATGGCATGCACGAAGTATTGAATAGTTGGTTTGTGCAGACATAGCGAAAGCGGCAGTTGCCGTAACTAAGGTTAATAAAATTCGTTTCATATTATTGATGAGTATTTACGTTTTGTTGCGAATGAGTTGCGAGGGAGGGGGAGTTGCGTCGTTATATTGTAGCGTTATGTTGCGACGTTATTTTTTAGTTACGCGAATCCAGTCGATATCCATCCAGCCGCGGTTAGTGCCGTGAGGTTGGATAGAGAAGAATCCGAATCGAGCGCCAATCCAATGGCCTTCGCGTGCTGAGAATTCTTCGCCGATTTTATTGAATTTCTTGCCGTTGGTAGAGTAGTAGAATTGGCAGTATTCGGCGTTGACTTCGTTGCCATTTTTGTCGGTAACTTTAGCTGGGCGCACTTTCACTTTGAGCCAGAGGTCAACATTGTAAGAAGCGCGGAGTCCGTCGCCGTAGACGCTTGTGCTTGCAACAGTGGTGCGAGCGAGCTCAGTTTCAGGCTTGCCTTTATTGGCGCTTTTACATTCGATGAGCTTCACTACGAACTCGCTGCCTTGCTTTTCAACCGCGAGGCGGCAGTAGTCGTTGCCCATTACTGCTAAGCCAGATTCCTGGCCGTCGATAGTTGCAGAGACTCTCACTTTGGCTGTAGCGGTGAATTCTTCGTTGGGGAATTTCTGAGTGAGGATGTTGGGCACCTCGCGCATATTAACGAAATTTTCTGATACGGAATATCCGTAAAGGCGGAAATAACCGTCGGAAGTTGGGAAACCGAAGGGGAGTTGATAGTTGGCATACCATTGCCATTGTTTACCGAGAACAGGGCTATTGAATTCGTCGGATTCAACGGGATTGACGATAGCAGTTTTGCCAGCAACTTTTGGCTTGCGGAAAGTCCTGACTGGGTCGCCGCAGCCGTCGCCATCTTTATCGACACCCATTACAGGCCAGCCGTCAACCCATGTGACAGGGTTGAGGTGAACAACGCGACCAACTACGCCTTTGTCTTGGAAATGGATGAACCAGTCTTCGCCAGCAGGGGTAGTGACCATACCACCCTGATGAGGTGCGTTGATGTCGGTATTGCCTTGAGCCATAACGGTTTTTACTTCGTAAGGGCCATAGGGCGATTTAGAGCGGAGAGCGATTTGCCAACCAGTTGCTACACCACCTGCAGGAGCAAGGATGTAGTACATACCGTCGTGTTTATAGAATTTTGGACCTTCGGTTGTGTGGTTGCCGTCGGGGAGTCCGTCGTAAACAAGCACTGGTTCGCCAATAAGACGAGTGCCGTCGGGCGACATTTCGGTGACAGTGAGCACAGCGTTAAGGCCTGAGCGGCTTTTAGCATAGGCATTAACCAAGTAAGCGCGACCATCTTCGTCCCAGAGAGGGCAAGTGTCGATGATGCCTTTACCTTCTTTGACGAGGACAGGAGCATCCCATTCGCCGCGTGGGTCGGTGGTTTTAACCATAAAGATACCCCAATCGGGGTCGCCCCAATAGATGTAGTATGTGCCGTCGTGGTAACGGAACGAAGGCGCCCACACGCCACCACCATGTTGAGGCGTGTTGAAGTATTCTTCGGGGAGGAGAGTGCTCTTAACGACATAGTTGATGATTTCCCAGTTGACGAGGTCGCGTGAGTGGAGGATTGGAAGTGCTGGCACGTTGCAGAAGCTTGAGGCGGTGAGATAGAAATCGTCGCCAACGCAAACTACGTCGGGGTCGGAGTAGTCGGCATTGATTATAGGGTTGGTGTAAGTGCCGTTGCCATTGTCGGGCGACCATACTTCAGACACGTATGGAGCGTCGGCATTACCTCCGGCGGCAGCGCCGAGAGTAGCTGAGATTGCCAAAAGGGCGAAAGAATGTCGTAAGAGGTTCATGATGTTAGTTTAGAATGAAAAGCGTTAGCTTATAGTATGTAGTAGGTCATGTAGCGAACCACATGACCTACTCTAAGATTATGTTTAATGCAAATGTACGAACATTTTTTTATTATGTTGGTATTGCATAATTATTTAATACGTATGGTTATTGCAACCAACGTGGGTCGCCTGCCTGCATCTGGTAAGCTTGCGATGACTTGTCGACGATAGTGTAGTCGCCATTTTCAGGGTCGCGGAACAGGTCAGCAGCAGAAACTCCGAGGTTAGTTGCTTTGATAGCAGAGCCACCAAGTTTGTAGTCGGTAGTGATGAAGTTGTTGCTGAAAGTATTCTTTGAACCAGAGCCGAGAGCGAGCAATTCGCCGCAGGGGCTTGCAATGATGATATTGCGAATGGTGACTTTCGACTTTTCAGTAGAAGAGAGGTCAATCAAGCGGTTGTTGATACAGTAGTCGTAGAACGTACAGTTTTCGAGCGTAAAGTCGACAGGCTGATATGAAGCATTGTGAGCCAAGAAGTTCTGCCAACCAGTGTTGTTGCTATGATTCCAGCATCGGCTGAAAGTAGAATTTCTGATTACGAGCTTATCGATTTGGTCGTAGTCGGCTACTGCACCCTTACCAGCTGAGCCAAGTGCGAGGAAGCCGTACAAGCCGCCGTAATCGCCATTGTTGCCACAAAGGTCGAACCAGCAGTTGTCGATAGTGAATTCTTTCACCACTTTCTTGTTGGCATCTTTGTGGCGCCAGAATGCGCGAGTGATGTTGACGAACTTCACGTTGATAAGGTTGACTTGCTCAATGGTGTATGCAACGCCAGAGTTGAAGAAGTATTGGTTGATAGCAGAGTTGCGAATTTCAACATTTTCCCAACCGAATACGCTGATGTAAGAGCCAGAGTATGGAGCCCAGTTACCATTAATCACGATGACTGGCTTAGTGCCTGTTTCGGGACCGCGAACAACGAAGCCTTTCTTCATTGCGAAAGGTGTTACGATGTAGGTAGACCCTTCGGGCAGGCTGTAGACAGTGCCTTCGGGAGTGTCGGGGTCGTCATTACCAGCGAGAAGCATAGCAGAGAGGTCGTCGGTAATGCCAACTTCAACAGTTTGAGGCGCAGGACCAGTTGTGCGGAATGTTACGGTGTTGTAAGGTTTGTCGTATTTACGAGGCTTTGATGTGTCGTAGATGTTGACGTTGTAGAGAGTCGATGGGGTGAGGCCTTCAACAATCATTTCTCCTGATACTCGCGATTCTTCAGGGATGTAATCAGTGATTTCGGGGAGCAGAGGATCCATAGCTGGCTTCACGCTGAACGAGTCGGCGGGGTTGCTAAGATCGACCATCCAAGAGATTTTTACTGATTCGTCTTGAATGTCAGAGCGAGAAATGCCATTAAGAATCTGCGCATATTCGGGACGCACTTCGGTAGTGAATTCGCATTTAGCCCAACGAGAGCTGTTGATTGGGTCGGCTGCGTTAGAGCGCACGCGAACATAGAATTTCGTGCCGTAAGGGAGGTCGGTCAATTGGAAATAGCTTTCCTTTGTGTCGAAAAGCATATAGAGCCCCTCTTCGTAGAAATAGTTGTTTGTGTTTAGTTCTACAGTGTAGCTAACGGCGTCGTTGACTTCGTACCAAACGCAGGTAGCATCGTTGTTGTTTTTCACCTCCACACTTTCTTCAAGAGCGAATCGAGGCTGAAAAAGGTCACCGCGAGAAGTGAATACTTCTTCCTTACAGCTATTGAGCGAAACAGTAGCGCCAGCTGCAAGAGCGAGTGAGAATATCGTTTTCAATATGTTTGATTTCATGACGATTATGTTGTAAGGTGATTAACGGTAGCCGTATTCTTGCTTAATAGAGCCGCGATGGCTTGTGATGATGCCTGTGGGATATGGAGCGATGTAGCGCAACACGTCGGTAGGTTTAACTGTTTCGTAGTTGTTCCAGTTGATGAAACCACGGAAGCTCCATTTGAGGTTGTCGGGAGCGGTGAAATCGCCGAGCTCATTGTCGAGCACCCACCAGCTTGCTGCGTAAGCAACACGCTGCCATCCTTGCGATGCTGGGGGTATGTCGTCCTGGCTTACTGTTTCCTTAAGACCACGAATTTCGATAGAGAGCACTTTTTCGTTAGCGTCCTTGTTTTCGAGGTAGTAAGCGTAGTCGCGAACTTCGCCTTTGATACCTTGACCAGCGGCACGCAGACCCCAGTCTAAGAATTTATGGAATGTGTTGTAGATAGTTTCGCTATAGAGATTCCAGCGAGCGAGGTCGTATTTACGAACACCTTCGCCACCAAATTCCCATGCGCGTTCGTTGACGATAGCTTTGAAGAAATCTTCTTTTGAAGTTAAGTTGTCGACATAGTCATCGACCATTTCGGCGTGGTTGATAGGCTCGAATGCGCGGCGACGTACTTGCTTGAGAGCATCTTTAGCTGCAGCAGTTGGGCCTTCGAGTTCGTTGACAACTTCGGCATACATAAGGAGAACGTCGGCGTAGCGGAGGCGGATAGAGTTAATACCAGTATTACCAGCCGAGCTCTTCATAGGAGTTGACATATAGAGCTTGCTCCATTTGCCGATACCCCAAGAGCATACACATTTGTTGCCAGTGAAGTTGATTTGAGGTTGAAGGTCCTCTTTATAGCTGATGGGAGCGCAAGTCACGTCGAGACGAAGGTCGCGAGCATCGAAAGTGAAGGGGTAAAGACCGCAGAAAGTAGCGCGGTTGGAAGCACCACCATATACGTGTCCGGGCTTGTCTTCGTTGTAGCCGATAGGCACACCGTAGCGGTAGCCAAGGTTGCCCGACGATTCGGCAAGCATAGGAATTTCGAAAATCACGTCGCCATTCTTGAGCACAGTGTAGTTGCACTCGCCGCGCCACATATCTTCGAATGATTCGAGCGCGAGGCTATGGCGATTGTCGGTGATTACTTTGCCGAGATATTCGCGAGCGATTTTGTAGTAGTCGAGGTAGTCGGGACGACGTTCCATGACACCGATAGTGCCGCCGGGGCGAAGGCTGTAGCCACCACGATAGAGGGCAAGCTGTCCGATTAAGCCTTGGCAGTATTCGAGCGATGCACGTTCAACACCTTCTTGGATGTCGATTGCGGGTATCATATACTTTTCAGTATCTTTGAGGTCGTTGATAAGCCACTCGTAGATGTCGTCGCGATTGGTAACGCCTTCATTATAGAAGTCGTCGTCGGTTGAAGTTGGGTCGGTGCGGAACACTACGTCGCCCCATGTGCGGATGAGGTCGAAGTAAACCATTGCACGCAAGCAGCGAGCTTCGCCATACATTTGCTGCATAGCAGTTGGGCCGTCAACTCCGACTTCGGTCGAGAATTTAGAGCTGTTTTTGATGTTGGCTATGAAGTCGTTGCAGTAGTTGATTGTTTTGTATGCCTGATTCCAAGTTGATTCGAGAGTATTCCAGTAAGGAGCCATATCGAAGCAGTGAACCTCGTCGCCGTTACCTGAGGTAGAGAGCTCAGTTACAGCTGAACGCATTTCAACATCAGTATTAGTGTCGAAAGCGTAGGGCAAGTTGTTGCCGTAGAGGTTGTTATTGGTCAAGTAAGCATAAATTGTTGATAGCATTGCTTTGGTCTCAGTTTCCGACTCGAAAATTTCTTCAGCCGAGAAAGATGAGTTGGGCGCAACATCAAGAAAGTCGTCGCACGAAGTAGTTACGGCTCCGAGCGTTACGATTCCGGCTATCCCTGCAAGTTTGAATATGTTGAGTTTCATAAGATAATTTTCAAAGAGATTAATTATGATTCAATTTTATCAGAAAGTAAGCTGAACACCGAGTGAGTAAGAACGGCTTCGAGGATACATATTATAGTCTTGGTTAGGAGCGATGCCTTCGCCGATGTTGACTTCGGGGTCGTATCCTTGGTAACCAGTGAATGTTAAGAGGTTGTAGCCTGTAGCGTAGAAGCGGCAACGATTCATGCCAATTTTCTTAGTGATGCGTTCCGGGATAGTGTAGCCTAAGGTGAGGTTTTGCAGGCGCAAGAAAGAGCCGTCCTCAACGTAGTAGCTCGAAACGAAAGTCTTGGTCATGTTCGAGGGGTTCCACATAGTAGCGTTTTTGTTGTATTCAGCATAAGTTGCAGGGTCGTCGGCCTTCATGTTGTTGCCATTTTCGTCGTAAGCAAACCACATGTTGCGGAATGCGCCGTCGAGGTTTTGATAAGTACCAGTAGCGGGCACGAGGCTGAGCTTCATACGGTTGGTGTTGAGCACGTCGAAGCCGACCATGAAGTTGAATTGAGCAGCGAGGTCGAAGTCGCGGAATTTCACGTTAGCACCGAAACCACCTGAGAAGTCGGGTGTAGTTTTGCCGAGGATTTGGCGGTCGTCGGTAGTGAGGATGTAGCGGTTAGGATCATCGGGGTTGTCGCTCAATTTCTTATATTTAGGATAACCGGGTTGAGGAGTACCAGTCAAGAGTGAGCAGTCGACGATGCCTGGTTTGAGGTTGTAAGCGTAGTGGTTACCGTCCTTCACGATGTCGAAGTCGTCGACAGTGTAGATGCCGTCGTTGACATAGCCGAGGATAGTACCCATTGATTCGCCCACAGTGTACCAGAACACGTCGTCGTTAACGTCGATTTTGTCGGCAGTAGCGTAGAACGAGAGCTCATCGCGGTTGAGCTTGTCAATCTTACCACGGTTGAAACCGATGTTCATGTTAAGACCTACAGTCCAATCCTTGTTTTCAAACACCCAAGCATTGAGGTTTAATTCAATACCGCGGTTAGAGGTCTGACCTACGTTGGTCATCATCTTTTCGAAACCAGTATCGCCGGGGATAACTGTTTCGAGCAGAAGGTCCTTAGTAGTGTTCCAGTAAGCGTCGACGCTACCGTCGATTTTACCATTTAACACTGTGAAGTCGAAACCGATGTTACGAGTGATAGTAGTTTCCCATTTAACGTTAGGGTTAACGGGGTATTTACTTGCCATTTCGTAGTAGTAGTTGCCTTTTTCGCCCCAGCCTGCAGCCTTGCTGATGTCGCCAAGCTTGTAGAGGTTGAGGTAAAGGTCGGAGTCGATACGGTCGTTACCCGACATACCTAATGAAGCACGGAGCTTCAATTCAGAAATCCAGGTTACGTCGCGCATAAAGTTTTCGTTAGAGATACGCCAAGCTAACGCACCTGCGGGGAAGTAACCCCAACGGTTTTCTTTAGCAAACTTCGAAGAGCCGTCGGCACGGAGAGTGAAGGTTGCGATGTAGCGGTCGTCGAATGAGTAGTTTGCACGACCGAAGAACGAAAGTGTGCGGATAGGAGAGGGGCTTGATGATGTAGCCGAGATAACAGTACCGAGTGCGTAGTTGTCGAATGCCTTTTCAGCGTCGATATTGTCGGGGAAGTAACCAATGTAGTTGTATTTCTGCTTGGTCTGTTCGTGCTTCATTTCCTGACCGAGCATCACAGCGATGTCGTGCACGTCGTTGAGGCGGAATGTGTAGTTCCAAGTGTTGGTCAACTGCCAGCGGTTACGAGTTTTGTCGGTTTGTTTAAGGTGAGGACCAACCGTACGAGAGTCGGAGTTAGATTCAGCAGCATTGAAAATGCGGTTGCGTTCAGAGAAATCTTCGTAAACGAACTCGTTGCGGATAGTCATACCCTTGATAATAGTCCAATTGAGTGCACCACCCATGTTTAAGAGCCATGAGTAGCGGTTGCGGTAGAATCGACGGTTAGTTTCCAATGGGTCGTAGTGGTACGATTCAGAGAAGTTGCTTTCGTCGATGATGAGGTTGTTGTCGGGGAGCTGAGTGAAGTCCTGCAAACCGTAGGTGGGCTGTTCGAGCATAGCGTCGAGCAGTGAGATACCTTCAGTGCCGCGACCACGGAGAGTTTTGTTCATGTAGCGAGTGCGGTATTCAACTGAGAGGAAGTCCCAAAGTTTGAGATTCATTGTGAGGTTGACGTTGTTCTGAGTCAAACCATTCTCAGGCATAACCGAAGGCTGCTCTTGGTGCATGTATGAGAGCTTGAATTTGAATCGGTCGTTACCACCATTTATGTTAGCATCGACAGCCGATGAAATGGGGTGAGTGCCGAAAATCACGTCTTGCCAGTCGGTACCAGCGTAGCCTTGATAGATGTAGAATTCGTAAGGCTGGCCGAAGGTGTTGCCGAAGCTTGTGCGTTGGCTGCTACCTTTGGGCGCATTGCGGTCCCAGTTGGCGCGGATGAATTCGTAGGGGGTGAGGACATCCATTTTGTGGCTAAGTTCTGAGGTCTTGACGTAAGCATTTACGTTGACTGAAACTTTGCCGTCCTGAGGTTTTTTGGTAGTTACGAGCACTACACCATTAGCACCGCGAGCACCGTAGATAGCGGTTGCAGCAGCGTCCTTAAGTACTTGGATATCTTCAATGTCGGTTGGAGGAACGTCGTTGAGTGAGCCTTCGAAGCCGTCGATAAGAACGAGAGGCTGATTCGACTGAGTGATTGAGCCACCACCACGGATACGAACGGTGATTTCAGCGTCGGGCGAGCCGTCGGCAGTAGTTACCTGCACACCAGGCATACGACCGATGATCGCTTCACCGACGTTGGCAACTGGGAGACGTTCGATTGCTTGAGCGTCAACGCTGGTCATAGCGCCTGCCACATTGGCACGTTTCATCGTACCGTAGCCGATTACGACCACCTCTTCCATTAATTGAGTGTTAGCTTCCATGAATACTTCGATGCCAGAGGTGCGGCCATCGAGTTTCACAGTTTTGTTCATATAGCCGACGTAGCTGAACACGAGTTCAGCATTTTTTACGTCGACATCTTTGAGCTCGAAATTACCGTCGAAGTCGGTTGCAGTGCCGTTTGAAGTACCTTTAACAAGCACTGAAGCTCCAATCAGCGGACCCTCTTCGTCAATAACGGTACCAGTAACGGTGGCAGTCTGAGCCCAAGAAGCAAAGACACTTGCCAGCGCAATACATATAGTTAAAAATATACGGTTCATAATACTTTAGGGTGTGATGATTAGAGATTCAATTGTTTGAGCAATTCACTATAAGTGGTTGACACTTCAGTAGGAGCTTCGACACCATAGTTCATTTCGTAGCCAGCAGTACGAGTGTTGCCCGAAGCTTCGATTGATGTGGTCTTACCGAGCTTGAACCAAGTGCCAGATGATAATGCACCAGAAATGATGTTGTTGTTGACCTTGAGGTTGAGCTGTTCAGCAGCCTTGCCGTCGATGTCGAAATATGTGAATGCAGTGCCCTTAGTGTCGATGAATGTATTGTCTTCAACGATGATATCAATGGGGTTGACCATCTTAGTCAAGCGTGAAAGGATTATAGTGCGAGTCTTGAAATCTTTGCCGTGGAACAAGTTGCCCTTGAAGATAAACTTGCTGATAGGTGCTTGGTAGTTGATTGGGAGATACCACAATGGGTTGGAAGCAGCAGTGTAGTTAATCACTTGGCAACCTTCCATGCGTACGGTGCCTACTACTTGCTTGTTGTTGCCATTGGTTACCTGATTCCAGATGATGCCAGTCCAGTCGGCAAATGTACAGTCGACAAACGCAACTTCACCGATGTTGAATTCTTGGTTGCGGATGTTGAACATACGAGCACCAGTCATAGAGATGTTGAGGTTTTCGAAGTGGATTGCATCCATGTTGCCATTAGGAGCGAGTGCGCCTTCGAATACTATGTTGGTCTGCTGCTGACCGTAGCCAGGAGTTTGGCCTAAGATTGATATCGACTTGGTGATTGTCTCGAGTGTTGATGCGCTGATTGAGTATTCTTCGTTAGCTTTGAGGAAGATGCGGATGTGGTCAACTGATTCGTCGTTCATAAGCGACTTGATTGTAGTGTTGACGTCGTCGGCAGGAGCAACGTAAGTGTATCCGTCGGGCACCTCAACAGGAACTGAAGGATATTCAGTCTGGTCAATCCAGTCAACAGAACCCATAGTGACGGTGTAGTCAACAATTACCTTTTCGTCGGGGTTGTTGAGGAGGAATTGTACGTTGGTAGTGTCGTTGGGGAGCACTGTGAATGCTTCAGCAAATTCCTTAGAGTTAATTACCTCTTTATTTTGGTCGAGATAGTCGATTGTGATGTTTACTTTGTGGTCGGGTGTGCCTACCAAAAGTAAGTCTTCAGCAAAGCCGATACCACCTGATGTCTCTTTCTCGCGTACGATTACCATAGGTTCGTCGTAGTTGGTCTGTACACCTTCGTCGGCGATGTGGTAAGCAGTTACGGGAGTAGAGATTTTAGTGCGGATGTAGGCGTAGCTCTTATCAGCTTTTTCGTCGGCAGAGCGAAGACGCAACATACCTTTGCGGTAAGTCATATCAAGACGCAGTGGGTCGCCAGCTTTGTAGTTAACTACGTTTGAAACGCCAAATTGTAGGTTGGCTTCAGGCTCCTGAGGGATATAAATATCGTTGAGGGGAGTCATTGTTGGGCAAACGCGAGTAGCGAGTGCGCAAGTGAAACCGAAGATTTTGTAGTCGCCATTTTCTAAGGCAAAACGATATTGAGTTTTGTAGTTGCCTTTGAATTTGCCGTCGCCATAGTAGACGAACACGTCCCATTCGCCATAGGTGTGAGAATCCTCATTGAGGTTTTTGTATTCAGCACCATTGAGCGTCATCTGGAAATCGCGTGTGACCGAGGTGTCGTAAACCTCTTCTTCTTTGCAGCTGCTGAATGAAATCATTGTCAGCGCCGCGAGGGTCAACAGAGTGTATTTCTTGAATGCTTTCATGATTATAATTGTAGCAGCGTTTAGAATTCTGAAATTTCAAATGTGATTGGTGAGCGCAACTCAGCACGAGCACGCATACCCGACCATGGATTTTCTACGAGGCCCGGGTCAGTGATAGGTACTATCAATTTGACTCTTTTCGAAGCTCCGTAAGATGTTGCGCAGTCGAGTTCGCGAGAAGTGTTGACAACAGCGCCACCCTTGGTGTATTCGAGGAAGAGTTTGCCGTTGACAGCCAACGAAGATGTATCGAATGTGTAGATTGTAGCTTTAAAACCGTCAGCAGCTGATGCTGAAACTGTAGTTTCGCCTGCTTCAGCTTTTGCTCCGCTGACAAGCATCTTGGTAGCTATGTTGGTGAAGCGAATGTTAAGGTTGTCGTAATCAGTGATAGCAGCCAGCTCTTCAGCGGTTTCAGCAGGCTCGAAGCTGACGCGAGCAACGCGACGGTTGAGAGTCAGTTCTACCTCCGAAACAGACTTGTCGGAAGCGAATTTAACCACCTGCGACATCCATACGTCGGCTGGCGCTTTGGGGTCGAGATTGATAGCAACAGTAGCTATCTCTTCTTTCTCGGTGATTGAAGGAGCATTGGCTACAACAAACGTTTGATATGTTTCGCCGATTGGGAATTCCATTTCAAACATTCCGTCGGCCACATCCATTGTTTTTTCGCAGAAAAGAGTTGTGCCTTTGCGCTCGTTGTGGTAAACGAAAACCGTAATGTTGGTGATTCCAGCTTCGGTAAACTCTTGAGCGTCGGCACGAGATATGCCGATGGCTACTTTCGCGGTTTCGCCAGTTGATTCAGTCATCTCAGGCTCATCGACTGAGCTGCATGATGTCAGGGCAATTGCCGCACATAGCAGAAGTTTTGAGAAGTTCTTAATCATGATATTAATGGTTGATTGGTTGATTCTGTTGTTTTTGTCGAATAGTGGCTTTGTTGCAATTGCTTGATTCTCAAAGTGTTGGAATTTCGCATTACGGCACACTATTTAACATTGCAAATTTGCTATAAATATACCAAGCATAGGGGGAAAATTCGTCATTTAAGGTGTAAAAAATTATCCTTACGCCAAATTTGCATAATTGGTGAATCTTCATTAACTTTGCCTATCAGCGAGGGGTGCCGACTTGCATCTCTTCGCTTGCAATCCTTAAATTAAAACCGTAAGAAATGCATAACAGATACAAAATGACACTCCGTAGTTTCTGCGCACATATATATATAATAGTGTTAGCGCTCTTACTATTGGGGGCGCCATTAATGGCCGAAGCCAAGCAATCGCTGCGTGCGAGAGCTTATGGCTTGCGCGATGGGCTTCCCTCTCACAATATTTCCAATATATCGCAGGATTGCAACGATGTGATTTGGATTGCCACATGGAATGGGTTGACCTATTTCGACGGATATGAGTTCAGTAATTTCCGCTCAAGTGCTTCGGCTGGCAAATTGTCGTCGAATCGTATAGTCGACTTGCTTCCCGATACGGCAGGCCATGTGTGGATTACGACATTCGACCATAATGTGTATTACCTTGATACTCAAACTGGTAAATTCTATCCAATACGTGAAAAACTGCAAAAGACTACCCCTCAGAAATTTACGGCCAAGGGATTGGCTTCGAGCGAAGGCTATGTTTGGCTTTTGGGCGATGAAACGTCGTTCAATGCACGCATCGATGTCAGTGCGCTTGAACAAGATAGCTGCGTAGAGATTTACGATATAAAACGTCTTGACCCCGATGCGACTGAAATACTGAAGGTTGAGGTCGACGGGTTTGGCAATGAGTGGGTGTTCACCAATAGTGGCATCCAGCTTTATGGCTCTGATGTGGCTGCAAAGGGCGATTTCAAGTTCCAGCAGTCAATGGGCGACGGTAATACCTATTTGGTTACTGCCGACGGAACTCCATATAAATACAAGCAGGGCGACTCAAGCATAAAAGTGTATCATAAGCCCTCGGGGTTGAAGCGAATCAATGATTTGTGTCAGTATGATGAGAATTATTTGATTGTCGCAACTAATAGTGGCGTAATGGTGTATAGCTGCAATGCCAATAGCGTTCGTATGCTCTCAATCAAGGGTGTTGCAAGTAGTAATCTTGAAATCAGCGAGATACGCGTCGACTCCAACAACCGCATTTGGGCTTTGACACGTTCAGGTAAGGTGGTGCTTTACGACAATGTGCATAGCACTGGCCGAATAATCCCTTACGACCATATTCCTGCTGAGCCCACTCGCTCCACTCGCTCATTGTGGGTTGAGGACAAGTTTGGCAACGTATGGCTTGCGCCTGCTGGTGGTGTGTTTGGCTATTACGATTCAGAGTCGGATAAGATTGTGCCATTCCCTATAGTTTCGGAATTCTTCAATTATGCAAGTATTCCTAACATCGAGGTGTTCTTCGTTGATAATCAGAGTAATCTTTGGTTGAGCTCGTCGCACAACCTCGTGGCGGTAAACTTCCAAAACGAATATTACAGAGCAGCAGAGTTGAACGACAACGATGAAATTCGTTCGATATGCCCAACCGACGACGGCGCAATGCTTCTTGGTACAGCCTCGGGTAATATTGCAAAATTCGATGCCAGTGGTAAGTTTATTTCATATCTTGGACAGCAATCGACTGGTCAATCGACATCTCGCGTTGTGCAATCAACCTCCCGAATAGCTTTTGCTGACCGAATCTATACGATGAAGCAGGATGCTCAGCAGAATATTTGGGTGGGTACGAAGGGCAAAGGATTGTTCGTAATATCTCCTTCGGGAGCGGTGCGTAATTATGTACACGACCCCAACGACCCGTATTCAATACCTTGCGACACTGTCTATCATTTCAATCAGGATAACCTCGGCAATATTTGGGTGGCAACCTACGGAAGTGGCTTGCTGTTAGCGAAGCCCTCGACCGATGGGTCGTATAGCTTTATCAGTGCGAACAATGAGCTGAAAAACTATCCGATTGATGCGTTCCGCAACGTAAGACGTATTACTAACACTCCAGAGGGAGCCGTTGTGGCTTCTTGTACCAATGGGTTGCTCACGTTCTCCAATAAATTTGAGTCGCCGGCCGACATTAAGTTTTATGCTACAGGTGGAGCTGTTGGTGACTCTACGATGATAACAACGGGTGATGTGATGCATTCGCTACTTGCTACTGACGGCACTCTATATATCCTGCCTCATGGGGAGCACATTCAGCGTATCCCTTCGGCGGGTATTCTAAAGCCAAATCTACAATTCCAGCCCCTCAATTCGGGCGATACGCCTCACTCGATACTGCAGGCAACAAACCTCTTCGGTAATGCTCTTTCGATGATTGAGGATATGGACAATAATATTGTAATCGTATTCGAATCGACGCTTGTGGTATATAATCCCAAGACTGGCAGTGCCTACACGTTGGTGCTGAAGGCGTTCGACAATACGTCGGAATTTACTGAGGCAGAGCCTGTGATAAATCCTATCAATGGCGATATTTGGATTGGTGGCTCTGGAGGTGCAACAATTGTTTCGCCGGGCAATGTTGAGGCGAGCTCGTATGTGTCGCCGATAGTAATTACGGGTGTTCAGTTGCAGGGTGATGCCGAGCGTCGCCGACTCCTTAATCCCGGGCGCATTTTGGTGCCGCCGGGGGTAAGAAACCTTTCGATTACGTTTGCTGCACTCGATTATCCTGAAAATCACAATGTGCAATATGCGTATAAAATCGACAAGGAACATGATTGGACATACATTGATAATGCCAACACCGTCTATCTCAATCAGTTGAATCCCGGCACTCACCGATTGTATATCCGGAGTACGAATGCCGACGGTATATGGGTCGACAACACTCGTGAATTTGACATTTTGGTTAAGCCGACGTTCATGCAGTCGATTTGGGCGAAGATACTCATCGCTATAGGGGTGTTGATATTTCTCTTTGCACTCATATATTTATATACGCTCTATCGCAAGAGTCAGATGATGAAGATTGTTCACCGCAAAGAGCATGATTTCTTTATCGAGGCATCACACCGATTGCGCACGCCGTTGACGCTTATTGGTAGCCCAGTGGTCGAGGTGCTTGAATCGGAGCAACTCACCGACAAAGGACGTGAGCATCTCAACAAGGTGCGTCGGAATGCAAACGAAATGCTTGAACTTGTCAATTCAATGCTTGAGCGTGGGTTTAGAAGTTCTGATGCGGTCGATGACAATAATGTATCGACGTATATTACATCGGATGCTACGTCGAACGGCGTCGTTGGCGCTGAAGCTGAGTCAAGCGCATCGAATACGGATGCTAATAGCCGCGCTAAGTCCGATAGTCGAATCACCATTCTGATAGTAGAGGACAATAAGGACCTCCGCGAATTCCTCCGCGACATTTTATTGGCTGATTACAATGTGGTTGAGGCGCCGAATGGAAAAATCGGCTTGCAGAAAGCTGAAAAACTCCAACCCGACTTTATTGTCACCGATGTCACTATGCCCGAAATGGACGGCTTGACAATGGTGCATAATATCAAGCAGAATAAGTCGCTCAGCCATATTCCAATCATAGTGCTTTCGGCTAAAGCGTCGATTGAGGACCGCGTGCAAGGCTTGCGCGAAGGTATTGACGACTATATTACCAAGCCATTTAGTGCTACATATCTTCGTCAGCGCATTGCTTCAATCATAGCTCAGCGAGGATTGTTGCAGCAAACCTATTTTGAACAGCTCGGTAGAGATATTAAATCGATGCCAGAGGCTCCAGTGTCGGATGGCGCAACAGCTGAAGGTTTGCCTGTTGAATTAGCACAATCAACTTCTGTGCATGAAGCGCAAGCTGCAGAGCCTACACCTCACGAGTATCGTCTTGAGTCGCCCAGCATAACCGATGCCGACCAGGAGATGATGGCTAAGTTGCTGAAATATATCGAAACAAGAATCTCCGACGAAAACCTGAAGATAGAGGACTTGGCCGACGCAGTCAATATGGGTCGCACGGTATTTTATGGGAAGATAAAGGCTCTCGTAGGTATGTCGCCGTCCGACTTTGTGCGCAAGCTTCGCATGCAGCGCGCTGAAGAACTGGTTGTGCGCTCTAAGCTCAATTTCTCACAGATTGCGTACAATGTGGGCTTCTCTGACCCGAAATATTTCACCAAATGTTTCAAGAAGGAAACAGGTATGACGCCCTCGGAATATCGACAGAAATCTAATTTATAGTATCGGTTGCCTATGATGGCCGATGTTTGATAAAAATCAATAGTTACAATGAAACGTCTATTTATTGCTGCAATAGCAATTGTTGCATCGCTTGCGTGTGGTGCAAAGGAGTATCGTGTGTCATCACCCGACGGTAACATCCGTTTTAATGTCAGCGTCGCCGGCTCGACTGAATATTCAATTGATTTCAAAAACAACCCTGTAGTTTTGCCCACTGAGATTGGTATGCAGTTGACCGATGGGCGGGTGGTAGGTCGCGGTAAAGTGACATCAGTAGCACGCCGTAGCGTCGACAGCGAGGTAGCTGTAGTTGTTGGTAAAAATAATTCTATCCCAGAGCGTTATAATGAATTGTTGCTCACATTCGACCGTGGCGCATACACTCTGAGTATGCGCGCATATAACGAGGGTGTGGCATTTAAGTGGGATACCTATTTGGCTGACTCGATTTATATCGCTGATGAAATGTTCAGAACGCGTTTCAAGGAGTCGCCCGAAGTGTGGTTCCCAGAGTGTGACCGCAATACATATATGCAAAAAGAGGCTACCTCTGACCGTCGTTTCCCAGTCCACGAAGGATATCGTAATTTCGAACGCTTGCATCGCCACTACGACACGCTGGCTGATATTGATAGCATTGCATTCTCAGTTGGTCCTACTCTCTTCCGCACGCCTGAGGGTGTCAACGTAGTGATGACTGAGGCTAATGTGTATGATTACCCCGGTTTGTATATTCGCAAACATGATGCGCTAAGTCCGCGAGGTATGTGGGCGGGCTATCCTCGTCACTATCTCGACGAAGACCGCTCGGTGCCAGGCACTTGGTATTCGCAACACCTTGTTTATGAACGTGAGGACTATATCGCCCACACTGCAGGCACACGCACTTATCCATGGCGAGTGCTTGTGGTAAGCGACGACGATGCATCGCTCTTGAACAATGAGCTCGTGTATCTGTTGGCCGACCCTTGTGAAATTGAAGATACGTCGTGGATTGTCGCAGGTCGTAGCGCATGGGAATGGTGGCACAAGGCGGTAGTCGAAGGGGTTGATTTCCCCGTCGGAAATCGTCACTTGTCGAAAGAACTATACAAATATTATATAGATTGGGCTGCCGACAATGGCATAGAATATATGACGCTCGACGCTGGGTGGTCTGAGAGCTACATCCGTGAGT
The DNA here is from genome assembly GCA_017629835.1 of Muribaculaceae bacterium. GTDB lineage: Bacteria > Bacteroidota > Bacteroidia > Bacteroidales > Muribaculaceae > JAGBWK01. The sequence continues at coordinate 10,587 of JAGBWK010000007.1, read as the reverse complement.
TGTGCGACTATGGCCGTGAGCGCGGCGTCGGCATTATCGTGTGGACATGGTCGGCATGTGCCGTTGGTGCTCCATTTGATTGGATTAAGAAGATGAAAGATTATGGCGTCAGTGGTGCTAAAATCGACTTCTTTGAGCGCAACGACCAAGTAGCGATGACTTGGATGCGTCAACTCGCTAAACGCCTTGCTGATGAGCAAATGGTTGTCAATTTCCATGGCTGCCCAACGCCCAATGGTTTGAATCGCACATATCCCAACGTGCTCAACTTCGAAGCTGTGCGTGGCGCAGAATGTAATTTCTGGGAGAAGACACTGACCGCTGAGCATCACGTTACGTTCCCATTCATTCGCTCGCTTGCTGGTCCGCAGGATTATACTCCGGGCTCAATGCGAAGCGTTCCTATGGAGCAATTTAAGCCTCAGGATATTGATAGCGTGCCTCCTATGAGTATGTGTACGAGAGCGCATGAAATGGCGTTGTTTGTGGTCTTCGACCAATGGCTTGCGACGCTCTGCGATGCCCCCAGTGAATATAATAAATCGCCCGAAATAGTGTCGTATCTTTCTGCTGTTCCCTCAACTTGGGATGAAACGCGCCCCATCGAAGGTTCAATAGGGGAGAACATAGTCATCGCTAAACGCAAAGGCGAAGAGTGGTGGATTGGCGCTTTGACCAATGATGAAGCGCGAACACTCGATGTTGACCTTTCGTTCCTGCCTGAGGGTAGATATAGAGCGGTATGGTTGGCCGACTCGCCTGCTTCATCTGTAGATCCCAAGCGTACGCTCAGTTTTGAAACGATTGTGAATATTACTGCACCGTCGTCAACCGACGAGGAATCGGTCGAACTGTTTTGCAAGCAGTGTGCAGCGGCTATGGGCTCATCACGACTACATTTCGACCTCGCACCCTCAGGCGGCGCCGTAATCCGCCTAATTCCTATGGATGCTTTTCAGTTAATTACTTATTGACAAATAATAATTTTCCTCGTGCCGACTGCGAGGTGAAGCGAGATAGTCCATTATTCAATGTAACGAGCTGACGGTACGACTCTATCTCATCCCCATGCGCTGCGAAGCTGTGCCTTAATTGCGGCTACCGCTATTGTTCGTTGTTGTGTCAAAATGTAACAATAATGTCACAATGAACAAAAATTGTAACAGGCGTGTTTTGGAAATACAGAACAGAATCAACAATAAATCTACCTAAGAGTGTCGGAAAAAGCAAAGCTAATTGAGTGAAAATATGTTAGTTTTTGTTAATCGAAAGGTGTTGATATAAAGTGAGTTAGAAAAATTTTAGAAAACTTTGTAAAAAAATCGCAAAAAAAATGCAAAAAAGTTTGGAATTAGAAAAAACTGATGTATATTTGCGCCATGGATATGTTACAAAAAGGTCACAAAGAGCCATCTTAATCCTTATAAATTTTATTAAAACCTACAGTTATGTCATCCAAAAAATTCCAAACGAAGTTAATTGCACTTCAGAACAACCTTCTGAACTTTGCGTATCAGTTGACTTCAAACCGCGACGACGCCTACGACCTTCTTCAGGACACAACTCTTAAGGCTCTTGATAATGAAGATAAGTATGTCGACAACACCAACTTCAAAGGGTGGGTGTTCACTATCATGCGCAACATCTTCATTAACAACTATCGTAAGACGGTGCGCTCTGCTACGGTCATCGACCAATCAGAGGATTTGTATCACTTGAATCTTCCTCAAGAGTCGGGCTTTGATACACCTCAAGGTTCTATTGCCGTCAAGGAGATTTCGGCTGCAATCAACGCATTTTCCGACGAGTATCGAATCCCATTCTCGATGCACATCGCAGGCTATAAATATAGCGAGATTGCTGAGAAGATGAATTTGCCACTCGGCACAGTTAAGTCGCGCATATTTTTTGCCCGCCAGCGACTACAGTCAACACTTAAGGATTACAACGTAGACTAATCGCGCGTCGGCTGCAAAGGAAACACACAAGAATGTTGCATAACTGATTTCGAGGACCGATATGCTAATGGCATATACGGCCCTTTTTGATTTGGCATATACGGCCCTTATTGATTTGGCATATACGGCCCTTATTGATTTGGCATATACGGCCCTTTTGATTTTTGCGGAATTATTTCTAAATTCGCATATCAATCTATGATTGAATGATAGATATTAATGCTTCAACAGTAGCAAAATGAATAATATGCAGATTACCACACGTGAAGTTGATTCTCCTAAGGGAATTATACGTCTATTTCGCTTTACAAATCCTGCCAATGGGGCGAGCGTCGAGCTGTCGAATCTTGGCGCAGGAATAACCTCGTTTATCGTGCCCGATAGGGACGGAAATCTCAAGGAGGTGGCGCTCAGCTATCCCGACCCAACCTCGTGGTTTTACGACGGCCCATGTGCCGGCAAAACTGTGGGACGCTATGCCAATCGTATTGGTGGCGCGCGATTTACGATTGATGACACAACTTATACGCTCGATGCCAACGATAGAGGAAACGCAGCGCTGCATGGCGGACGTGAGGGATTCCAAAATCAGCTATGGGATGCCGAATTGCTTGCCGACGGCGTAAAGTATAGCTATGTGGCTGAAGAGGGCGAGGAGGGGTATCCCGGACGCCTTGAGGTTGAGGTAGTGTATAAATTCGAGGCTGAATGTACCCTCGATATAGAACTGAAAGCCAAAACCGATAGGCCAACGATTGTCAACCTCACAAACCACGCATATTGGAACTTGAGGGGCGAGGATGCTGGCAGTTGTCTCGACCATGTGGTCAAAATCAACGCTTCGCGCTATGTGCCCTCCGACGATATGTTGGTCCCGACAGGCGAGATAAAAGCGGTTGATGATACGCCTATGGATTTTCGCGAGCCAAAGAGCCTTGAACGCGACTTCCATGAGCCATTTGAAGTATTGGTGTTCGACCGCGGATACGATACATCCTACCTTATCGACGGCTGGCAACCTATTGATACTGACGAGCTGCAGTCGGGAACCTATCGCGCTGATGCTGTGATAGTTGAATCGCCTGCCACTGGCCGACGATTGACCATTGGGTCGTCGCACTCGGCAGCACACCTTTACACTGGCAATTGGCTCGATGATTCGCCAGTGGGTCGCTCAGGACGACGTTATCGCGACTACGATGCTGTGGCTGTTGAGATGCAAGCTCCGCCAGATTGCCCTAATCATCCTAACTTTCCAAACACTATCCTCCGCCCGGGTCAGACCTATCTTCACCGCATCACTTACAGCTTTTCGATATTTTAGAGAGTGCAGTAGAAATGCGTCAGAAAGGCCTATATTATTAAATCGCGCGTGGGGTTATAAAAAATATTAATGAGAGGTCAAACCTATTTCCAAAATTCGATAAAATTTCGTAACTTTGCACTCGAATAAATAGATTGTTGAAAAACTGTTTGCTCTGAACAAATTTGGCGCGACGAATGTTGTGACGGTAGGTTTGTTTGAGCATGAATTACGAGGGTTTGGCGAAAGCCGCGACGCTATAGTTCAGCCAACGAGCGAACGATTTGCGCAATCTTATGATTCAAAACAAGAAAATTTTAAATCCTAATATAAATTCTTTAAAATGAGCAAAATTGATTTAACTCAGTACGGTATCACCGGTACTCCGAAAATCTACCGCAATCCCTCTTGGGATGAACTCTTCATCGACGAAGTAAACCCTGAACTTCAAGGTTATGAAAAAGGTCAGGAAACTGAACTCGGTGCAGTTAACGTTATGACTGGTATTTATACTGGCCGCTCCCCCAAAGATAAATTCTTCGTTGAAGACGAAGTTTCTAAGAACACCATCTGGTGGACTTCTCCCGAATACAAAAACGACAACAAGCCTATCACTCCCGCTACTTGGGACGTGCTCGAAGGCATTGCTACAAAAGAGCTTTCTGAAAAGCCTCTTTATGTTGTTGACGCTTTCTGCGGTACTAACAAGGACACTCGTCTTGCAGTTCGCTTCGTAATGGAAGTTGCATGGCAAGCTCACTTCGTTACTAATATGTTCGTTCGTCCTACTAAGGAAGAACTCGACAACTTTACTCCCGATTTCGTTGTGCTCAACGCTTCTAAAGCTAAAGTTGAAAACTGGCAAGAACTCGGCCTCAACTCTGAAACTTGCGTAGCGTTCAACCTCACAACTCGCATGCAGGTGATTATCAACACTTGGTATGGTGGTGAAATGAAGAAAGGTATGTTCTCTATTATGAACTACTACCTCCCCCTCAAAGGTATGGCTTCAATGCACTGCTCTGCCAACACCGACATGAACGGCGAAAACACTGCTATCTTCTTCGGCCTTTCTGGTACAGGTAAAACTACCCTCTCAACCGACCCCAAACGTCTCCTCATCGGTGATGACGAACATGGTTGGGACGACAACGGCGTGTTCAACTTCGAAGGTGGTTGCTACGCTAAAGTTATCAACCTCGACAAAGAAAGCGAACCCGACATCTATCGCGCTATCCGCAAAAACGCTCTCCTCGAGAACGTAACTGTGGCTGAAGATGGTACTATCGACTTCACCGACAAGAGCGTGACTGAAAACACTCGCGTTTCTTATCCTATCGAACATATCGAAAAAATCGCTCCCGGAAGCAATGGCCCCGCTGCTAAACACGTGATTTTCCTCTCTGCTGACGCATTCGGCGTTCTTCCTCCCGTTTCAATCTTGACTCCCGAGCAGACTAAATACTACTTCCTCTCTGGTTTCACTTCAAAACTCGCAGGTACTGAACGTGGTATCACTGAACCTACTCCTACATTCTCAGCTTGCTTCGGTGCAGCATTCCTTTCGCTCCACCCAACTAAATATGCTGAAGAACTCGTTAAGAAAATGGAACAGAGCGGTGCTAAAGCATATCTCGTAAACACTGGTTGGAACGGTACAGGCAAGCGTATCTCAATCCGCGACACTCGTGGTATCATCGACGCTATCCTCGACGGTTCAATCCTTTCAGCTCCTACCAAACAAATTCCTATCTTCGACTTCACAGTTCCTACTGAACTCCCCGGCGTAGATCCTAACATCCTCGATTCTCGCGACACTTACGCTAACCCCGAAGAATGGAACACTAAAGCTACTAAACTCGCTGAAATGTTTATCAACAACTTCAAGAAGTTTGAAAACAACGAAGCTGGTAAAGCACTCGTAGCTGCTGGTCCCAAACTCTAATCAACTCATTGATTAAATATTAGAAGAGGCGCTCCCACGGTGGAGCGCCTCTTTTGCGTCTTGGAGAGCCTCGTAAAAAATAATTTTAAAAAAATGTTCAAATTTTGCATTTTTTTCAAAATTCCTAATTATATTTGCGAACGGTAGCCCAACAATGTAGTCTAAAAAAGAGGTTCGGACTGCATCGCGGCATAAGTACCTGAAAGCAATGATGATTTCCAATTTGTTGAAAATGAGATAAGCAACAATCAGTTGAATCTCGAAATGACCAATGCTACAGGATGTATAACACTGCAATTCGACGTAGAAATGGAGCCAGGCGTACTGATACTAAAAGCTACAAGCAACCATTCGTCGCATAGCGTATCATTCAATATGATTGACGATACTCACGCTCGAGTGATGATATACTCATTGCAGAATAGACCTTTCTCAAGCGATGCGATTATGACAATCGACTTCGGCTCGTTCTACGAATTGTCGAACTCAAAGGTAAAGATTTACGAAGCATTAGCAGTAAATACCCAGCGTCAGGAAGAGCTTGTGCCAGATATTACATATACTATGGATTGTCAAGTGACTGGGCTTGATGTAGTAACACCCGACGATGCCGATGCAGTATATTACGACCTTCAAGGAATTCGCGTCGAAGAGCCTCAACAAGGCAATGTTTACATCAAAGTAGTTAATGGTGTTGCTTCGAAAGTAGTTTATCAGGTGAAATAAAAAAGTGAATTGACAATAAACTAAACTGACCGATAAATAAATTAAACTGACCGATAAATTTCAGAGAGGGTGTGCCAAAATCTTTGACACACCCTCTTGCATTTGCCGTTTTCCACCAAATTTTTTTGGCGATTTTGCCGTTTTCCACCAAATGTTTGGGGTGAATGGCTCTGCAAAAGGTATAAAATTAGGCTCGCAAGTTGGTGTGACTTGCGAGCCTTTATGATAGAGATTTGTTAACTGTGGAAATTGACGGCAGCGCTGACCAATGGCTATAACTAAGGAGATAGTGGACTATTGTTACAAATGGTTATTGCCAGCGGTTATTAGCGGCGAGGGGCGCCTTGGGGTGGAGCGCCTGCTGGTGGACCTTGGGGGCGAGTGCCACTGTCGCGTGGTCCGCGAGGACGGTAATCACCATTGATTTCGGGGCGTGATTCTTCTTTGCTGCCGCCACGTCCGATAGTGTTGAACTTATATGAGAACGACAGCATAAAGTAGCGTGTCAGCGCGTTGTATTCGGTGTCGTCGATGTAAGTAGCGGTGACTGAGCGGCTGATGTTTTTCCTCTGTTGTAACAAATCGTAGGCACGGAGCATGATTGTTGCGTTCTTTTCTTTGAGGAACTGGTAGGCGATAGATGCATTCCACATCCAAGTGTCTTCGTCGTAGCCTGTGGCGTAACCTTTTGTGCCATTGAAGCGCAAGTCGGTGCTGATGATGATGTCGATAGGTGTGGTGTATGAGGCATAGAATGACGCACCGTAGCGATGTACGTTGGTAGTTTTGATGTTACTTGCCGAGTTGATTGTCGTTTCGAACGAATAGTTTGGTCGCAATTCTACTTCAAGATTTTCGGGTCGGAATGCGATGCTGAATGATTCGTTAACGCTGAGCGAGTTGCTTTTGTTCATAGTACCGTTGTTGTAACCCAATCGGCGATTGTAGTTGAGGAATATGTTGTTGTTGAATGAGAACAATTTATTCTTGAACGGCAGCGAAAACATATTCATTAATCGAGCGCTCCAAATGCCGTTGACATTTTCGTAGGTAGTACGCCTACCGCCAGTCACGTTGTCGAATATCGTCTTGGAGATGATTGAGTTTTGAGCCACTTGCACGTTGAGCATCGACATAACTGAGCGTTGAGTTTCGGCATCGAAATGCTGATGACGCAAGTTGATGCGGTGGGTGAAGGTGGGCACGAGATTCGGATTACCCTCGCGGATATTGAGTGGATTAGAGTAGTCTGGCACAGGTTGCAACTGGTTCATCGATGGTTGCGACGTACGTCCGTTGTAGCGGAAGGTCAAACTTGTTTGCTTGGCAAACTTGTAGCGGAATGTAGCGAATGGCGCAAAGTTCCAGACAGTACGCTTAGGAATGGTTTTATCTGAGTGAGTTAGGTTGATGCTTTGTGTTTGGATTGGCACAACCGAAACACCAGCTTCGAGATTGTATTTCTTGTGGATGCGTTTGAAGCCTGCGCGGATGTCGTGTTGGAATGTTGAATTGCGGAATTGGTTGCTGAGTGAATCAACCATTTCAATTTGAGTGTAGTCAACAACGGGGATAGGCAATTCGTAATGGTTGCCGCCGAGGTCGTATTCCCAGAAATCTGTGCTAAGAGTCACAGGGCGTTCATAAACGATGCGGTCTGAGTTGTTCCAGTTGGCTTGCGCGTTGTAGCTGATAGTCAAGAAATTGCCGTTGGCAGCAGGTCCGAGTGGTTCGGTCCAGCTCACGCGTGCATTCAATGAGTTGGTCCAGCGACGGCTATCGATATATTGGTCGTAGACATCGATAGAGTCGTTGCCATTTTGGTCTAAGAGCTGATAGAAAAGGTTGTAGACGTAGCTCTGTTCGTCCTCGATAGTGTTGCTGAAGCGGTAGTCGGCAGAAATAGAGAACGAACGGCCGCGAACGCGCTTGAAATTGTGATTATAGATTAATCGACCCGACACGTTGTAGGATTGACCCTCAGAGTTAGAGCGATTGAGTGAGAGGTTGCGACCTTGGCTGACGGAGATGTCGTTTGAGTTGGAGTTGTTGACGTGGTAGCTGAATTGAGGGCGGAAATCGAGCGAATTGAACGAGTCGGGCTTCCATTCCACGCGGAAATTAGCCGAGATGTTGTGCCCACCGTCCTCAGTGTCGTTAGCTGAATTCTGTGTATAAGAATCTTTCTCAAGGAGGTATTGGCGATTTTGACGGCGGCGTGTCACTTTGTTGGAGTGGCTATAGTGAGCATTACCACCCACTCTGATTGTGTCGCCACGTCCGACGTTGAAGTTCAAACCTATGCTTTGTGAGGTGTTGATACCATTGTCGCCACCATAGCGATTGAATCGACCGCTGTTGCCGTCGGTAAATCCGAGGTTGTTGGTGTTGTTCGCGTTGCCTAAGAGAGTAATCTGGTTGCCGTCCCAGAAGCGGTTGACGTTGAATGAGCCGATGTAGCGGTTGTCGGTACCGTAGCCGGCCTCAGCATTGCCAAACCAGCCATTTTTCATCCCTTTCTTTACGGTAAGGTTGATTACTGTCTCCTCTTCGCCGTCGTCAACGCCAGTCATACGCGCAAGTTCGCTTTTCTGGTCGATAACTTGCAGACGTTCAACCAAGTTGGCAGGAAGGTTTTTCGATGCAACTTTGGGGTCGTCGGTAAAGAATTCCTTGCCGTCGACCAAAATTTTCTTAATCTCCTTACCATTGGCAGTGATTTTGCCGTCGGAGCCAACCTCTACGCCCGGAAGACGTTTCAGCAGATCCTCGATGACGGCGTTTGGAGGAGTTTTATATGAGCCAGCATTGAATTCTACAGTGTCTTCTTTGACAACTATAGGGGCTTTAACGCCAGTGACTGTAGTTTCGGCGAGTAGGTGAGAGGTTTCGTACATACGTATATCTTCCACCTCGATATTTTTCTTTTTTACCTCAACGTTGGAGTACGCTTTGTCGTAGCCAATGAATGATGTTTCAATAATGTATTCGCCAGAGTTAACGTCGGTGAGCGTGAATGAGCCTTTGCTGTCGGCCATACGCCCCTTGACGAATGTGCTATCTTTTGCCGACAAAAGTCGCACTGATGCATCAGCCATAGCCTCTCCGGCGGCGTCGATGATTTTACCTTTAATTGTATAAGCAGAAACCTGTGAAACAGAGGTTAAGAGCAGTATTAAAGATACGGCAAATCGCATCTTTGATAGAATTCCGAACGACGTCATTGTTAATTCTTAAGAATATATATAATGTGACCTATTTTTTTAACGTAAAAACACATTAATTGACTATATAAACGTCAAAAAGTTTAATCAGTCCAACTGTTAAATATACTTAAAATGTATCGCTGCGATTGACTCCCGCACTTTTTTGTGGGGCGAGTTTGTGGAAATCCTCTTTTCGGATTATCTTTGTGGTCAGCTAATACCATTTATATTATGAATCGATATCTAAAGTCAGCATTGGTGGCGCTCTTTGCGCTTGTAGGATGCAAGGCGTTCTCTATTGAGGCTACCACAGATAATAATTCCACATTATTGCAATATCATTGGCCAGCTACTGAGTGGTCGCAAGCATTGCCGTTGGGCAATGGCCATTTGGGTGCTATGGTCTTTGGGGGTAGTTCCTCAGAGGAGATACAATTCAATGAGGACACGATGTGGGCTGGCTCACCATACAATAACGTGAATCCGCAGGCTCGCGAGGTGCTCGACAGCGTGCGCTCACTGATATTCGCTGGCGAAGAACGCAAAGCCCAAGAGATAATTGATGCCAATTTCTTTACTGGTGCTCATGGTATGAATTACCTCACAGGGGGCAGTCTGCGCATCGATTTCCCAGGTCATGAGAGCGTGGACGACTATGTGCGTACACTCTCGTTGACTCGTGCAATGGCTACGGTAGAATATCGCGTTGGTGAGGTCAGCTACCGCCGTGAGGTGATTGCTTCGTTGGCCGACAATGTCGTTATGGTGCGACTTACAGCAAGTCAGCCTGGTGCGTTGACATTCAGCGCTCGTATGGATTCCCCGCTTGATTATAAGCTCACTCGCAGTGGAAAGCAGTTGGTGATGCGTACTCGTGGTACCGACCATGAAGGCATCCCCGGCGTAATAGAATTGGAGAGCCGAATGCAGGTTGTGCCCGAAGGGGGCAAAATGAAATGCTCCAACTCACATGTTGAGATTAAAGGTGCCAATGCTGCAACAATCTATCTCACTGCGGCTACCAACTTTGTGAATTATCGCGACACTTCGGCAAATGAATCTCGACGAGCAAAGCAGCAACTGAAAAACGCCATGAAGAAAAGCTATGCAAAGGCTTTGGAAACTCACGCTAAGGTTTATAGCAAATATTTCGACCGCGTAGTGTTCACTCTCCCCGACGGAGAGAACTCCTCACTCGACACAAATATTCGTGTCGAACGATTCAACGAAGGTAACGATTGCTCGCTCGCTGCTTTGATGTTCAACTTTGGCAGATATTTGCTCATTTCAAGCTCGCAGCCCGGCTCACAAGCTGCCAACTTACAAGGCATTTGGAATAATAGCACTTCCGCTCCCTGGGATAGCAAATACACAATAAATATCAACACGGAGATGAACTATTGGCCAGCCGAAGTCACAAATCTCCCCGAAATGGTTGAGCCGCTCATC
>JAGBWK010000006.1 GCA_017629835.1 Muribaculaceae bacterium | reverse complement strand
TCAAATCCATCAAGGTTCTCAAGCATGGAAGAAAGGCGGTTAGTCTATTCCGATACGGACTTGACTATGTTCATCGATGCCTTATCAACCATACTAACAGATACCAGATTGATATTTTCAAATTTTTGTCATATACTTAGATCTACCATATTGGATTCTTTTAATGTAAGTATGAAGCCTTGCGCTCTGATGTGGCGTGAACGTTTATTCCGAAGGCTCCTTTTCTGGAGCTACATAAACGTAAGCTCCAAGGTCGGCTGGTGAGGTGTGCGCCACACCATAGCGATCGGTTGTCAGGCCGTATATGTCATATTCTGTAAATGAAGCTCCTATAGCGGGCGATTTTGGTTTGAGTCGGTAGTCGAAATGGTATTCAAGTCGTTCGGTATAATAGAGCGGATCTTGATCCCAAAGGCAACTGATAAAGTTATCGTCGTCCTCGCCAGCAACTCCGAGCAGACAGCGACGTATCGTTACAGCTGTGTTCGTAAGGTCGCCATGAGATATTAACGTGCCATTGCCATACACGATGCAATTTGTAAAGTCGGCAGTGAGGTATGGACGATTGATAGGATTCTTCTCTTCGTCAACCTCGCAGTTTTCTGCATTGAGGTGATAGAGGTCGATTGATGCAGCTCCAAGCACCGTGAAAAGGTAGTAGTTGGCTATTGTACAATGGTTTATCACGTGAGTGCCACCAATCAGTCGGAGGATGCCATTGGATGCGTCGGCAAGCTCACAACCTACGAGTTCGAGATTGCTGTGATATGCATCTATTATGTAATTGGTGGTATTGCGCACCTGTGAGTTATACATTCGCAAGATAGGCTCGTTGACTTCTTCCGAGGGAGCATCGAATGTTAAGCCGTCGTTGCTGTTGCGGATTGATGTGTAAGCGATGCGGTTGCCTCGAGATGTTGGCGTGAAATAGATGCCACCCCATTGTCCCGACATTATTTCGTAGGGTATTGAGCCTGCAACGTAGCCGTCGCGGTGACCAATCATTTCGATTTGTTGCTCCGAGGTGCCTTCCGATATGAGTGTGCCACTCACCTTCATCGCAGCTTTTTCGCGGAAGCGAAGCTTCACTCCCGGCTTGAGCGTGAGAGTTGCGCCAGCTTCAACGTGTATGGTGTCGGCGATAAGATATGGTAGGCCGGGCTCAAATATAGTGTCGTTGCTGATGTTCAGTTTATCGATACGCGTTGCATCTTGCCCTACGATGTTGAACACTACAGTGCTTGTCACCCCGTTGGTCACAAAGTCGATGTGACGGTTGATTTCGTTATGCTCGATTGTCCCATTTTCGGGGAGCGTTGCTTCAACAAACACAAAAATAGAGTCGTTAGCGCGAATTTCTACATTTGAGAATGTGCGGTCAGATATGCCGTCAACATTCAGACGGAACATGTGCTCATCATCGTCGCGTAGGGCAATCGAACTGATGTTGAGCGCTTTGTCGTGAGGGTTGATTACGGTGAATCTATGTGTAGGAGTCCCTTCAATCGTATAGACGTCGCCCATTTTCAACGTGTCGGTCGAAAAGTAGGGTTGGTCGGAAGGCGATAGCGTGAAATTGTCCTCAATACACGAGTGCAAAATCACACCTAATGAAAATATGATTGCTATGACGTATTTATTCATTTATCATCGAAACTTTCTTTAGTTAAAACGAAAAACATTGTGTGATATTGCACTAATTCTACCGCTAAGATAGTGTTATTTATGTTAAATACGAAAATATGACTATTATTGCGGAAACTGATGCCATTTTTAGAATGCGATAATTACATTTTAAGCCGTTTGGAATGCCGCCCGTTAAATAAAATTAACGCGGATACGCCCTCAATAGGATGCATCCGCGTTGATTTCTTATGCTAATATCGATTATTGTTTGCCTGAAACGGCTACTTCGCGTTCGATTTTAGAAACGAGACCCTGAAGCACTTTGCCCGGGCCGAGTTCTACAAACTCATTAGCGCCGTCAGCAACCATGTTTTTCACTGTTTGAGTCCAGCGCACAGGTGCTGTGAGTTGAGCCACTAAGTTAGCCTTGATTTCAGCAGGGTCGGTGTGGGGGAGGGCATCTACGTTTTGGTAGACGGGACACACTGGCTGGTGGATTTCAGTGCGTTCGATAGCTTCTGCGAGTTCAGCGCGAGCTGGTTCCATACATGGAGAGTGGAATGCACCGCCGACTTTCAACTTGAGAGCACGCTTAGCGCCTGCTGCAAGAAGTTGTTCGCATGCAGCATCGATAGCTTCAATTTCGCCGGAAATTACGATTTGTCCGGGGCAGTTGTAGTTAGCGCAAACAACTACGCCGTCGATGCCAGCGCAGATTTCTTCAACTTTCTCGTCGGGAAGATTGAGTACTGCAGCCATAGTTGAGGGCTTCATTTCGCACGCTTTCTGCATAGCTTGTGCGCGAGCAGCAACGAGGCGCAAGCCATCTTCAAACGAGAGCGCTCCTGCAGCTGTGAGTGCTGAAAATTCGCCTAACGAGTGACCAGCAACCATATCGGGCTTGAACTCTTCGCCAAGTGCTTTGGCGAGAATCACGGAGTGGAGGAAAATTGCGGGTTGTGTCACCTTTGTTTGGCGAAGGTCTTCGTCAGTGCCTTCAAACATAAGGTCTGTGATGCGAAATCCCAGAATTTCGTTTGCTTTATCAAACATATCACGAGCCATGGGGTTGTTTTCGTAGAGGTCTTTGCCCATACCTACAAACTGTGCTCCCTGACCTGGAAATACAAATGCTTTCATTTTAATTAATTGTGTAAGAATATAAGAAATTTACCTATTTGAGGAGTCTATATATAGACGTGATTCCCCTAAAACGGCTGCAAAGTTACAACTTTTTAGGCATATCTCAAATTTATTGTTAACTTTGCACATCATCAACCGATGCGACAGCGTTGATGAACACAGATTTGAAATAATAACGATTAGAAATATATATTAGTTGATTATGACCTATATACCTCTTTTTATTGGCAATATTCGTGGCTGGGAGTGGTTGGTAATATTGCTCGTAGTGTTGTTGCTCTTTGGTGGCAAGAAAATACCTGAACTGATGCGCGGTGTTGGCAAAGGTGTCAGAGGTTTCAAAGAGGGCCTTCACGACGTCAAAGAAGAAATCAACCGCCCAGTCGACGCTGAATCTTCTAAGGCTGATGATTCAAAAGCAGACTCAGCAAGCACTCCAGAATCGAAATAGTACCGAGCCTCAACGATAGCCCGAATTGAATAGTTCTGAAAATTCTCAAGCGATGAGTTTTTGGGATCATTTCGACGTGTTGCGTCGAGTGGTCATCCGCATTGCGGCAGTAGTGATTATTGCCGCAGTATTGCTATTCATGTTTATGCCGCAGATATTCGATGCGGTAGTGGTAGCTCCATGTCGAGGTTCATTTCCCCTATACAAGCTATTCGATGCCATTTCAGGCTCCGATTCGTCAAGCTTTGGCATTGATTTGATAAATGTCAACTTGGCATCACAACTGTTTGTCCATTTGTCGCTGTCGTTTCATCTTGCATTGGTCATTTCGTTTCCGATAGTGATTTACTTTATCTGGACATTCATTCGTCCGGCATTGTATCAACGCGAGCGCAGAGGGGTAGTGGTAGCATTCAATTTCGGCTTGCTGATGTTTTATATCGGCGTTGCGGTCGGCTATTTTGTCGTATTCCCATTGACTCTGAGGTTTTTAGCGACGTATCAACTCAGCTCGTTGATTCCGAATGTTATCACAATCGATTCCTATATGGAAAATTTCCTGTCGATAATATTCATAATGGGTATCCTGTTCGAAATACCTGTGTTAGGCTGGTTGCTCGGACGAATAGGATTGCTTAAACGCTCATTTTTTACAAAATATCGCCGGCATGCAGTCGTTCTGCTGTTGGTGCTTGCAGCTATAATCACACCTACGGGCGATCCGTTCACGTTGGCGATAGTGATGCTGCCGTTATATTTATTGTATGAATTGACAGCAAAAGTTGTTCCTTCCGACGATTTTGCTTTACATATAGAAAGCACATCGGTCAAAAAGGTATAAATTTGTTTAATATTCGGCTATTAATTCTTAAAATATCTTTAATGGCGCAAAAAACAAGAAGAAATATTTGTTCGCATAAAAGTTATATGTAACTTTGTAGCGTTTTTGAAGTACAATTTATTGTTTTATTATTAAATTCTTACTGAAATGAAAAAAGTATTTTTAGCATTTGCTGTGATCGCTACTATGGGTATCGTATCATGTGGTACTAAAGCTGCTGAAGAAGCTCCCGCTGCTGAAGAAGCTGCAGTTGTAGAAGAAGTTGTTGAAGCTCCTTGCGATAGCTGCGCTGAAGCTTGTGATAGTTGCGCTGCTGCTCCCGCTGAAGAAGCTCCTGCTGCAGAAGCTCCCGCTGAAGCTTAATCTTAGCGACACAAATTACAACAGCACCATAGGGCGACCCCATCCGGGCCGCCTTTACTTTTTTTTTATACATACCTCAATGTTTCGGTGAAATAGTTGCCGCAACTCCAATAGACTATCTATAGCAACAAAATCTTGGATTATAGCAATCAATATTGGCTACAATATTCTTAGCTTCGGAAATACTGGACTACATTATATCCCTACTACAAAAACACTACTCCAAATTTTGGCTTAAATGCCAAAAAATTGGAGTAGACTTTGAAATAAATTTAGTTATTCGCAGTATTCTGGTGTTCTGCTAAACTGAATTTTGAGCGTTATTTTACGCGGATGCGTTGGCGAACGGTTATGCGGTTGGGGTCGATGTCGGGGTTCAATGTCTTGATTTTATCGACTGTCGTGCCGTAGTTTTTAGCTATTTTGTAGAGGTTTTCGCCCTTGCGCACGCGATGATACACTGGCTCATCGGTTTTCTTTTCGACTACAGCCTTAGGCTCTTCTTTCTTGGGTGTAGGCTCAGGTTCAGCCACTGTGGCGCTTTTTTCAATGGCATCGGCAGCAGCTTCCTCAGCTTCTTCCTTAGCTTCTTCCGCTTCTTCTGTTTCTTCCGCTGGCTCCTCTGTTGCATCTACTGCTTCAGTTTCAGCCTCAGCTGGTGCCTCTGGCTCTTCAACCTCAGCATTTGCATCCACAGCAACAGAGTCGGTAGGCTCGACCACAGAATTAGCAGCCACCGCTACAGAATCGGCAGACATCACAATCGAGTCAGTAGGCATAGCTATTGAATCGATAGGCATTGCGATAGAGTCGGGCACAATGTTGATGCTGTCGTTTGTCAACGAGTCGGTTGGGAGTGTGATGTTAGAGTCATTGATTGGCACCTTCTTGACCTCTTCTTTGGGGCGACGTTTGCGCTCTTTGGTTACAATCTTGATTGTTTTACCAAGATACAAAGTGTTTTTGCCGCCATTGGCTTTCTTGATGTCGTTGATGCTTACGCCAAATTTGCGAGCCAATTTACTTGGTGTGTCGCCTCGCTTAATTTTGTAGTAATTCACCTTTTCGGTGATGATATATTCGCCGTCTTCCGAAATAGAGGTTGTGCCAGTTGCGGGTTCTACTACGCCACGAGGATTGTAAAGCTCTGCATTGTAGGCAGCGATGCTGTCGGCGCTGATAGTGTAGGCGAGCGATTGATGCGACGGAAGGATGAGGGTGTATGGGCGAATATGTCCCGGCACTACATCTTCGCGATATTGTGGATTAAGCGTGCGGAGAGCATCTACGGGGATGTCAAGAACGCTTGATATCTGTTTGAAATGCACACGCTTATTCACACTTACAGTGTCGGTGAGTAATGGTTGACGAGCAAGCGCAGGGCTGATATTGTGCTCTGGATAGTAGGTCATTGCGTAGTTTACGGCAATGAATGCAGGCACGTAGCCGCGTGTTTCTCTTGGGAGCAAGTGATATATTTCCCAAAAGTCTTTTTTCCCTTCGCCAGCTTTGCGCAATGCTTTGTTGATGTTGCCGGGTCCGCAGTTGTAGGCGGCAATGGCGAGCGACCAGTCGTTGTAGATGTCGTAGAGTTGGTGCAGATAGCGAGCAGCCATACGTGATGATGTAATCGGGTCGCGGCGTTGGTCAACCAAGGTGTTGATTTCCATGCCAAGTCCGCGTGCAGTTGGAAGCATAAATTGCCAAAGACCAGTGGCGCCTACACGCGAAACGGCGTTGGGATTGAGCGCTGATTCGATAATCGGTAAGTATTTCAGTTCCAATGGAATACCTTCTGCATCGAGTGCTTCCTCAAATATCTGCATATAGTAGGTGCTCATGCCGAGCATCGATTCGATGAGCGAGCGGCGTCGTTGGGTGTACATCTCGATGTAGGACTTTACGACGGAGTTGAAAGGCATTTCGATGACAACTGGCATACGCTGCAGGCGTTCAATAAGCACTTCGTCGGTCACTTTCACGTCGGCCGATGAGTCAGCGCTACGGTCGAGCGTGACGTAATTTTGCATATACCAATTCGTCATAAGCTTGTGCACATCAGCCTCGTAGCTTTCGGGATATACGATGTAAGGGTCGGTGATAGTGTCGCGTATCGAGAGAATGTTGTCGGCGTGAGCCGCAGTTACCGATGCTACGAGTAGTGTTACTGATGAGAGTATATGCAGAATTTTCATTTTTAGTTGTTATATGTTAGTTGTCCCTACTTTGGGGAGTAGAGGATTGGTTTTGTCAAAAATTTAATGCCCATTGCATACCTACCGACGGCAGTGTGTTCCGACCGTCTTGTATCAGCGACGGATACACATCCATTGTCAAGTCGGGAGTAATGTCGAAATGAGCGAGTTGGGCGTCGACATAGGCATCAACAATTGCCAATAGATAGACACCCACCATTGATATGATGCAAAGATCGCGATTGCGTTTGAAATATTTTTTGCGCGACTGTAGAACTTTCGTCAACCAGGCCTTGTCGAGACTCTCCTCCTTGACATTTGAGGGGAATAAGTCCATGTAAGAATTGGTCGTCGGGTCGTTGTCCGTAATGTCGGCATACGCGTTGGTATAGTCAGTTAACATCGTGCTGTTCCAGTTGGTGGCATAGGCAAGCCCGAGATAACCACCCACAACGATTGGTAGCTTCCAGTAACGGCGATTGTACAATTGTCCAAGACCGGGGAAGAGCGCTGCCATCCAAACGGCACGTGTTGGATCTGGGTTGAACTCTATCTCGCGGCGCACCCATTCATCCTCTTCGGTTGGCGCCACAGAGTCGAGTGCTGCCACAGCCTCCACTGCAGGAATTGTGTCGAGCGGTTGGAATTTTACTCTATCGCCTAATGCGGTGATGCTCTCTACTACAATCTCCTCACCTTGCAGCGCAATTGATTGTATTGAGTCGGCAACCTCGTCATTAACAACCGATAAAGAAACTGAAAAAAGGTTAAATGGCATTAAAACCATTGCAGCCACAGCCAAAACTATGGTGCGGCAGCATTGTCTGATGCTCAGATTTATGGTCGAATGCCTTTGGTTAATCATTGTTATCAGGTTGATACGTAATGAGTTGGTCGCTTGGTAGATGCTATCCTTGCGATTCTCCGTTTTTCAGATTATCAAAGATAGTAATTAATTTGGCAAGTTCGTCTTGATTCTTGAATGGGAATGTGATTTTGCCCTTACCATTTGAGTCGCAACTGAACTTTACGGGTGTGCCGAATGCTGATGAAAGGTGACGGCGCAGCAACTCAAAGTCACGGTCGCTTCTGCTCTTGCTTTTCGGCTGCGAGTCGGGAGCTTGCCCATTGGCATACGCTTTGGCCAACTCTTCGACGCGGCGAACTGACAGCCCCTCCTCGATGATTTTCTTGTAGAGCTTTAGTTGCAACTTAGGCTCGTCGATTGAAAGCAATGCGCGTGCGTGTCCCATATCAAGGCGCTTGTCGCGTAGCCCGAGTTGCACCTCAGCAGGCAAACGGAGCAAACGCAAGAAGTTGGCGATTGTGGCGCGCTTTTTGCCGATACGTTCGCTCAAACGCTCCTGTGTGAGCTCGTATTGCTCAATAAGTTTCTTGAACGTCAAAGCGATTTCTATTGCGTTGAGGTCTTCGCGCTGGATATTCTCGATGAGCGCCATTTCGGTAAGCTCAGTGTCGTTAACCTCACGAATGTAGGCTGGAACGCTATGTAGACCGGCTCGCAGAGCGGCGCGGTAACGACGTTCGCCGGCGATGATTTGGTAACTGTCGAGTCCAACTTTTCGCAGTGAAATAGGTTGGATAATGCCGATTTCGCGAATCGATGCAGCAAGGTCGTCGAGTGCTTCTTCGTCGAAGTTAGTTCGAGGCTGTGCCGGATTAGGGGTTATTTTGTCGAGCGAGATTTCTGTAATTGCCGATGTTCCTGCTGCTGGTACGTCGTCCATTGGGATTAGTGAGTTAAGCCCACGGCCGAGTGCATTGCGTTTCATTGCCATAGTTTATGCTTTATGTGCTTTGTTTTTGGAGATGATTTCTTTTGCGAGCATCACGTGCGATGTAGCGCCACGGCTGTCGGGGTCGTAGAGTATCGCGGGGAGCCCGTGACTTGGGGCTTCGCTGAGTCGGATGTTGCGAGGTATTACAGTGTCGAACACCATGTCGCCGAAATGCCCTTTTAGCTCTTCGTAGATTTGATTAGCCAAACGCAAGCGAGCGTCGTACATTGTCAGCAAGAATCCTTCGATTTCGAGCGAGGGATTGAGCTTCGACTTGATAATGCGTATAGTGTTGAGCAACTTGCTGATACCTTCAAGCGCGAAATATTCGGCTTGCACAGGGATAATCACCGAGTTGGCAGCAGTCAGAGCGTTGACGGTGATAAGTCCGAGCGAGGGAGAGCAGTCGATAAGTATGAAATCATATTTATCTACTACCGCTTTGAGCAGGTTGGCAAGCACACGTTCGCGATTAGGCTTGTTGATAAGCTCAATTTCGGCTCCAGCAAGGTCGATGCGTGAGCCGAGCAAGTCAAGACCTTCAACGCATGTGGTTACCTGCGACCCTTCCATAGGGTAGCTGTCGACCAAACATTCGTAGATTGATGATTTCATCGTTCGAGGGTCGATGCCGTAGCCCGAAGTGGCATTTGCTTGAGGGTCGGCGTCGATTATTAGCACTCGCTTCCCTTCTTTGGCAAGAGAAGCAGAGAGGTTGATAGTGGTTGTGGTTTTACCTACACCACCTTTTTGGTTGGCTATTGCTATGATTTTGCCCATAAATATTTCTTAATTATGGAAGATAGTTTCTATAGAATGTTTCACGATGCAAAGTAAATGTTTTTTAGTGGCATAAAAAAGTAAAAAAACTTAAAATGGGTATGTTTGTTAATAAGTTGTCTGTTGTGTTGATAAGTGTTGATAAGTCGTGGAACATCGGCATATCGCGGCGCATTGCAAATGCGTGGAACATTTTCGTTAAACAAAAAAAATGCCTAAATTTGCATCCATTATGGAAAAGCCTCTTATACTTATCACAAACGACGACGGTGTCGCAGCTCCCGGTATTCATTTTCTTGCTCAATGGGTGCGAGAAATGGGGGAGGTGTACGTCGTTGCGCCTACATCAGCTCGTTCGGGCATGTCGTCGGCTATGACCGTCAATTCGCCACTTAGAATAGTAGAACGCGAAGGTTACGAGTTCGGGAGGCTCTTTGCTGTCGACGGAACTCCGGTCGACTGTGTCAAGTTGGCTCTGCACACCATTCTTCCTCGCCGTCCCGACATTCTGCTTTCAGGCATCAACCATGGCTCAAACGCTGGTAATTCGGTGATTTATTCGGGCACAATGGGTGCTGTGTTTGAAGGTGCAATGGCTGGCATCCCCTCAGTTGGCTATTCGCTGCTTAGCCACTCAATGAATGCCGATTTCAACGAATGTCGTCGGTATATCGAGCGCATCACCAAAGCTGTTATCAATAAATGCCTGCCTGCCGATGTTGCTCTCAATGTTAATTTCCCTGCAAAGGTGAAAATCGTAGGTATGAAAGTGTGTCGCGCAGCTCGTAGCCATTGGACTGAAGAGTATCAGCAATTTACCGACCCCCACGGCAAGCCTTTCTATTGGTTGACTGGCGAGCAGATTAATGAGGAGCCTGATGCTACTGACACTGACCTCTATTGGCTTGGCAAAAATTATGCTTCAGTGGTACCTGTCGTTGCCGACCAAACAGCTACCAATGCAATTGCTTCGTTGGCTCAATTGCTCTAATCCGACGTAAGGATACCCCCTCTAATCTCGCTCAAGCGATAAAATACCGCTACAATCGCTGAACATAGCTCCCTTTTGGTGTGTTGTTAGAATGTATTAGATGCATTCTTACTATGAAAACTCACCAACACTACGTCATCGCATCAATTATGATGACTGTTGCAGGCTTTGCCTTTGCTCAGACCTCGCCCGATAATGTCGCCGTTCCTGATAGAGCCATTGTGCTCACTGGCGGTCAAAACGGTATCAACCGACAGGTTATGACCGTGCTTTACGACACGAGTAATACTCATTTTCAAGACCCTCAACCGCCTCGTTTTCTGCTCATCGACCGCGAGGGGCGGACTGTGTTTGGTGTTGGCGGTTACGTCAATGCTGTAGCACAATTTGATTTTACTGGTGCGCTCAACGATGTTGAGTTTAAGACCTACAACATCCCAGTGCCGGGCAACCCTGCTGAGCGCAACCGTCTTGGCGCCGACCTTGGTCGCTCCAATATCTATATGATGTTGGTCACTCACACTCGTTGGGGAGTGCTGAAAGCTTACGCAAAAGGGGATTTCTCCGACGATAACTACGGATTCCGACTGAAGCAGGCTTATGTCAGTCTCCATAATGTTACTGCTGGCTTGACGCGCTCCTTATTCCAAGACTTACAGTCGGGATTTCCTACAATCGATAGAAAAGGACCCTCGGGCGCAATATCGGCCAAAACAATGCAGATGCGTTACTCGCTGAACCTCAACAAACATTTCTCGTTTGCGCTGTCGGCTGAGATTCCAAAAGTCGATTTCACAACGCTCAATGGCTATAATCGCCAGATTGCGCCACGATTGCCCGACCTCCCGGCTTACCTGCAATATCAGTGGAACGAAGGCAAGAGCCACATTCGCGCTTCTGCGTTGTTTCGACAGATGTCGTACCGTAATTTAGTTACCAACAGCAATAAATTTGCAACTGGCTGGGCTGTGCAACTCAGTGGTGCACTGAATTTCGCCGACAAAGTTGTGATTTTCTATCAAGGTGTCTATGGCAAAGGTGCTGCTCAATATATCAACGACCTTGCCGATGAGGGCTTCGACCTTATCTACAGCGGACGCAATGGCGATATGACTGCCCCTCCTATGCTTGGGCTCGTTGGTGGCATTAAATCCTATTTCTCATCCAAAATGTTTATGTCGAGCGCCTATAGCCTTTGTCGCCTCTACGGACAGGATGCACTTGGCGACGACACCTATCGTCGTGGTAACTATTCGATTACTAACTTTTTCTACAACCCCTTGCCCGAGCTCAGACTTGGCGTAGAATTCATCCATGGCATCCGCACCAATATGAATGGTATTGGGAACTCTGCCTACCGACTGCAAACAATGGTGCAGTATAGCTTCTGACAAAAAAAACTCCGATGCTTCATCAGCACCGGAGCTTTTAGCTATGTGAAATAAATACCGTTAAATTGCAACTTTTGCGCTGATGTCGGCAAAGCGAACAATCGCTACACCGCTGTAGTTCAATTCTATGTCGGCATTTGTTGTGCCAACAGCTATGATTCTACCAGTGAGGTCGTAGACGGTAACGCCAGTGTCAATGCCACAACGAACTGTCAGTCGGCCGTTGTTAGCTTTGATTGAATAGTTGAATTCTGCAGGGCCTGTAATCTCTTCTACGCCAGTGACGTTGTCAGCCCAATTGATTTCAGAATATTGGCTGTCGCTGTTGATGCTGAGCGCTTGCACGCCGGGAGTGTAAATGCCGGGGTTTTTGATAGTGAATGTATATGACTCAACGCCGGGACGTACAGCGCTCTCTAATCCTTCTGTGATTGAAGGCTTACCCGATGCAGCGTTGACTGGCACTACACTGATGATTTCCCCTTTGGGTCCGCGAAGCACTACGTTGTACGCAATCGAAAGGTCGTCGTAGTTGTTATCGTTCCAATTGACGGTGAGTTCTACTGTGCTGGGGTCAATCTGATTAGTGTCGATACTGATATTTGTTGGTTGTGCTATGTCGGTTGAGCGTGCATTGCGTTTGCCGGGAGATTTTGCCGGCGCTGTATTGTTCTTCCAAAGGATGCCACCCCACGACCAGTTAGCATTATCCATTTTTAAT
This sequence comes from Muribaculaceae bacterium, assembly GCA_017629835.1. Taxonomy (GTDB): domain Bacteria; phylum Bacteroidota; class Bacteroidia; order Bacteroidales; family Muribaculaceae; genus JAGBWK01. Next base: position 16,302 of record JAGBWK010000006.1, on the reverse strand, counting down.
ACGTCGATTGCCGGTCCGGCATCTGCCCATACATATCCATAGTGGAATGTGTCTACTGTTCCATTGCCGTCAATGTCGCCCACTGCTGAGTGTCCATCGGCGGAGCCGAAGCCACGCGTCTGCATCATTGTTTCAACGAAAGTTAAGTCCCCTTTGTTGAGGTAAATCGATTGATTGCCGTTTCCGTCAAGATAGAAGTCCATATTCCCGTCGCCATTAAAGTCGCGGGCTACTACGCGCATCCCTTCACTGCCTGCATAACCGCGTGATGCGAGATTCACTTGCGAATCTGTGAATATGCGTTCGTCGCCAGTGTTGAGATAGATGTATGCTGCATAACCAATGCCATAATCGCCGTAGCCAATGGTCAATAAATCAAGATAACCGTCATTATTAAAGTCAGCAACAGCTGAGCCTGAGCCTCTTAATGAATAGAAATCGGGCCAACTCAGAGCAAGCTCTGTAAATTCTTTCCCTTCGTTGTTAATGTAAATTTTAGTTGTGTTTCCTGAATCTTTTGGCTCCATTAGAGTGGCAGTCCCTTCTCCGAGTGCAAGTATGTCAACCCAACCATCGTTGTTGAGATCTACCATATGCACATTGCCGGCAAGTGTTACAGGATTAATACCGCCCTTAGCCTTAGTCATTTGAGTAAATGTGCCATTCCCATTGTTCTTATATAGGGTAGTCCTTCGAGTGCTTGAGGGGTTTTTGGGGTTGATGCAACCACTTATAGCTACATCTGCATAGCCGTCGTGGTCGTAGTCCCCAGCCGATATCATATTATACATCATTGAGATACCATCTGCTCTGTCAGTACATATATTTGGTATTCCAATATTGGTAACTCGCTCAAATTGTCCGTTGCCTAAATTTTTATATAGAGATGTGAAGTTGTAGTATGACGTAGAGCCGATTTGAGTTGCTCCAACTCGGTCTTTTACACCGGTACCTTCATTGTCTCCCACATTGCCGATTACGAGCATATCGAGCAGTCCGTCGTTATTGTAATCAAATGTGCAATAGTTCGGATTTAGCATAGGTTCAATACCGCTTACCGGTGTTGTCCATGATGAACCGCTATATTGCATCAGTCGTGGTTCAAATGTTCCATTTCCACGATTGATATAGAGATTCGACTGTGTTTGCCATGTCCAAAGGCCCTTATCTTTAAATGTAGAGGGTTGGCAGTTGTGTGTTAGGTCTGACTCTCCGCAGTAGTAAAGGTCCATATGGTCATCACCATTGAAATCGGCGAAAATTGCACCTCCGCGCTGACCCTTAATGACGTCGTTTGCTGTGTCGTATTGCCAGTTGAGCGTTGGATTTGCTGCCGGTGCGGTATAATCGGTGCGCTCTATGCGATAAATCTTCGCATTTTCAGATCTGCTCACTGAATAAGAGAATCCAGTAGAGGTATTGCTTACGCTTGAACCACTCCAAAGTTCTTTTATTGCACCAACTTTCGATGCGTCAAGCCCAAGCTCAGAGAATGAGATAGTTCCTGATTTGTCACTTGATAAAAAAGATGTTTTATAGTTGAACACTGCTACATAGCAATATTGGTCTGTCATCTTATAGAATAGATGCGCTGCATTCTTGCTTGATGATAAGTCTGTTACTCTTAATGGCATAAAAGAGCCAAGATTGTTGCGAATGTAGTTGTTGATATCAGCATTACCTGCGTATGTTTTTGTTCTGTTTTGAGCTGACGAGTCTGTTAAATCGTCTCCAAGTATAAATGCTCCTGCGCAAACCCCTGTGGTCATTCGAGCTTTGGTTACGCCAGCTGATGAACTTGTTACAAGGTGGTCAGCGTCATTGACGGTGTATAGTCGGTCTGTCCACCAACCCCATGTGAGAGCGTTCATAGCATATTCACTTTCGCTAATATTGCTCCAAACATCGCAGCAAATTCTTCGTCCATGTCCCCAACGATAGGGAAATATTGGTGCCATTGACTCCAAAAGATAGATGTTGTGTTTTTCGCATAAGTCATGCAATATTTTCATTCCATAATTGTAAGCCATTGTGCCAGTTGTGATGTTTTTGTCATACCAGCTATCCCCTTCGCAGGCGGCTGCGTTGATAAAGTCAAACTTCAAATATTTACATCCTCGACTCACCCAACGAGCGAATTCGTTCTCGAGATGTTTTTTTACAGCTGGGTGAGTGGGGTCGATTGCATAGTAGCCTGCATTACCATCTTTTTTAGAGATTTCGATAGGTTTGCCATCGCGGCGAAGAGCTACATCTTTCCAGTTGTAGCCTGTGCTGCCCATTCCCCAATTGATTTCGTTGCCGTTGTCATCATAGAGGTTCCATTCCCAAATAACCAAGCCTCCATAGAATCCAACGCGCTGATTGCGTCCCTCAGTATTGCTTTTGAGTGTATTGAATTGGTCACCATTGATATTGTCTTCTGAAAAAGAGTCAAGGCTGATAATCTGATTGCCGTCTTTACCATAGAAGCCGCTGTCATAGAGGTTATTTCTCATCCACTGTGCAGTGCCTTCCACTTTGTCGTAGCTAATATTCTCTTTAAGTGCACCCCATGAGTTCCAGCCCATAGGATTGCCGTTAGCCCACTGTGCACGTGGCGCTACAATCACGTTGAGGTCGGCAAACGTGTTCATCCCTTGGCGCCAGTCGCTGAATAGCCCCATCATATAGCGTGCTGATTCAACTTTTGTTCCTTTTACATAGCCGTGAGGATTGCTGCCATCGCGTGTTGTCATTGCGGTGTAGCCCGAGAGGCATTGCAATTTGTTGATATTACTGGTGGTCCCTTGTACTCTGATTGCGCTTTTCCATTTGTCATGGTCGATTGAACCAACTACAAAGCCGTAGCCGATAGCGCTACCTGCATCGAATATTGCAGTCACTTCGTGCGATGTGCGCTCTGTGCTAAATGTTTGGGGAGCAAATTCTGTGTAGTCGTCATTGTCGTAGGGCACGAATATCATTTTCTTGTTCGACGATGAGAACGGAGTGCTCTGTGATTCGGTGAAAATTGGCGAAATGTTGTTTGATTGAATCACAGCACCGTTGTTGGCTGAAACAACAGCTTGCGCTATTGCATAGTTGTCGTAGAGTGAAATTATGCGAGTCAACGTAGCTGTGCCGTTGGTGTAAGCGATTGTGACGCGCTTGCCAGAGCCGAACTCATCGGTAATGTTGGCTTGGCTGAGTGAGCTATGCTTAATCCCTTTTGTGGATATTGAACCAGAGCTTGTGCCGATAGTGTAGTTGGCTGTGGCATAGGTGCTTGATAGCATTGCGGTGCCATTAAAACTCATTGTTGTGTAGCCGTCGTCGCTGACCGTTGCCGACCATTTGCCATAGGTCACTGTTGTAGCTGCACTTGCAACTGAAATAGCAGTTAGCAGAGCGATTGCAAGATTGAAAAGTCTTTTCATGGTTATGAATTGTGTTATAGTTTTATCGAATGGTATGATTGATTTCTGCGGATTTTGGTCGCTTGTAGCGATTTTCAATCCTACAATTATTCAATTTGCAAAGATAAAACCATTGATTTAAGAAATTTGGCAATATTGTGTCAATTTATGCTAATATTATTTCATTTTTCGGATAGCAGCCCTTTGAAGCCCATAAACTCAGCGATTTTGCATCAAAGTAGATTGGACGCTTCCTCTATATATTAATATGTGTAGCTCGTCGATAATTTTATTGGTGTTTGTCGCTATATTGTTGTGCGCTCGCCTTGCTGCCAATTTCGCAGAATAAGAAATTTGTTATTTATTAGCAAAAAATATTGGCAAAATGTTGCAATTTTTTTCAATTTGCAGTAATTTTGCCGATGAATTTTTCAAAATGTATGTCGAATTAATTTAATTCAAAACTCCTAAAATAGCATCAATCGTGCTATCGTTTTGAATGATAATAAGATATATCTCAAATCACATAGGTAAAATTTTCTAAGTAAATCTGATGAAAGCCAAAGAATTTATGGACGACCTTCGCCGTCGTTTCCCCGGCGAGCCGGAGTATCTCCAAGCTGTTGAAGAAGTTGTTGCTTCTATTGAAGATGTGTATAACGAGTACCCCGATTTTGAGCGATACAACCTTCTCGAACGCCTTTGCATTCCCGATCGTATATTCTCTTTCCGCGTTTCGTGGGTCGACGACCATGGTCGTGTACGCAACAATATGGGTTATCGCATTCAGCATAGCAATGCTATCGGTCCTTACAAAGGTGGTATCCGCTTCCACTCTTCAGTAAATCAGTCAATTCTGAAGTTCCTCGCTTTCGAACAGACTTTCAAAAACTCGCTCACCACTCTCGCTATGGGTGGCGCAAAAGGTGGCTCCGACTTCTCTCCTCGTGGTAAGAGCGATATGGAGGTGATGCGCTTCTGCCAGGCCTTCATCCAAGAGTTGTGGCGTCACATTGGCCCTGAAACCGACGTGCCTGCTGGCGATATTGGTGTTGGTGGCCGCGAAGTAGGGTATATGTTCGGAATGTACAAGAAAATGGCACGCGAATTCACTGGTACTTTCACTGGCAAAGGTCGCGAATTTGGTGGCTCTCTCGTTCGCCCCGAAGCAACTGGCTACGGCAACGTGTATTTCCTTCAGAATATGCTCGCCACTCGTGGCATCGAAATCGAAGGCAAACGCGTAGCTATCTCAGGTTCTGGCAACGTAGCTACTTACACTGCCGACAAACTGTTGAAACTCGGCGCTAAAGTCGTTTCTTTGAGTGACTCTGACGGCACTGTTGTGATTCCCGACGGTATCACTCGCGAACAACTCGACTTCGTATTCGAACTCAAAAACATCTACCGCGGTCGCATCAGTGAATTTGCTGAAAAATACGGTCTCCCTTACTATCCCGGTCAGCGCCCATGGACTCTCGTTAAGTGCGACATCGCCATGCCTTCGGCTACTCAAAATGAGCTCAATGGCGACGAGGCTCGCGCGCTTATCGCAGGTGGTACGTTCGCTGTCAGCGAAGGTGCTAATATGCCCTCAACCCCCGAAGCTGTGCGTGAATTCATCAACGCTAAGATTCTTTACGCTCCCGGTAAAGCTGCAAATGCTGGTGGTGTGTCTGTTTCTGGTCTTGAAATGTCGCAAAACTCACAGAAACTTTCGTGGACTGCCGAAGAGGTCGACACTCGCTTGCGTCGAATTATGGCTGACATCCACACTCAGTGCACTATCTACGGTACTCAGCCCGACGGATACATTAATTATGTTAAGGGAGCAAACGTAGCTGGCTTTATGAAGGTAGCCAACGCTATGATGGCTCAAGGCGTAATCTAATTTTGCGATTTGCTCATTATTGCTTTACAAAACAAGCTAAGCAAATAAATACAAACAAAGGGGTTGATAATCAGCGCAATTATCAACCTCTTATCTTATTAAACCATAGGCAAATCAAAGTAAGAAGCCTGTGAAATGCAAAAATGTGGCAAAAAATTCAACGAAATAATTTGTCAGTTCAAAAAAAAGTGCTACCTTTGCATCGCAAACGCAAAAAACGCGTTTTCAACATTGAAATTTTGCGAAAATAGCTCAGTTGGTAGAGCACAACCTTGCCAAGGTTGGGGTCGCGGGTTCGAGTCCCGTTTTTCGCTCGAGTACATTTATTTACTTATGCATCTCTTGATTTCTTGAAAGAATGCGAAAATAGCTCAGTTGGTAGAGCACAACCTTGCCAAGGTTGGGGTCGCGGGTTCGAGTCCCGTTTTTCGCTCCAATTTTCAATCGCTAATCAAGAACTTGAGATTGCAACGATGTCCGGATGGCGGAATTGGTAGACGCGCTACTTTGAGGGGGTAGTGAGCTTTCGCTCGTGTGAGTTCGAGTCTCATTTCGGACACTAAAAATAGGAGTTAGATACTTCGGTATTTAGCTCCTTTTTTTATTCCTTGTTCACGTTTTTCAGCAATTCACGATGAAGAAAAAGGATATAATCAATAATATTAACGCTCGTCTCGGCATTGATAACCTCAACGAGATGCAGCGCACTATGGCCGACACCGACTGCCGCGAAATGGTGCTCATAGCCCCTACAGGCTCTGGCAAAACGCTCGCTTTCGCAATCAGAATGTTGCGCAATGTCGACCAACCCTCAGCTGACGCCAATCGTGGCGTGAGTGCAGTGGTCATAGCTCCAACACGCGAGCTGGTCATTCAGTTGGCTGAGGTTATTCGCCCTATAGCTGTCGGACTGAAAACCGTTGCATTCTATGGCGGACATAGTATGGCCGACGAGGTTAATTCGCTTGCAGGCGCTCTGCCCGACATCGTTATATCCACGCCGGGACGCCTTGTCGACCACTTGAAGCGAGCTACAATCGACATAACCGGCGCCAAATCGCTCGTGCTCGATGAGTACGACAAGTCGCTCCAACTCGGATTCTACGACGAAATGCGCCGCATCGTTCATCGCGTGCGCCGCCCCTCACTTTGTGTTTTGACCTCTGCAACACGTTTCACAGGCATCGAGGAATTCCCGTCAAACAATGACTCTGCCGACTCTCGACGCAACACTCCCTCACGCAAGTCTAAAAGCAATCAAATGGCTGAGGAAAAACCACTGTTCGACCTCGATAAGTTTCGAGTATTTGATTTCGGTGGGGCAGTGGTAGAGCCTGAACCCAACACTGCTATCATACAAGTGCTTTCCCCAATTAAGGATAAACTCGACACTCTCGTCGACATGCTGCGCTCGTTGGATAATGGCAAAGTAATAGTGTTCGTCAATCATCGCGAAAGCGCCGTGCGAGTTTATGACCGACTGAAAGCAGAGTACTTACCGGCTGGACTCTACCATGGCGGATTAGAGCAACAGCAACGTCGGCTCGCCGTCGACTTGCTTGCCAATGGGTCGACGCCAATCCTCGTTACCACCGACCTCGCTTCGCGCGGTCTCGACATACCCGAAGTGAGCGCCGTAGTTCATTATCACCTTCCATTGCAGCACGAAACGTGGACCCATCGCAACGGACGTACAGCGCGTCAAGGCGCACAAGGAAGCGTCTATGTAATCACATCTCCGGGCGAAACATTGCCGGAAGGGGAGTCGGCCGACGCTGTTGTCGAAGCATTGCAACCCTCGCAAACCCCAATCGTTTCCGATACCGCCACGCTCTATTTCAACGCAGGCAAAAAAGAGAAAATCTCCAAAGGCGACATTGCAGGCTTCCTTATACAAAAAGGTGGACTTGACAAAACAGAAGTCGGACTCATTGTAGTCGACGACCATTGGGCAATTGCGGCAGTTCCACGTGCCAAACTCACCGCCCTCCTCGCTCAAATATCCCAAGAAAAAGTCAAAGGCAAACGCCTCAAAATCACCCCCCTCCACCACCCCTAACCCTCTTTACATCCCACCGCCTCGCCCTGATCTACATTGTCCTTAGGTCGCCTAAGCACCCTAAGCCTCCTCTGTTGCCCCTCGCATTAGCCCTAAGTCTCCTCTGCACCCTAAGCCTCCTCTGTTGCCCCTCGCATTAGCCCTAAGTCTCCTCTGCGTCCTAAGTCTCCTATATTCTCACCTTCGCATTGGTTTAGGTCTCCTATGCGTCCTAAATCTCCGATGTTCTCGCCTTCATATCTGTTTAAGTTTCCTCTGCGCCCTAAGTCTCCTATGTTCTCGCCTTCATATCTGTTTAGGTCTCCTATGCGCCCTAAGTCTCCTATGTTCTCACCTTCGTATCGGTTTAGGCCTCCTCTGCGTCCTAAGTCTCCTACTGTCCTGCGTCAGCCCCTCCCTCGACTATTCGAGTTCTCGATTATTTGATTATCCAGAGCGCTGCAACGCAGCGCCTTTATTGCAGCTTATTTCGCTATGATTTCTACATGATTTCCCTCCGATTTTTCGGTAAAATTTAAGTTTTACTAAAAATATTTGTATATGCTAAAATTTATTAATAACTTTGTCAATCATATATACTATTGCTAATAAATTTAATTATCATAAGCAAAATGAAAAAGCTATTGTTAATCGCTGCTATCGCTCTATCTTCTGTAGCAGCTCAAGCTCAAGGTACTGTTCTTGAACGCAGCAAATTTTTTGACAACTGGTCAGTAGGCCTCAAAGGCGGTGCAGTTTCTCCTATGAATCCTAACGCAGGTTTCTTCGAAATGTCACGCGGCATCGTTGGCGCTGAAATCCGTAAAGAAATCACTCCAGTATTCGGTCTCGGTATCGAAGGCGAATGGACTGTTAACACCTCAAGCTGGTCACCTTACCATAGCTCTTATGCTTTCGACCACCAGTATGTTGGCGTGTTCGGTACTATTAACCTAATGAACGCTTTCGGCGGTTACAAAGGCACTCCTCGCGTATTTGAAATTGAACTTTTGGCTGGTACAGGCTGGTTGCACGCTTATTTCACAGAAAAATATCACGACCACCTCTGGTTGCCAGCTGAAGACGGCAACTCTTGGGCTAACAAAGTTGGTCTTAACTTCAATTTCAACCTTGGCAAGAGCCGCGCTTGGACCCTCGCTCTCAAACCCGCTGTTCTCTGGAACATGGGTCGCTCAGTTGAGCCTGGTTGCCTCGGCGTTTCTTCTCAATACAACAAGAATGCAGCGTTCGTAGAAATGGAAGCTGGTATCACTTACCACTTCAAAAACTCTAACGGCACTCACTCTTTCAAAATTCTTGAGCCAATGGATCACGCGCTCATCAACTCTCTTAATGAGCAAATCAACGATCTTCGCGGTCAAGTGAACGAATGTAACGCTACTGGTGCTGCTCTCAAAGGTCAACTCTCTGACCTCGAAGCTCAACTCGAAGGTTGCCCCGCAACTCCTTGTGTAGAAGTAGTTCCTGGTCTTAACAATAACTACTACGTATTCTACAAATTCGACTCAGCTACTATCGAGCCAATGCAGCGTGCTCAAATCGACCTCGTAGCAAGCGCACTCAAAGCTAACAGCGAAGCTAAAGTTGTTATCAAAGGTTACGCTTCAAAAGACGGTGACGAAACTTACAACGAAAAGCTCGCTCAAAAACGTGCTGACGCTGTTAAGAAAGAGCTCGTTAAGCGTTACGGCATCGATGCTGACCGTATCGACGCTAAAGGCGCAGGCGTTTCTAAACTCTTCAACAAACTCGGTTGGAACCGTTGTGCAGCATGCGAAGTCGTAGTTCCCTAATCGACCAAGTTTACATCAAGCAATAAACTCCACATCAACCCATAAATGAGGGTGCGCAACCAGCGCACCCTCATTCTTTTACTCCCTCGTCGCCAACGCTTAGTCTCCATTAACACACTCGCCTACCCACTCTCCACGCCTCATTTCCGCTCCAACCATAGCCCCAATGCTTAAGCGTCCTCGCGCAGCCCCGTCGAGAATTCGATTAGTCGATTAGTCGATTAGTAGAATTGTCCCACGCAAGGCAGCGTGCCAACGGCACGCCTTTATGGTAACCGGGGGCTTTAGCCCCTCGGAGTGGCAGAGCGCCAGCTCTGCCTCAGCAAAGTCCCTCACCACCACGCGCTGCGAAGCTGCGCCTTTACCTCACTCTGCAGCTAATATTCAGAATAGTATACAGAAAAGAGTGCGCCATTTCTCGATTGGCGCACTCTTTTGCTTCAGATTTATTTTCGCTCCAGATTTGGAGTTGGGGTTATTTGATGACGACTTTTTGAGTTGTTGTGCCGACGCGCATAATATAGATGCCTGGAGTTGGCGCATTAACGCGGATGCCTTGCAGATTGTAGTATTCTGGGGTGCAGTTGCTGTCAATGTCAACATCTTCAACGCCTGTAGTTTGGTCTGAGAGTGTTGTATCAACTGTAAGTGGTATTTCGCCTGTCGAGCCTTCGATGTTGAAGCCTTCGCCTGAGGGTGAGTCAATTCGCTTGCCATTGATGAGCACTGCTTGAGCGCGGATAACTACAGAGTGGATAGCATTGCTGCTTAGTCCAGACAATGGTATATCGACATTGAACTGATTGTCATTAAACTCTGTTTGCACGGCGCTACCAACTACGTCGGCTGTCGTGGGTATGTAATGTTTCTCTAAATTGGTGCCTTCTGGCAGTTTTACAACCCACACTTCATATTGCTGTACATCGGAGTAGTTGCTGTGCTCAACTTGGCAAGTAAGAGTTACGCTCTTATCAGCTGCATGATGCAAGGTAGTAGGTTCAACATAGAACTCTGGCGACTCAACTGGTCGTTCCCAAACGATTTCAATGTCATCGAGATATAGCGCATCACTCTGAGAGCGTAGCCCGATGTACTTATATTCTCCGGTGATTTCTAATGAATTAGGTGAACTTGAACGCGAAATCGAACCGAGTTTCGTGCCTTGAGTTGATGTGCTATATAAGTCGGATGGCGAGTTGTAAGGTTCGTTTTTTCCATATATGTCAACCTGACGAGCTGAAGATGTGTTTGAATTCCACGTTAGTGTGACTTTGCGTACATTGCCCCCCGAACCAGTTGATACTATCCCCGAATTACTATTCTTCGAACGGATTTGTATAGAAGAATACTGACTTGCACATTGCAGTGCGTAGGCTGCATCACTGACGTAGGTTTTGTTGTTATATGAATAATAATTGGTTTCAGCTTTGCTTATCCCTGTTGTCGTAAAGTTAATATAATCCGAAACGGTAAGCGTGATAGGCTCATCTGGCTCGATTGGGTCATCAGGCGATTCTGGTGCTGTCACGTGATATGTAGCAGTGGCTACCGAGCTATTATTTGCACCTTCTTTTATTGCAATAGCTTTGACGGTGATATCGGTATCGGCTTCAACCTCAAGAGCAATAGCCTCTGTGTACACTTCTGATGTAGCATCGGGAGTAGAGCCATCGAGCGTGTAATGTATTGTTGCACCATCGGTTGCGCAAGCGATAGCGAATGTCTCGCCGCTTGCGAGTGTTGTTCCATCAGCCGGAGTGAATGTCGGTGTTTCAACAGTGGGTGTTACTGTCGAAGAATACATCTCACGGAAGATAGCAACATCTTGCTGCCCTGATGCATAGCACGAGAATCGGGGACTCGATGCGTTGTATTGTAGAATGTTCTTCGAGTAGGAGGTTTCGCTAAATGTAACTTTAGCGTTGTCGCCTGAAAATACAATGGTCACTATCGAATGTGCCGACTTTTCTTCATTCACTCTAAATTTATTTTCATTGCTTGTTCCAGCGGCAAGATAGCCATCGTCGGTGTGTAAGTAGTATTTACCTGCCGTTTCAGTGGCTTCAAGTGTGATAATCCAAATGTTGGATGCTGGATTATGTATTTTCTCATCGGTTAGTGTAATGCCAACAATCGGGCTATAAGATAGTGCAGTTGTGCTTCCGATTATTCCCATTGCATTGCTTGCATCACGGTTGGTGATGATGATTTTGTCGCCGTCGGCAAGGTCGTTCAGATTTGAAATGCGTTCGTAGATGCCAGTTGCATTGCCTCCGCGCAAAGTATAAGTCTGCGATACAACGGCACTTTCTGCCCATTTGCCACGCTTAGCAATGGCTTTGACTATGACTTTCTCGCCCTCAGCGCACGTGATTGCAACTGCTCCACTGTAAACGCTCGACGATGTTGTCGGAGTGGTGCCGTCAACTGTATAATATATAGTAGCATCTGTTGTCGCACTCGTCATAGTCACCTCGGGTAACTCCGAAAATGTGCCGCCTTGCGTGAGTGTTGGGTCGGCAGTTGCGAAGCTGTAGGTGTAAGATGTTGTGGCACTCGTTTCGCCATTGCGTGATGAATAAAATTCGAGTGTTGCGTTGTCGCTGATGTTAATGGGTGATGTGTAGGTAGCTGACACAGTTGCTTGACCATCAACATTAAGTGTGTAGTGGATTTCGTCCTCAGCATTTTGGGGTGTCAATGTTACGGCTATAGCATTATTGTATGTGCCACCCTTATTGTCGGCGCTTGGAGCCAATACTTTGTCAATACCTCCACAAACGTCGAATGTAATCGTCCCATTACTTTCCGTAATGTTGGTTATAGGAGTATAGAGTTTAGTCCCCGACCATGTCTTCATATTTGGCGAAGTAGTATCGGTGAAGCTCGTTTTATTGGCAGTGCCTGGGAATGGGTACTTTGCCAATGTTGTTAAGTTCTTATTGTTGGCAGAGCCGCCAGCCTCCTCTATGTCGAGGTATAAATGCGATGCGTCAGCATTTGGCTCATTGTTATCCCAATAGCTCTTGACATACTTAACGTGCCATATCAGCAGACCATGCCCAGGAATATAGGCATCCCAGCCACTTTGCTGGCGATTTTCGAGCATGAAAAATTCCTCTTTCGATGATGTTTGTATTATACAACCATTGTGCGATGTGAGGATATGCTCAAGCGATATCGTTGCAGGAACTTCGCGCTCAATTACCGTTACATCAGCCCAGTTCAATGCATTGCGTTGTACGATAGAGTATGTGGGCGGAGTGCGGCTATTATTGTTGTATGGGCCCTGATCCATAACGGAATAGATGCCCGGTGTGAGATTTTCGGCATTGCCGTAGTCAATGTCGTATTCGTCGGGAAGCCCAAGGATATGTGAAAATTCATGGCAGAATGTGCCAACTCCATCAGGCTTATTGTAAATACCATCCCATTCGCATGTGCAGCCATATTCTGCAAGTTTTACTCCGTCGAATATATAGTAGTTGCCAGTTGCAGCACCCACGTTCCACGCGTGTGGCCACACAGAGTCATCTGGCCCGCCGCTCGCTTCACCCTCACCTGCATATATGATAAACACGTTGTCGATAAAAGTATCATTGTTGGTGTCGTATTGTGTAAAATCCACTGTAGAGTTCAATTGTCGGCAAGCTTCGAGTGCCATGTCAGCCGGATTCAGGTCATCGCCAATGGCATCGTTACCTCCATAATAGCTGCGATTGTTTTCGAGCGTAATAGGTCCATAGACGTCGAACGAGGGGGTGAACTTGCCGTTAGAGGCATCGCTAAAGTAGTCGAGAGCGCTACCAGTGCCACCCGATTCGTTAAATCCACGCTGAGTAAGCATATTTGTGAAATAGCTTTTTGCACTTGTAGCATACGACGTCTTAAACTTAACGTCTTGATACTCTACGAGGATAATGCATGCGTGAGGCGACCCTGTTGTTGGAAATGAGGCTGACGAGAATAGCCCGATTCCAGCTGATTGGTTGGTCGTTGGGCCCACACGTTGCGCAGGTGCTTTATTGCTCATCGGTGCACGAGCCATGCGTGGCGAATTCGCTGCAGTCGACCTAATCGCCTCAGTGATATTTTCGCGGCTTATTGAATTGAGAAATGTGCGTTGAGCTTGAGTGCGATTAGCTGCATCTGAAGCCTGAACTTTCGATGGCGATAGCTTCCCTTCGGCATTCACCTCGGCAAACATATATGCGCCATCGTCGTTGCGCAACACCATTTGCCCATCGTTGGTCACGTAAAAATGATAAAATTCATCACCCTTGAGCGTCAGACGCACAGTTGTCCCGTCGGGTTGCGTCATAATTCTTTCAATCTGTCGAGCAGGAACAGCTGAAGCAACGAATGTAATTGTCAGTGCTATGGCCGACAATACTCTTGGAAATATTCTCATAATTATTAATGAGTACGTGTTTGATTGGTTCTGCTGCAAAAATACTCAAAAATTAGATAGTTGCATAATTAAAATAAAAAAAAATCGCCCCAAATCGGAGCGATTTCTATAAAGATTCTATGCTAAATTCCCAGTTTTATTCGGCGGTGAGGATTGAGGGCGCAACGTAGGTGCGAGCTGCCAGTTCGTTGTTCAGCATGTATAAGCCCATACCGTCGTTGCCAATCAGGGTGAATTTGTCGATAAGTTGCTGTGCGCTTTCTTCTTCCTCTACTTGCTCGCTGACAAACCAGTTGAGTCGGTCGCGTGTAGCGTAGTCATGTTCCGCTTCAGCAATGGCATAGAGATTGTTGATCATCGCAGTGACTTTGCGTTCGTGCACGAGAGTGTCCTTAAACGCGTCGAGAGGCGTTGCCCATTCGGTTGGCACTTCAGCAATAGGCTTGAGCTCTACGCGGCCACCACGTTGGTTGATGTAGTTCATAAAGATTTCAGCGTGAGCCTGTTCTTCCTTAAACTGAACCTTAAACCAGTTTGCTACACCGGGTAAACCAGCATTTTCAAACTGCATACCCATCGACAGGTAAAGATAAGCCGACCAAAGTTCGGCATTGACTTGCTCATTAAGAGCTTGCTGCATTTTTTCGCTTAACATATTCTCAAAGTTTTTTGGTTGTTTCTGTTAATTATAACAACATTAGAACGCTATTTGTTAACAATCTTCCTAAAGTTGCGATGCAAAGATAGAGAAAATTTCTTTACCGACAACTTTTGTCGCCAATCTTTATCGGCTTTAGTGTCGCCAATGCAATTAATTAAAAAATTTTTTGTATGTTTGCAAAAATTCTAAATAACCAAAATGACAATACGAGTAATATTAGCTTTTTTGTGCATGTTTATAGGTGCATTATGTGGATGGGGGTTGGGTAAAGGTATGGATGATATAATTAAAAAAGGAAGAGAAGATAAAAAAGATGAAAAATAGTCTGATTAACTAATCCTATTTCTTTTTTAGCTGCTTTATACCTTTCTTTGATTTCTTCAATGGAAAATTTTTCTGCTGGGGTAGAAGATTTTGGTCCCCACCAGCGACGGTGAGTGCCCAGTCAATCCAGTCCCAATAATTGCCCCGAAGTTTATCCTTAAGTTCAAGACAAGAAGCTGCCACTACTGAGGCATAGATAGCAGTCCAAGGAGTGAGGGCAAGCAAACCGACGATAAGACCACCAATTAGATGTTTATAGCGGTTACTTTCTTTGAGAAATGAAATAATTTTGTTCATAATGGTAAGACATTAAGTTATGAATTGGTTTGATTATGCAAGACTTGACAGAATGCTTGAAATGTTCTTCCGACGAGAGTTTATTCCCAACGAGGAGCTATTTTATGAAGATCGCCCCGACGAATGGGAGTCCGCGCTTGAATTTCTTCTCTATGAAGGCTATCTTGAAGAGCACCCAAATGGCCTTAAGATAACCTTTCGGGGTAAGGCGAAATATCGTGCAGGCGGTTTCAGAAGCGAGAACATTAAAGAGCGCATTCTCTTTTATTGTTCCATTTGCGCTACCGCTTGCAGCATCGGCGCATTGATTCTCTCTATCGTGGCACTTTGCGATTAAATCGACGGCATGCGCATAGGCATAAAACTTGTGGTCAATAAATTTTTGAAATTTTTCTGTCATATTGTTTGGTTTTTGAGAAAATTGTTGTATATTTGCACCAGCGATTCCGTAGCTAATGACTACCGATTCGTTGCAGAAGGAGGAATGAGTAATCATTCCTCTGACTTTTTATAGAGCAGTCTCAACTTGCCATTCTCTATAAGCCAAACTTCAACTATAGTCTGTCCTTCCATAATTCGTTGTTTGATGATGCGTTTCATGTAGGCATCTGTCAAATCTGGCTTGTCAATAATAAATCGACTTGACTGTTTTAATCCATGTCTGACCATATTAGAGAAAGCACGTTTGGGATTATCGGTTATAAATCCCTCGTGTTCATAATACAATCCATTTATGCGTAAGTCCGGGCATTTTCCTTCGTATTTAGTTCCAATCAAATCCCCATACACACATTCGTATCTGAATTTAGGTGGGCGAGTCATTTTGGGCATAAGTTCCACTATTTCTCCTTCTTTCGCGAAGTATTCTGCGATTTGATACAGTTTAGTATAATCGCTATCTTGAGTATTAACCATACCATTAACTATAATTTTGCCTTTCTCACATACAATCTCTGTCCCCTTGTTCTCAAAGCAAGAACGTACATATTTACACGCAGTGCACTGGTCTGAATTTGGTATAAATGGTTTAGCTAAGTCAATCTTGCCCTTTGCGATGCTGCAGTCGCGGCACTGGCGAATGGTATAGGGATTATAGTCAGGGATTGACTTTCGTTCTTTGCCGGGATTGAAACGGAAAATACCTTTAGTATCTTTACCGAGGGCAGCCGAACCCAAAGCCATTGCTTCGTCGGGATCGGTTGTCGGATATTTCGACTTACGAACCTGCACGACATTGCATCGACAGTTCCAACCGTTCGGTGGGTAGAACTCATCCCAGAATGGGTCGGATGGAGGCAGAGTAACGTTATGAAGCACGGCGTGTTCCGGGCGCACCTTGCCGTCGTGAGCTGTGCGATACGTCTGTCGCCAATGCAATGGTAACTTTTATTGCGATTTCGCGAAAAATTAATTAAATTTGCATTTGAAAAGTTTTGAGAATGAAAAATTTTATAACTCGTGCTCTTTC
>JAGBWK010000056.1 GCA_017629835.1 Muribaculaceae bacterium | reverse complement strand
TCAAAAGCTTAGTGTGGTGGGGGTTGGCGAGACCGTTTGCCACCTTAACCCTTTGTCGTGCCGAATTTTACATATTTATTGTTATTCATTGTTAATAATTGTTAATTATCGGCGGGGCGGGAAAGATGGGACTCATAAGCAGCGTAGGCGGCGTATGGGCGGCGCTGCGGAAGGTGCGCGTACTATCGTGCAATCAATAATCGAATGCTCGAAGCCGTTAGGCCGAGAATGCTGCATAGGAGACTTAGTACGCCTACGAGACCTATGCTGCGCAGTGGAGCGATAGCGAGTGGGCGATTTGTTTTGCCAGTCCGAGGGCTTGCGCCCCCGGTTAACATTAAGTCGTGTCTTCGACACGCTACGACGTGGGATGAATTGGGATTAATTGGGATTTTGTTTGTGGAAATTTGGAAAAGAATTATATTTGCAACCGAGTAATGATTCGACTTGACTCTAAGTAATGATTCTACTTGACTCTAAATTATTAGTACCATGAACGTATACATAGCTCGCAATTACCGCGAAACGAAGTCGGCCAGCAACAAGGCGAAGTCAGACATTGACCACTTACTACAAGCTAACGGCTGGCGCAATATTGGTTTGCCTCGCACTCGCAAATCGAATTTGTTGCTGCATTTTACTCTAAATCTTATCGGCATAGTGAAAGCGTCGACCCAAATTCGCCGCGGCGACAATCTGCTCATTCAATATCCGCTCAACAAATATTATTCATTTATTACGTGGGTAGCGCATCTTCGTGGCGCTAAGACTATAGTATTAATCCATGATTTAAGCAGCTTCAGAGTGCAGAAGGTGAAGCGCGAGCTTGAGCTACTACGCTTAAGCAAAGCTGACTACATCATAGCATCAAACTCCTATATGGCTAAGATGTTGCGCCGCTTAGGACTGAAGCAAGCTAAGGGCAGCTTAGAAGCGTGGGACTATCTGACAAAGACCGACCCAATACCCTCACGCATCAAGGAGAATGAAACCCGCATTGTATATGCCGGAATGTATGACCGCGAGAAAAACGGATTTATTTGGGAATGGGGCAACGCAATCAACCGATACGTTGTCGACATCTATGGCCGCGGCTTCAGAAAAGACCAAGTGGCACATCCCGAGCGGTTTTACAACCATGGCTTTGTTGGGACAGAGGATATGATTGCCGGTATGACGAGCGATTTCGGATTGGTGTGGGACGGCGATTCAATCGAAACGTGCAAAGGGACTCATGGGGAGTATCTTCGCATTAATACTCCACACAAATTGTCGCTTTACGTTCGCGCCCACTTGCCGATTATCATTTGGAGTGGCGCTGCAATGGCCGATTTCGTTGTAAAAAATCGTATTGGCTTCACAATCGATTCATTGGCCGACATTGACGCAAAAATCGGCGAACTGAGCAAGGAGGAGTATGACGAAATGCGTCGCAACGTCAATTCCTTGAGCCAAAAGATTGCATCGGGCTACTTCTTCAAGACGGCAGTGGGCGAGGCGCTCAAGCAGCTCGGCTAAACCACCCTACCCGACTCAGCGTAAATGCTACACCCTATCAATATCATAGATTAAGGGCGGAGGGAGAGGAAGAGGTGCCAAATGGCGAGGGCAGTGGAGACGGCTACGTTGAGTGAGTGTTTCGTACCGATTTGTGGTATTTCGAGGCAGACGTCAGCGCGGTCGACTATAGCTTGGTCGACGCCGTCGACCTCGTTGCCAGCAATGACGGCATATTTTTGAGTTGGTGTGACCTCGAATTTTTCGAGCGACACGCTTCCTTCGACTTGTTCGAGTGCGCAAACTACATAGCCCTCAGCTTTCAATTTCGCAACAGCTTCGAGTGTGGTCGGAAAATATTGCCACGCCACAGAGTCTTCCGCTCCGAGTGCCGTTTTATGAATTTCGGGCGAGGGTGGAGTGCCCGTAACACCGCACAGCATCAGTCGCTCCACGGCGAAAGCGTCGGAGGTGCGAAATATTGAGCCAATATTGTTGAGCGATCTGACATTGTCGAGCACAATGGTCAGGGGTAGCTTCCTTGCAGAGCGATATTCATCGAGGCTGACTCGATTGAGGTCCCAGATAGTTTTCTTTTTCATTTAGTAGAGTCAGTTGACGAGTACACGGATAGGATTGTTTGACTGGTCGGTAGTGATGATGAACACACCCAATGGCAATTCAATCAATTGGTTGTTTTCTACCACAGGGATTACACGAACAAGGCGTCCAGCGATGTCGTAGATGCGAGCATTCGTTTGACGTTCGCCACAAAGGATTATCACGCCGCCATGATGAGCAGCCCAGCCGAGCGGTCGGTCGTTGACGGCTGATTGCACTCCAGAGTGCTCAACAAACACTTCATTCGAGCGGGGCGACTCAACTCCGATATAAACCGAACGTACATTGTAGCTTTCAGAGGTCGACGAGTTGAAGCCCTCGATGTCGAGAGAATTTGTTTCGGCAACTATATCCTCCTGCGAAGAGGTGCCGTTGATGTAGCGCGTACGCGTAACAATATAGTAGTCAACATTTTGATTAGAGTCTTCCCAGTTAGCAGTGTAAGTGTCGGACGCGATGTTGGTAGCAGCGGTTGCTACAGGAGCGTTCAGAATGGGGCGTTCGAGACATTCGCCACGCAAAGTCACGACACGCGAGCCGCTAAGCCCACCGTCGCGAATCGATAGCGTTGCTGTGTGCTGACCAACTGCTGAGGGATTGTAGGTTACAGGGATTGAGGTACCCCCTTCGGCATTTACCAACGATGCGGCAATTGTGGTTGACTCGATTGAGAACATATCGGCATTTGTGCCACTAATGCGGAACGATATTGTGCCACGCAAATTGGAGCCCATAAGCGCCAAGCGCTGCACATCGCTATTGCCGAGAGCCACTTGCGAGAAGTCGAGAGCAGAGTCCTTGACAGGCAACGTCAGTTCGGGAGTGCCAGTTGGCTCATCTTGTTCATCGATAATGAACTTCACTCCGACTTTATTACCCCAAATGTATTCGCAGAGTTCGGGAAAATCGATAAATGGATTGCGGTTGTTCTGAATCTGATAGACGTTGTTGTTGCGGTCAACCTCCTTTTGGCTGACGGGGTCTTCGCGCGCCCAACGGAGCAACAGCGTGACAGCCCAAGGCTTAAACGTTGGGTATGTGTCCTGTTGGAGCATACATAGCCCATCGCTTTGCCAAGTCAGATTTTGATAGCAAGTGACCATATAGAAATATGTACGAGCGAAGTCGCCTTTGTATTCGTCGGCAGGCTCAAAAACCGATGCCGAGCCGCCACCCTGTCCAGTCACAGGATAGCCTACTTGTACCACCCCATTATCGAATCGTGCAGTCGAAACCTCACCCAACGGATAGTTGCTCTTGGCTTGATTGGCCTTAGCTTCGGACGGATACATGTGATACAGGTCTACATAGGCAGGAGTAGAGCTACTGCCGCCCCACCAACTTTTTGGGAAACTATGCTCGCGATTCATATACGTGCCAAACTGGATGCTCGTAGCCACTTTCATTGAGCTATACATATCCCACCAATATTGCACACCATTTTCGTAGTAGGCGTCGGTGGTGCGGAAATATGTTGGCAAATTGCTATACGACGACACCTCGTTGTGGCGCGAGATAAGCACATACAACGCATTTTTGAGCGTAGCATCGGTCAAACCATTAATCGATTTGTAGTACGACAATGGCACATCCTGCGCCTGAACTACGAAGCCGAGCAGGAGCGTTATGGAGAAAAATATTGAGCTAAGTTTTTTCATAAGCATCGAATATGAACGATTGAAAACGTATTTGTAGCCTTTCGTTGGTTGGGGTTATATATTAACTCATCAACCACCTAAATGGTTTTCACGACTGAGATTCGGCAGCACTGTCGGGGCTATCCAACAGGGAGAAGATTTTATCGACAATCAAACGAGGCTTTATCCCCGACAAGCAGAGATAATCGCCACGGTAGCATGGTTTGTCGCCAAACACCGAGCATGGTCGGCAAGTCAGCGGCAACTGTATCATATTTGAGTCGCTCTGACGCCAGCCTTTGAATCCGCAATAGGGATGCGTTGCGCCCCATACACTGACCACAGGGATGCCAACGAGCGATGCCAAATGCATATTGGCTGAGTCCATTGATAGCATACAGTCGAGGTTGCTCAGCAGAGCCAACTCAACTCCGAAGCCGTAGCGTTCGCCAGCCAACGACCTCACACGAGGATAGTGCGAAGCCCAATTGGCAAGAACAGCCTTTTCGTCGTCGCCACCACCAAACAGGAATATGCCGACATCTTCGCGAGAGGATAGCTCTTTGACCACTTCCTCCATAAGGTCGATAGGATAGATTTTACCTTGGTGTTTTGCAAAGGGCGCGATGCCAATCCAATGTCGCTCGGGCGAAAGAGGTCCAGAGATTGCGCTATAGTCAATCGACGGCGCAGGGCTGTTGGGATAGAGTCCGTCGAAATGCTCTTCGAGTGGAAGCCCCAATCGGCTGAACGTATTGCGGTAGCGGCTGCGAGTAGTTTCCAATTGCAGAAGCACCTTATTTTCATGACGTGTGAGGGCACGTTTGCTCTCCTTACCTTTGTGGATGTGAGCACACGGAATTCGCATCAGCGAAGCTATCAAGCGAATATATTTAGTGCGCAAAGTGTCGTGCAAATCGACTACTCCGTCGATTTTATATTGGTGGCGCAAGCGACTGAATATCCTTCGCATACCAGATAGTCCTTTGTAGTCCTTTTTAAGGTCGGCACCAATCACCACGAGGTTGTCGGGTTTGTTTGCAAAAATCGACACCATTGAGGGGCGCGTCAGCATAATAAATCGAACGTTGGGATAGGTCAGGCAGGCGTCGTAGACTGAGGGCACAGTCATCGCAACATCGCCAATAGCCGAAAATCGAACAATGAGCACGTTGTGCAAATTGCGCGGATTGCAAGGTTCGTTTTCCTTTGTATTCATTATTTTTGACCGTAAAGCACGGGGTTAGTATCAGGGTCGTTATACATTTTCATCTGCCGATAGACTTTCATCAACTTACGCCCGGCGGCAATGTCGTCGAGCAGAGTGTCGATTGCTTGCGAAAGATCAGTGCGCTGCTCAAGCAGCACGTCGAGCTTCGCACGGCACTTTTCGCGGTGAGCCTCATCGGCATCCTCGCGACTGACCTCACTGTGCATGTGATAAATCTTAAGCGCAAGGATTGAGAGGCGGTCGATAGCCCACGCAGGACTTTCGGTGTTGATAGTAGCCTCAGGCAGATGAGCGACGGCGGAATATTGTTTGCGGAAATGAGAGTCGATTTCCTCAACCATATCCGTACGCTCTTGATTCGAGCGGTCGATTCTGCGCTTGATTGCCAACGCTTCGACCGGGTTGATAGCAGGGTCGCGAATTATATCCTCAAGATGCCACTGCACAGCATCAATCCAGCACTTTGCGTAGAGCGTCCACTCCACAGAGCCCTCGGCATAAGGGTTTGCGATAGGGGCATCGACATGGTCGGCGATATGGTAATCGGTAACACATCGATTGAATACCTCGTTGGCTGAATTTGTGAACGACATATTAGAAAATTTGCTTAAAACAATTGAGATCGACGCCAAACGGGCAAGGTAGCTCAAAGTAACGCAAATTTAATAATTATCCGCCAAATTGCAAAAATCCCACTCATTCAATGTGACATAAATGAGGGGAGATAGGCTACAGATACTTTGTTGTAGGGGGAAATAGGACGATTGGAGGCTACTGGTTGACGCGTGTAGACTCAGAGCCAGCGGCGGCAGCTGTGTGTGTGCTCTCAACAGTTGGAATCGCGGCGGGGGCGGATGCGTCTTCAGCGGCTGGGGTGGCGTCGAGGTCAGAGGAGCCGTCGGGGGTGGGAGCTACATCAGAGCCTTCAGTTTCGATGTTGGGTGACTCTTTTTTGGAGAGGGGAATAGTGTAGGTGATTGAGAATGCGGCACCTAAGGAGCTGTTGCGCGTGCCTAAACCTGGGATGTACCATGGCTGACCGTAGATGGTTTTGCTTTCGTGCAGCAATTTGTGGAAGTTGACGCTCCACCCCATATAGAGGCTTTTCCACACTTTCACTCGCAACCCAACAAGCGCTTGAACATAGCCTGCCGTGACGCGTTGCGAAGGGATGTCGTATTCGAGTGGCTGGTCCCAGTATCCACCGTCTTGCGTAACATTTGTAACAGAGAAGCTGAATGGGGAGATACCGTAGCGCACACCAGCCATTATGAGGTAGTCGGGGTCGGATTTGAACATAAAGTTGTAGTTCATACCGATGCGGAAGTATGGCGACACTGGCGAACGGTAGGTGTAGTTGTTACCTTCGGGAGTGTTGGAGGCTTGTCCGAGTCCTACCTCCACCACTGGAATGAAACGGTTGTAGAGGTTGATTTCGGCTGCAAATTCCACTAATCCATGCTTCTGGCCGAATGCTCGTAGCAGAGCTGGGAAGATGTCGACACTGACCGATGCCGTGTGTAGCAGTGGGCGTTTCATTTTTGAGGCCTTTGCTTCGGCAATTTTCACTGTGTCGACAAATTCTTTGCCAGTGATTGTATCGACCATAACGACGTTGCCCTTTGCGTCGGTCATTTCGACGAGTCGGGAACGGTCGATTGAGTCATTCTCAGTACGGTTTTCGTTGACCGACTGGGTTGCAGTAGCGGCGTTGTTGATTGGATTGATGCGTCGCTGTGCCGAGAGATTGAGGGTAGCAAAAAGCGCAGCTATTGCTACTACAAACGTTATCGTACGTTTCATTTAGCCGGCTCCTCCGCAGCCTCATCAGTTCGGAAATAGAGTCGGATATACTCCTGCTCAACGTTTGTCACCACCGAATCGAGCGGAACAACGGCCACAGAGTCGAGGATATTTTCGGTGTGGTTTACACCTGTGATTCGATAGCGAAGCATTGCCCCACAGTCGTTTGACACAAAATATGGGTAGGCGTCGTAGGTAAACTCTACGATGTCGATTACTTCGGGAGCCTCTTCAGCATCGAATTTGTAGGTAATCTGAAATTTTGCCGATGGCTCGTAATGTCGGAATGGCAGGAACACTTCGGAGACGTTGCGCCCAGCTTTCAGAAGCAGCGAATCGTTTGGCGCACCGACGCCCCCTATCTGGAGCATATTAGTTGATATCTTTTCGCCTGTCGACATGGAGTAAAACCCCGCAAGAGGGATGCTCGAGCGATTGTCGCTGCAGCCCTCTGAGCCACAGCCAGTGACGAAAACCGCCACTAACAACGCCACAATGGCAAGCGCTCCGAGTCGCATATCAATGCTTAATTTCCTCTTCAATTTCATAGTCGTTTCGCTTGGGCGAGTTGCGTGCAATCAGTTCGCCGATAAATCCAGCGAGGAATAATTGAGTACCCAAAAGCATTGTTGTCAATGCAATATAGAAGTAGGGCGAGTCGGTCACTAAGATGTATGAATCGCCAGCATACATGTGGTAAAGTTTCAATGCGCCCACGAGAATCACGGCAACGAATCCCACGAGGAACATCAATGAGCCGAGCAGACCGAAAAAGTGCATCGGCTTGCGGCCGAATTTGCCGGTAAACCAGAGTGTCATAAGGTCGAGATAGCCGTTGACGAAACGGTCGAGGCCGAATTTCGATTTGCCATATTTGCGTGCCTGATGCTGTACTTCCTTTTCGCCGATTTTGTCGAAACCAGCCATTTTGGCGAGGTAAGGCATATATCGGTGCATATCGCCATACACCTCGATGTGGCGCACCACCTCGGCGCGATACGCTTTGAGTCCGCAATTGAAGTCGTGGAGATTGCGGATGCCGCTGACGCGACGCGCTGTGGCGTTGAACAATTTAGTGGGAATGGTTTTCGACAGCGGATCGTAGCGTTTCTTTTTCCAACCCGACACGAGGTCGTAGCCTTCACGTGTTATCATTCGATAAAGTTCGGGGATTTCGTCGGGCGAATCCTGCAAGTCGGCATCCATAGTGATAATCACATCGCCTTGAGCACGCGCAAAGCCAGTGTTCAGAGCTGGCGACTTGCCATAGTTGCGACGGAAACGCACTCCCTTGACCGCCGGATTGCTGGCAGCCAACGATTCGACTACCTTCCAAGAGTCGTCAGTAGAGCCGTCGTCAACGAAAATTACCTCGTAGGAAAAATCGTTGTCGCGCATCACTCGAGCTATCCAAGCTTCGAGTTCAGGGAGCGATTCGGCTTCGTTGTATAGTGGTACGATTACTGAAATATCCATTTTTCGGGGGATTATATGAGGATGAGAGATATATTAGTTATTCAAATTTATTCATACGATTTTTGTCGCTTTTTACGGGAACGAATCTCACAATTGCAGCCAGCAGATATGAAAGCAATGAGCCAGATACGGTGATTGACCATGCTGTAGATATTGCCATTTCGATTGGACTCGGAATGAGGTTGTTTTCTTTTGCATTGCGCAGCACCTCAGCCATTTCCGCCATTTCGGGATATTGGCTATACACCTCAATGCCCATATTCAACAAATTATTGAAATAGCCTGGAGACAAATAGTTGAAGAACACATAGGCCGCTACCGCCACCAACAATGAGCCAAACATAAAAATAAATACGCCTTCGAGCCAAATCGCCAACAGCCATAGTCGGCCACCCGACTTAATAAACGACCTACGCAGCAACTTGTATGCCACATACGGGACTGCTAAGAAGATGAACACACAAATGTACATCATTAGCGGACTGCCAGTGCTGACCATTGCAAAAAATGCCGCCACCATCATAAAACCAATGGGGGCACCACTTTCGGCACCGCGTGCAAAAATGCTCCGCACCTTTTGAAATTCTTTTAACTCATTGTTATCCACAATGCAAATTTAGCAACTCTTTTGTTAAATTCAAAACTTGAAGGTGAGGGAGCGGAGGGCGGCGGGGGAATGGAGGGTGGCTGAGAGGCGCGCTACGATGCTGTAGGCTGGAAAGGCTATCACGCGCATAGGCAACGAGCGGCCAACTTTGCCGTTGAATTCAAGCGAAGCAATCAACGCTTCATCGCCCTCAACACTGAACGAGCCTTCAGCAGCGGCAGCTTCGAAGCGAACATCCACGGCCGACAGGCGTCGCAACGTGAGCCGCTTATCGTCGGGCGACTCTATCGCAATCGAATAGTTTATGCTGAGCGGAGCATCGTCGTCAGGGGCTGCTGTGTCGCGCAATGTCGCTTCGGCGCGGTTCTGAAGAATCAACAGAGATTGAGGTGTTGACAACATTGCTGCAACACGCATTCCGACAATGTTGCGATAGCCGCCTGCTAACTTTTGATATACTCGCGCTCTCCCCTCGGCGTCGGCAAGCCACAATTCGGCATTGATCGAATCCCACCCTACGCGGCACTCCCCTATCCGAGAGGCGAGCGTTGTCAAAGAGCCGCGACTAAGTCCTACGAGGTCGCTACCTGCGATTGCTACCACTGGAAAAAGATTGTCGGATGTAGCTATAACGGCTTCTGAATTAGCAATCGAGCGCGAGTCCAAGCGCTGAATTGTCGAAAATCGCCCTGAGCCGTCGAGTGAACAAAGGATTGTACCGCCAAGCGTAAACAGATACGCCCGACGCAACGAATATTCCCACGAGCCGCCACGTCGGTCGACTGGCAAAATAGCTTTGACATCGGCTGGCAGCGACGCAAAGCTGTCGACAACGATATGCGGATTGTCAACCTCAGTTGATAACACAGCATCGGCATAACGTGGATTTTCGACCGACACCTCACCGAGAGTAAGGTCGGATGTAGCTAATGGCAGCTCAATCGGGCAACAGTTTTCACTGAGATAATAGGCAAAAGTGCCGTC
>JAGBWK010000055.1 GCA_017629835.1 Muribaculaceae bacterium | reverse complement strand
TCAAAAGCTTAGTGTGGTGGGGGTTGGCGAGACCGTTTGCCACCTTAACCCTTTGTCGTGCCGAATTTTACATATTTATTGTTATTCATTGTTAATAATTGTTAATTATCGGCGGGGCGGGAAAGATGGGACTCATAAGCAATCTGCGTAAGGTTAGGATTTGTTGGTGCGGTTGTCGATAGCAATCATAATAAAAGTGAGAATGCCACACAGGATAGTTACCAATGTTTCAGCGCCAAGAACCACGTTGGCAAATGCATAGGCTTGCTGCTTGTCAATCCCCGCAGCAAAACATTCCAACCCGAACACTACTGCAATCTGGTATGGACCAATACCGCCATTAGAGGGCACTCCCATAGATATACATCCAAACACGAAGCACACAAACACGATTATCAGCCCATGCGTTTGCATCAATTCCTGTGTCATCCCAAATGCAGAGAAGCACACCCACATTTGAACGAAATATGTTCCCCACAACATAATGGTCAGTAGCAACCACGCCCAAATTCGCTCTATGTGGAATATCGACATAAAGCCCGACAGCAGTTGCTGCCCTATTCCAATGATTTTTTGAACCAACGGCTTATGACGATAAACTCGTAGCAGCGCTATACATATTATTAATAAAAGCGCGCCGACAACATAGGTCCAAGGCGAGCATATTAGTTGAAACAATATGCCGGAAAATTCGAATTTATTGTCGAAGAATGAACGCAAAGCGCTGCCGCCAATAAAGAAAGTCAGAAGGCAAAGCAACAATACAGTGATTGTGTCGGCAGCACGGTCGGCAACCATTGAGCCAAAGACTGTGGCAAATGGAGCTTTCTGTCGGCGTGCAATGTAATCGGAACGCCACACCTCACCCAGTCGAGGGAATATCAGATTGACTGCATAGGTGCCCGCAATACTATAAATCACAGGCATAACTGGCGCATAGATTTGCGACGAACGAAGCTGTATGCGCCACCTCAACGCACGAATCACGAATGCCAATGCGCCCAACGCCATTGCCACCAATATCAATCGGAAATCGCAATCGCTTTTCACGAAAGCCACCATTTCCGCAAAATCCATATCGTGGAACAACACGTAGCAAAGGCCAACGCTTATCAGCATCGGTAGCCCATATTTGACAATCTTGCCCCAAATTAGGGCAAATTTGCTCTGTTTTTTATTAGTATCAGTCATTACAGTCAAACGCATCGGCCGCGCAACCGCAAAGCGACAACGCTCGCGCAATTGGCTCGCCGAAGAATTTATTTATTGGCGGCAAAGTTACATTATAATATAATAACAACAAAGAGCCTTTCGAAGTTAACACCTCTGAGTAGCCTCATTTTGCGCTCATATTCAGATTTTTTATCAAAAAAAATGCAAAAGAGTTTCTTATTTCGTAAATTTGCAGAAATTTTGCTTTTTCAGTTGTTCTAACTGATAGAATAATGAAAGATAGTAACAAAAATAATAATCAAGCCTCATCGGAAGAGGAGAAAAACCGCAGTAAAGAAGAGCCTAAATCTGGGCAAACGAATTCCGACCAGATAATCGACGATGTCACCAATGGCGAGTATAAATATGGATTCGTCAGCGACATTGAGACTGAGATTATCCCTGCCGGACTTAATGAAGACGTTATTCGCCTGATTTCGAGCAAAAAAGGCGAGCCTGAATGGCTCCTCGAATTCCGATTGAAAGCCTACCGCCACTGGCTTACGTTGGAACAACCAACGTGGGCACACCTCAACATACCCGAAATCGACTTTCAAGCCATTAGCTACTACGCTGCGCCAGTAAAAAAAGAGGGTCCGAAGTTGCTCGATGAAGTCGACCCCGAACTACTCCGCACATTCGACCGCCTTGGCATCCCCCTCGAGGAGCAAAAAGTGTTGTCGGGCATGGCTGTCGATGCTGTAATGGACTCTGCATCGGTAAAAACCACTCACCGCGAGAAGCTTGCTGAGCTCGGAATCATTTTTTGCTCATTCTCCGAAGCGGTTAAGGACTATCCCGACCTCGTGCGCAAATACTTGGGCAAAGTGGTGTCCTACAGAGACAACTTCTATGCGGCGCTCAACTCAGCCGTATTTTCCGACGGCTCGTTTGTGTACATACCGAAAGGTGTACGATGCCCAATGGAGCTCTCGACATATTTCCGCATCAACTCATCAGGCACCGGGCAGTTTGAGCGCACGCTCATAGTTGCCGACGACGATGCCTACGTAAGCTATTTGGAAGGGTGTACGGCACCGATGCGCGACGAGAACCAGCTTCACGCAGCTATCGTTGAAATCATCGTCGAAAATCGTGCCGAAGTGAAATACTCAACTGTGCAGAACTGGTATGCAGGCGACGCCGAAGGGCGCGGAGGCATCTACAACTTCGTGACCAAGCGTGGCTTATGTCGCGGTGACCACTCCAAACTTTCGTGGACACAAGTTGAAACCGGCTCGGCTATCACTTGGAAATACCCCTCGTGCATACTCTCTGGCGAAAACTCCATAGGAGAATTCTACTCAGTGGCTGTGACACGCAACCGTCAGCAAGCCGACACTGGCACAAAAATGATACACACTGGCCGCAACAGCCGTAGCACAATCGTATCCAAAGGTATCTCGGCAGGACATAGCGAAAACTCCTACCGTGGGCTCGTGAAAATAGCTGCAAATGCCGACGGATGCCGCAACCACACTCAATGCGACTCGTTGCTACTCGGCAGCCACTGCGGAGCTCACACATTCCCCTACGTTGAGGTGCTCAACGAGAGTGCCATTGTAGAACACGAGGCCACAACATCGAAAATTTCGGAAGACCAGCTATTCTACTGCAATCAACGAGGCATACCGACCGAAGAAGCCGTTGCACTCATAGTCAACGGGTACGCCAAAGAGGTGATGAACAAGCTCCCAATGGAATTTGCGGTCGAAGCCCAACGCCTGCTTGAGATTTCGCTCGAAGGCTCTGTCGGCTAACCGATTACCTCACTTCCAAAATCACTAAGTAACCACCAACCCACTCCATAACACAGATATGAAGGACATTCTCCTCAAAGTCGAAAACCTACACGCCTCAATCGGCGACAAAGAAATATTAAAGGGCATCAATCTTGAAGTGCGACGCGGCGAAGTTCACGCAATAATGGGCCCCAACGGGTCGGGCAAGTCAACCCTATCGTCGGTGCTCGCTGGCAACCCTGCGTTCACCGTCACCGAAGGCTCTGCTACATTCCATGGGCTCAATCTTCTCGACCTCGCGCCCGAAAATCGCTCGCACGAAGGGCTCTTCCTCTCATTCCAATACCCAATTGAGATACCCGGAGTGTCAATGGTCAACTTTATGCGTGCGGCTGTCAACGCCAAGCGTAAATATTTCAACGAGCCAGCAATGTCAGCTACCGACTTCCTCAAGATGATGCGCCAAAAGCGCGCCGTCGTTGAACTTGACAACAAACTCGCTTCGCGCTCGGTCAACGAAGGATTCTCTGGTGGCGAAAAGAAGCGCAACGAAATCTTCCAAATGGCAGTGCTCGAGCCACAGCTATCCATTCTCGACGAAACCGACTCTGGGCTCGACATCGATGCACTGCGCATCGTCTCCTCTGGCGTCAACAAACTCAAAACCGAAGAGAATGCTACAATAGTCATCACCCACTACCAGCGATTGCTCGACTACATCAAACCCGACTTCGTCCATGTGCTCTACAAAGGACGCATCGTCAAAACTGGTGGTCCAGAGCTTGCTCTCGAACTCGAAGAAAAAGGCTACGACTGGATTAAAGAGGAAATCGACAATAAGTTCTAACGACTATGAGCAACTCACTCGAACAATACCTCAACCTCTATCGTGACCTTAGCGCTACGGTCGACCAAGGCTCCGCGCCTGCCCTCAACCGGCTGCGCGGCGAAGCTTTCGACGTGCTGTCTGGCACCCGACTGCCGAATCGTAGCGACGAGGGATTTGAAAAGACATCAATCGACGACATGTTTGCCCCCGACTTTGGGCTCAACATTTCGCGCATAAACATACCTGTCGACCTTGCAGCATCATTCCGCTGCGACGTCCCCAACCTATCCACGCTTATGGGTGTCGTCGCCAACGACAAATTCATTCCCACCGATACCCTACTGCGCAATCTCCCCGAAGGGGTGACCGTAATGTCGCTCACCAAAGCAGCCATTGAACGCCCCGACGAGATAGCACAAGCCTACGGCTCAGTAGCACCAATTACCAACCCGGGCGTAGCACTCAACACACTCTTCGCCCAAGACGGCGTTTATATCCGCATTGGCCGAGGCGTACGCATCGACAAACCGATTCAAATCGTCAACATCTTCAGCTCAGCCACTCCGTTAATGGCGGCACGTCGTGTGCTCATCGTAGCCGAAGAGGACTCACAAGCCAACATACTCTTTTGCGACCACTCGCGCAACGACGGCTCGAAATACCTGTCGTCGCAGGTAGTTGAAATCATCCTCCACCGCGGCGCAGCAGTCCAATATTTCGACATCGAAGAGTCAAGCGCCGACACCTCGCGCTACTGCCAAATGTTTGTCGACCAGCACGAAGCCTCATCATTCAAAAGCAACTCATCGACCCTGCTCAACGGCTCGACACGCAACGAATTCAACGTCAACATCAATGGCCAACACTGCTCCACCGGGCTATACGGAATGGCGATTGCGTCCAACAAACAACACATCGACAACTCGTCCAACGTAGTGCACTGCGCTCCACGCTCCACATCGAATCAGCTATTCAAATACGTGCTCGACGACAACGCCTCAGGCGCATTCGAAGGCAACATCGAAGTGACCCCCAACGCCCCATTCACCGAAGCATACCAAAGCAACAACAACATCATCGCCTCAACCGATGCGAGAATGTACACCAAGCCTCAATTGCTAATCTACAACGACGAAGTGAAATGCAGCCACGGAGCCACCACCGGGCAACTCAACGCCGAAGCACTCTTCTATATGCAAGCTCGCGGCATACCACAAGCCGAAGCACGCACAATGCTCATGCAAGCATTTATGATTGACGTAATCAACACCGTGACCCTCGAATCGCTCCGCGACCGACTGCGCCACCTCGTAGAGAAACGCTTCGACAACACCCTTGCATGCCCCACCTGCAAAGGCTGCTAACCCCCACCCCCGTTGTGATGATGCGAAAAATTTAAGGGCATTATTGCGATTTTGTTGTGATTTTGCACATTATTGCCTCTATATTAAGAAGAAAACGGCTAAAAAGTTTTGCAGTTGATAGAATTTAACTAATTTTGCAAATCTTTTTGCAAACCGCATTTTCAATAGGAGCGCAAAAAGCACAACTCAATCAAAAATAACAACTTAAAAACACATAACAACTATGTATTGGACACTTGAATTGGCATCGAAACTCGAAGATGCACCATGGCCAGCAACCAAAGATGAGCTCATCGACTACGCAATGCGAAGCGGAGCACCCCTCGAAGTAATCGAAAACCTACAGGAAATCGAAGACGAAGGCGAAACCTACGAATGTATCGAAGACATCTGGCCCGATTACCCCTCCAAAGAAGACTTTCTGTTTAACGAAGACGAATATTGATTTGGCAGCATAAGATATCAACCAGCAAATCAAATAATTACGAAGACCGACTCGAATAATCGTGCCGGTCTTTTTTATGCCGAATAACTACTCCAAAATAGTAGAAACCTATTGCCTGTGTTGTGTTGATTGGACTGACAACGGTTGGGCTCTAACGTTTTTGCTTAACTTTTGCAAGAAAAGATAACTCGCTTAGAATAAATCGGTTGGTCGGATTGCTTGAAAATTGGGTAATGAGATAGCAACCGTTCGTATTTCTGAGTTCTTCATTGTTATGCTCCAATGTGATAACTCTGATGTCACAAAGGTACAAAAAGAAATGCAGATAAAAAGAATTGAATCATCTTTTTATCTGCACAAAATAATACTTTGAAAGTTTTATTCAATCTTATCAATCTCTTTTTGGATATACTCCAAGAATTTGGATGCATGTGCCCCGTCCATTTGCGTATGGTGAAATTGGAAAGAAACGGTCAGAGTGGTTTTGAGCCACCTGCGTTTGTACTTGCCCCAAATCATAAACGGATTGTTGAAAATGCCACTATACATACCCACCGCACCATCAATTTCATATTGTGCCAATGCAGAAGTGCCTATCACCATACTCTGACGAGAAAGGTCGTGGTCGATGCAACTCTGTGCGACTTGTTGGGTCAAGCGTAGATAATCATCATTGAACTGCTGTAAATCGTCGTTGAACGGGAGGTCGCACGAACTTACCTCGCCGAAACTGTTAGCAACGATAGTGTTTACTGCGACAGTATCAAACTGCATCAACTTACCACTCACGGGAAGCATATAAAATTCTTTGACTTTACTTGCAGCCATTCCAATGCAATAGCACATCAGCATATTGAATTTCAGTCTTTTCTTTCTGCTGATTTTTACAAGATTGGAGACATCAAGTGTCTTGAAAAATGTGACCATCGGCATTGGGGCGTTCATCCACATTTCAAAAGCGTATGCACGAGTGGTCGTTTGAGGATTGACTTCTTTCATACTTTTCTGTTATTAAGTTCATAAATGAAGTTGCAAAAGTAGATGAAGTATCCTGCATTGGATAGAACAAATGAGACTTCTATATGGGAGTAGTAAACAAGTCGGAATAGGGAGTTGAAACTTCTAGTAATGACAAAGGGGTATATCCACACAACTTCTTGAACTCACGGATGAGGTGTGATTGGTCTGCATAACCGCTTGTGTATGCCAAATC
>JAGBWK010000054.1 GCA_017629835.1 Muribaculaceae bacterium | reverse complement strand
GGTGGAGGGTGAGGGGGGATTCGGGACCCATGTTGAAGATTAGGTCGAGAATGGAGAGCCCTGCTATGAAGCCGAAGCGGTCACGGCGCACTTGATAGTATTCTACCGGCTCAATAACGATTTCATCGGCGGTGATTAAATTTTCAGTAGCGGCGGCGAATTCTGCATCGGAGATTTCTGAGCGTAGTCGGATGTCGGAGGTGATTCCAAGTATGCTGCAAATCGTGCGATTTAGTGCCATGTCAAGGCTTGCAATGCTGTCGAACGTAGCAATGGCGCTTTTACTAAAGAATGGCCTCAGACGGTCGATATAATATTCATAGAAGGGGGTGCGCCCATAGGCTGATGCGATTGACACTTCGAAATCTTGCCACCACATACCGTGGTCCGACAAGCCGACATTGCGCCAAGTCAGTTGCTGGCGTGGTTGCTCCTCTGGTTCTTTCAATTCTCCCTGTTGCCCTAATTGTTGAGATTCCTCCGATTGACATGGCTTTGCCGCTGAAGCTACGTTAGTTTTGCGCCACGATTTTGATATTGGCACAGTGAGTTGCAGCTCGCCATGGGTGTCGGCAATTGTGCATCGGTGTGCGCTTTTGAAGCGTTTGTCGAAGCGCGCGCAGTCATTGATAATTACGTGCCCTACTGCCGCCATTCGAGCATAATAATCAATGCTGCCAAAGTATTGTATGGGCAGAACGATAGTTTTGTCGGGGTATTTTATCAGTGGCGACATCTGTGGCAATTGATAGGAGTTGCCTTATTGAGCTGATTGCAAGGCGAAGGCTTCTTTGTCGGGGTTAGCATCCTTGAAGATGCGATTCCAACGAATTCCGCCCTCGAAAATACCTTTATCCTTGTCGAACGAGATGAGCACACGCCAAGGAGTACCGATAACGTGGTCCTCAGGTACGAAGCCCCAGTAGCGAGAGTCGAGTGAATTGTCGCGATTGTCGCCCATCATGAAATAGTAGTCCATTGCGAAGGTGTATTCGTCGGCAATTTTGCCGTCGATATATACATGTCCGTCGCGCCACTCAGCGCTGGGGTGATTTTCATACACGCGTATAGGGCGTTCGTAGAGCATCCAGTTGTCCTCGGTCATAGGCACGGTCAAACCCTTTTTGGGTATTAAGATTCCGTCGTTGCCACCATAGTTGGCGCGTGTCCAGCCGTCGCGCTGAGAGATTCCAAACGGATAGAGCATCAGTGGATCGCCTTCGGCAGGTTCGAGCATAATGTTGCCGATTCCGGGGTCTCGCCTCAACTCAGCAACCATTGCAGCGGTCAGCGGTGAGCGGTAGATTGGAGGCACATTTCCGTTATCGTCCACTCGGAAGCCATTGAATCGCAGTGCTTCGGGGTCGGTGCCATTGAGTCCGAGACGGATGCGGTCGTCGAGAGCTACGCCAAGTTTTTCCCACTTAGCATCGCTAATTGGGCCTGTGAGCGACTGGAAATAGTAGTTGAATTGCACATTTTCAGGCATTGGTTGAGCTGTGCCGTCGATGTAGATTTGTCCGTCGACAATCTTCAGACGTTGCCCTGGCAGACCGACTACACGCTTAACGTAGTTTTCGCGGCGGTCAACTGGTCGCCATATTTTTTCGCCAAATTTAGCTCTGTCGCGATTCACGTTGTCGTAGCCATAAGCCGCCACCAACTGATAATAATCGGGATTTTGAGCCTTGGTCATCACAGTGTCGCCCGCGGGGAAGTTAAACACCACGATGTCGCCCTGTTCGACCGAGCGCAAGCCCTTTAGGCGGTGGTAGCTGTTGGTTATCGACTCCGAATAGCTGTTGCCCCCAACGATTGGCCATGTGTTGTGCACCAATGGGAAATGGATTGGAGTGATTGGCACGCGAGGGCCGTAAACTGTTTTATTTACAAACAGATAGTCGCCGGTGAGCAGAGTTTTTTCGAGCGATGAAGAGGGTATTTGGTAGTTTTGTCCGAGGAATGAAAATACGAAATATACCAATATCAAAGCATAAACAATAGCATCGACCCACGACATGAGAGTCTTTACAACTGGATTTTTCGACGATTTCCACCATGTGAACGGAATGTAGTGGGTGATATAAATGTCGAACAGCAAGATGAGCACAGGCCATAGCCACCATGCGCCTACCCATAGCGAGAATAGCACCCAGATTAGGGCAACAACGCCAAAACGCACCCAACGGGTGGCTTTAGTTTCTTTCAATCGGCGTTTGAAATCGTCGGCAAATGAGCCTTTTGATTGTGCTTTTGAAGCTTTTTTATTTTTAGAATCCATGTTTCTTGATTTATGCGACAGGGGTTAGTGAGCCCCAGATGATATTTCGGTGTATAGTTTCACGATGTGCGATTGTCAGACGTTGCTGAGCAGGTCGCCCATCATTTCGTCCATTGTCAACACGCCCTTGCGCCCCACGCTCCATTCAGCGGCCATAACAGCACCCAAGGCAAACCCTTCGCGCGACTTTGCGCGGTGTTCGATAGTGATTTCATCGACAGCTGAATCCCAATGAATGGTGTGAGTGCCAGGCACTTCCCCTTCGCGCACGTGGTCGATGCGAATAGCGTCGGCAGCGTCGGCATCCTCTATCCAGCGGTCGATGCGTGACGTTTCGGCGATAATGCCTTCAGCCAAAGTCTTAGCCGTGCCACTTGGATGGTCGAGCTTATGAATATGGTGAACTTCGGTCATCGAAGGATGATATTGAGTGAAGCGCTCCATGATTCTACTAAGATAACGATTGAGAGTGAAGAAAATGTTCACCCCAACGCTGAAATTTGATGTCCAGAAGAATGTGGCGTCGGTGCGCTCAATCAACTCGCGCAAATCCTCCACACGTCCCCAAGCTGTAGTGCCTGAAACCACAGGCACGCCACTCTCAAACGCACGGCGATAGTTTTCGACAGCCATCGTCGGAACAGTAAACTCAATAGCAACATCTGCCGAGCGAAAACCCTCAGAGTCAAAATCCTCTTGATTATCAACGTCGATTATTGCCACAATTTCATGGCCACGTTCGCGAGCGATACGTTCAATCGTACGCCCCATTTTGCCATATCCTATAAGAGCTATTTTCATATTCAATCAATTTCTAACTTACAAAGTTACATAAAAAAACATCATCTACATTAGTGTTATAGAAAATTAATAAATCAATGAGATTTTATTCAGCACTTAATTGCCTTTTGTATGTGGGATTTTTTGTAAATTTGTCGAAACGTAATCTCATTATGGAATCTATAAAAGATAGTTTGAATCAACCAACCGAAGCTCCACGCAAGCGATTGTTGGTTGTTGGCGCTGGCGGATTTGTTGGCGGATTTATAGCCTCGGCAGGGCTCGAGCGTGGCTATGATGTGACTGTAGCGGTGCGCCAGTCCACGTCGCGACACTATTTATCTGATTCACGCCTGAAATTCTTGGTGCTCGACTATGCCAAGCCTGACCAGATACGCGATGCTGTGAGTGTAGCGATGCCCGATGCTGCCGACCGGTGGGATTATGTTATATATAATTTGGGGGCTACTAAATGCAAGAATCCCAACGATTTCGATTTAATCAATCGCCAATACTTAGTAAACTTCGTAGAAACATTGCGCGAACTCAATAAGTTGCCTCAGCAACTGCTGTTTATGAGCTCATTGAGCGCAATGGGACCCGGCGACGAGCAGGGCTACACCCCAATCAAGGTAACTGACACACCGCAGCCCAACACTCGCTATGGGCTTTCGAAAATCAAAGCCGAGGATTATCTTCGCTCAGTTGAAGAACTGAACTACATCATATTCCGTGCCACTGGGGTCTATGGCCCACGCGAAAAGGACTATCTGATGATGATAAAGAGTATCGACCGCCACATTGACGTAGGTATGGGCTACCGCGAGCAGTTGCTCACATTCATCTATGTCGACGACCTCGTGAATGCTATGTACGATGCTTTAGCGGCTAATCTCTCGCGCAAAACTTACATCATTGCCGAGCCTCAGGCATACACTCAAACGGAGTTCCGCCGCATCGTAGCCGATGAACTTGGTGGCCGTTGGGTGCTGCCCTTGAAGCTCCCTATGTGGGTAGTTTATGCCGTTTCGACCCTATTGGAGAAGTTCGCTGCAATGCAAGGCAAAACCTCAACACTCAACCGCGACAAATATAAAATCATGCGTCAGCGCAACTGGGCTGCCGACGTTAGCGAAGCCATAGCCGACTTTGGGTTCCACATCGAATATCCGCTCAAGCGAGGCGTTCACGAAACGGTCAAAGCCTATTTGGCTAATCGTTGATGAAACACTGCCCCAAAGCCCTCAATAGTAGCCGCAATCGCAAGCCGCTCCTATCAAACACTCGCAAGTCATAGAAATAAATACACAAAAATATAGCCATTATGAACGACCAGAGGAGAGCTCCACGAATGCCTTGGTGGATGAAATTGTTGATTGTGTTGGCAATGTTGCCAGTCGTAGCATTGCCTATGATGCTCGGCGCAGCACGCCCCGAAGCCCTCGACAACAAAGCATTAATATGGATATACCCCTTCTACGTGGTTGTAGCAGGTGTGTTGGCGTGGAATTGCTATGGTCGTCGCACGGAGATGACTTGGATTCTGCTTGTGTTGATGATGCTGACGCATGGCGCAATGTATGTGATGCTCACAATGCCCACACTTGAATAGCGCCAAATCAGCAGAAAGCGACGCAAATTTACACCGCTCTGTGCGTTGCTATAGAAGAGCCTTTA
Organism: Muribaculaceae bacterium; assembly: GCA_017629835.1. Lineage (GTDB taxonomy): Bacteria > Bacteroidota > Bacteroidia > Bacteroidales > Muribaculaceae > JAGBWK01. Next base: position 52,238 of record JAGBWK010000054.1, on the reverse strand, counting down.
TTGGATGCCCGACCGTATTCGACTTGTGGAATCAGCCTCTACGATAGCTGCAAAAAGATATTGATATCGGTAAAGCGAACCCCTGCAATGCGAGCCACTTGCGGGTCGGTCACCTTGCCGAGGAATGTAAACACTCCGTTGCGCAAGCCGGGGGTGAGTTTCAGTGCATTAGTAAGCCCGTCGCATGTGACGATGTTGTCGAGCATCGTGTTGAATGTGTTGCTCAACGCCATAGCGGCTGTGCGTGGCACCGACGAGCCGCAGTTGATATAGCATACCCGACGGTCAGATTTAATTTCCAAATTGTGACGAGCCACTGCAAGGTCAATTTTTGGCAACGAGGGGAATGTGTTGCCGGGATTTTGTGTGAGGTCTAATATTACAACCCCCTTTTTCATCAGATTTACCTCTTCGGCATCGATTGCAAGATTAGAAGTCGGTGCTGTGACGATAACCACGTCGGCCGATTGCAACGCATGGTTGAGCACTCGCTCCTGTATTACAGAGCCAATCACTTGCGCCCCAAGGTCGCGCACTGCTGCACGTAGGCTATAGACGTCGTCGTCAAACATCCTTATAATCGCCCCAAGGCCCGATGCTGAGCGAGCCGCAGCTATTGCGGCAATTCCTGAGCCGATAATAGTCACCTCACACGGATTGATTCCGGCGATGCCACCGAGTAGGATTCCTTTCCCTTTGTCGGCATCGGCAAGCAGCGATGAGGATGTAGCTATTGCGGAGCGTCCGTCGATTTCGGCCAAAATATCGGAGAATGGGAAGTTGCCACGCTCGTCGGTTATACAATCAATTGCTACCCCAATGATTGAGCGTTCCTGCATTTCGCGCACTCCTTCAGCGGTCAACGTGTCGAGATGTGATAGCGTCAGCAACATCGCGCCTCGGCGCATACGCTTGATGTCAGCAACTGGTAACGGTGCAAGATGTATCACAATGTCGGCCGAGAGAGCACCTTCGCGGTCGGTTATCTCTGCTGCACAGCGTGTGTAGGCATTGTCGGAGTAATGAATTGCTTTTGCGGCATCGCTTTCGATGCGCACCGTATAGCCTCGTTCCGATAGCTTTCGCGCCCCTTCGGGGGTGAGCGGGAAGCGGCGTTCCGACGGGTCGGCGCATGTAGGTATGCCGATTGTCAGCCGTCTGCGCGACGTAGCAGTAGCCGATAGTTGTTCCTGAGGTGTGTTAGCTGTAGCATTCATTACTCAATAGTTTTTATGAAGATTTTAAGGAAAGCGTCGACCGATTCATCAATCTGACTCTGGTCTTCGAGGCGGTCGCTGGCAAATCGGTATCGAGCTTTTTGGTAAAAGGGCATCCTGCTTTCGAGTGCCTTGACGATGTATGCCGCAAGCTCGTCATCGTTGAGATTGGCTATCAGCGGTCGGTTGCTGCGCATAATTGTGAGTCGGCGGTTGAGCGATTCGAGTGTGGCATCGAGCAGCACCGTAGTGCCATGCTCGTTCATATACTCCATATTGTCGAAGAAACATGGTGTACCACCGCCGCACGCAACTATATTGACTTCTTTCATCGATACTATATCCTCTAAGGCCTTGCGCTCGCGCATGCGGAATCCCGTTTCACCTTCGTTTGCAAATATCTCTTTGACCGAAGCCCCTGCCGTCTGCTCGATATAGTCGTCCAAATCGACAAAACCACATCCGAGTCGGCACGCAAGGGCGCGACCCAGTGTGGTTTTACCCGACCCCATGTAGCCTATAAGGAACAGGGGGCCGGTTATGTTGTCGAAGGCTGACATATCGCCTTGTTTGAGCGTTGATTATTTACCTGCTTCCTTTTTGAGAAGGTCGCGGATTTCGGTGAGGAGTTTTTCCTCAGCCGAAGGTGCTGGAGGTTCTGGTGCTGGAGCGGGCACTTCTTCCTCTTTTTTCTTCATTCGGTTGGTCAAGTTAGTGATAAGGCGAATGAATAAGAAGATTGAGAATGCGATAATCAAGAAGTCGAATGTCTGCTGGAGGAAGTTACCATAGTTGAGTGTCACTTCAGCTACGGCAGGAATTACTTCGCCTGCTTCATTTACACTTTCGGGCACTGCATCTTGCATCACCCACTTGAGGTCCTTGAAGTTTACACCACCAATTGCCAATCCGATAGGAGGCATAATGATGTCGTTAACAACAGATGTTACAATTTTACCGAAAGCACCACCGATGATCACACCGACAGCCATATCGATAACGTTGCCTTTCATGGCAAAAGCTTTGAAGTCTGATAAAAATTTACCCATTGCTTTAAGTTATAATTGGTTGATAATAAATTGTTGGTCGTTACTTTATGCCGTCTCTCGCAGCTATTATTGCGGCGAGCTGAGGAATTTTTGCTGTGGAGTTATGTCGAAATATAGTATGTTGTCGCGTTGGCTTTGGGGCAAGCGAAACACGTAGGCCATAATGTTGTCAGCCTGTGCGTCGTTAGTGATGTCGGTGATGCCTATCACATTGCGCATCAACACCATAGCGTCGGCAGCTCTGATTATTTTGAATGGACTGTTCACATCCACTCCGCTACCTGAGGCCATAATTGCTGTCACAAGCATATTGAATCGATTTTGCAGATTAGCCAAGTATGCCGCGTCAGCCTTTGAGTTCACTTTCGATGCCGAGAGAGCTCCCATTACAATCAAGTCGAGATTTACAGGGTCGGCAGGAAGTGCCTCGCGCACTTGCTCAAGCACCTTTTTGTATTCTTTCTTTGCGAATTGGTCGCGAATGGTTGAATAGTCAATCGTGGGGTCATACTCCAATGTCGAGGGGTAGCCGTAGTAGACCAATGCTATTTCGTCGAGGCGCATTGTGGTGTCGGCGGCGATGTAGCGTTGGAGCTGGTCCTGATAGTGTTGGCGGTTGGTGAGCACATTGACCTCAACTTTGTTGTAGTCGATGTCGATTTTATCATTAACCTGAGCGAACGCACAGGGTAGTGTGAGTATTGTGAGAAGGGCTGTTAGAAGATACTTCATCAGTCGATTGTTTTGGTGAAATTGATAGCCTGTATGGTGCTGATTAAAAGGGTTTCGTTAGTCATCGAGTTGCGCTGCTTTGAGAATCTTTACTGGAACGCGAGTGTTGTCGTTCTGTCCCATAAACAGCTCCGAGCCTACGCCAATTGCAAACAAAGGCACGTAGTTACCTGAATGTGAGCCTGATATCCAACCCACTCCAGCTATGCGGTTAAGCATATCGAACACTTCGTTGGAGAATGAGCCGATGTTGGAGTAGAGCGACTGTGTGCGTTCGTCGCTACCTTCGATAAATGCTTTGCGGAATGCGTGTTGCAATCGCTTGTCGTCGCCGTCGGAAATGGGAACTACGGTATAGAATCCGAATTTTTCGGTCAACACTTGCTTCATTTCCTCCCACGTGATAGGCGTTTTATCGTGAGTGAGCTTATCGCAATAACGTGAGAAGCTGCTCTTCGATGCTTTCTGAGGCACGAGATATTGAGGATAGTAGTTGTAGCCAGTGTGGCCGTTGCCTACGGTCATACCCCCAGTTTCATGGTCGGCGGTGATTACAATCAGCGTTTCGTCGGGGCGCTCTTTGTAGAAATCGATAGCACGTGATATTGCCTCATTGAATGCTATTGTCTCGCGTATTGCTGTACCTCCGTCGTTGGAGTGACATGCGTGGTCGATGCTTCCACCTTCAGCCATAATGAAAAAGCCTTCGGGTGTGTGCTTCATCAAGTGGTCGATTGTTGCCGACGTCATCTGTTCAAGGGTCAATGCACCTGCTATTGAGTCGACGGCATAGCCTATGTCGTTGTTATCGACATATACGTCGGGCAGCAACAACACTCGGCGTGAGTCTGACTTGCGCATCGCTTCAATTCCTTTCACTACCTCTACGCCGCACGACTCGATGTAGCTCATCAAGTCGTTATTGCCGCCATTGGTGCCGCGAAGCGATGCTCCGCCTATCACCTCGTAGCCCGATTCGCCTGCTTGACGACCGATTTCGTAAAACATATTGCGGTTGGGCACATGTGCGTAGAATGAGCTTGGCGTAGCGTCGTCGGCAGCTGTTGTGGTGATAATACCCACCCCATAGCCAGCGTCATGGAATTTCTTTGCCACCGAATAAACTACTGTAGTGTCAGCACTCATCCCAATCATACCGTTGCGGGTTTTGTGACCTGTCGAGAGAGCTGTACCTGCTGCTGCTGAATCGGTTACAGGCGATGAATATGAGTGAGTTGTGACGTAAGAATTTACTGGAAGGCTCATCATAGGCAACCCTGCGGTGTCGCCCAACGCCATGCGATAGTAGTTGGCTGTGGTCATCGTCTGACCGGGACCCATGCCGTCGCCTATGAAATAAAATACGTACTTAGGAGTTGCTGCTGTAGCCGATATAGCCAGACAGCAGAGTAGTATAGCAAATAAGTGCTTGAGTTTCATTGTATTTAGAAAGTTAGTTTGAGGACATTTGCGACCTCAAACGACAAAGATAATAAAATTCATTCAATTGCAGGCAAATTCTACCCTTAAACTACTTTAAATTTCTACGGAGGCCCTGCGATTTAGCGTTGAATTTGACTTAACGATTTCAATTTTGGGGGTAATTCGGCGGAAAAGGGTGAAAAAACAAGCTCAGTTGTTTTTTCTTCCCATAGCTTTGCGTATATTTGTAGAAATTTTAATTCCTCAGCGAAAACTACACGCTTTGCCATGGAAAAATCTCAGCCGACGACATCGAAATGGACCGAAATAGAACTACTCCCCGAATGGGAAGAGTCGTTCTATCAAGTCTATACTGCCAAGAAATTCGGCAAATGGCTTATGTTGAAAACTCTTAAGCCTGAGTATCGCGACCTGCCTGAGTATCAGTCTATGTTGGAAAAAGAGTTTGAGGTGCGTTACAATTTAGCTCATCCAAACATCATTATGATTAACGACCTTGAGGAAGTGCCTGGCATTGGTCGTTGTATTATTACCGACGACGTCTATGGCGACTCTCTGCGCAAATTGCTCAACAGCCGCAAAGTTGACGAAAAAATCCTCGAGAAAGTTACTACCTCGTTGGTCGATGCAATGGAATACATCCAAAAGAATCATCTTGTACACCACGAAATCCGCCCCGAGACCGTAATTTTCACCGAAAACATAGGCAACCTCAAGCTGATTGACGTTGGCTTCGACCAACTCGACCACTTGACCCACGACGACACAGCTCGCGACATCTACAATTTCGGTCAGATTCTCAACGAAGTGCTCGCTGCTCTCCCAACCAAACGCCCAGACTTGCAACGTGTTGCCGACCGCTGTATAAACCCCGACCCGTCGCGACGTTTCCACGACGTTCAGGACTTGAAAATGGCGCTCAACGACAAATCAAGCCACGGATTATATATAACCATTATCATATTTCTAACCATAATGGTAGGCATTCTTGCTTATCTCAATATCTTCTATTAATAAGCATAATCCTATCATTGAAAGCTTTTTAGCTCTGAAAAAAGTTAACTCTATGTCAGTAGAAATTAAGGCTATCAACCCCACCAAAAGCGAACTCCGAAAGTTTGTAAAATTCGGTACAGACCACTACAACGACAACCCTTACTTCGTGCCACCATTGGTGCTCGATGATATCAACACCCTCAGCCCAAGCAAAAACCCCGCATTTGAGTATTGCGAAGCTCAGTCGTTTATGGCTTATCGCGACGGCAAACCTGTAGGCCGAATCACTGGTATCATTAACCACAACGTGAATAAGCGCACAGGCGAAAACGACCTTCGCTTCGGTTTCGTCGAATTTATCGACGATGCTGAGGTTGTCGACGCTCTGTTCGATGCCGTTTCGAAGTGGGGCAAAGAGAAAGGAATGACCTCCATTGTTGGTCCAATGGGCTTCTCCGACCTCGACCACGAAGGTATGCTCATCGAAGGCTTCGACCGTATCGGCACAATGGCTACAATCTACAACTACGAATACTATCCCAAGCACATGGAGCGTATGGGCTTCGAAAAGGACGCCGATTGGGTTGAATACCTCCTCGAAGTGCCAAAAGAAATCCCCGAAAAACATAAACGCATTGCCGACATCGTGCGCCAGAAATATGGCTTGCGCAACGTGCATTTCAAGTCGCGCAAACTGCTCAAAGATAAATATGGCCACGCACTGTTCGACCTTATCAATGAAGCTTACGACGGACTTTATGGCTATTCGCCACTCTCGCCCAAGCAGATAGACCACTACATCGACCTTTACCTCGGTATCCTCCGCTTGGACGACATCTCTGTAGTAGTCGACAAGGACGATAACCTGATTGGCGTCGGCATCTCAATCGCCTCATTCTCACGCGCTTTGCAGAAAAATCGTGGACGACTCTTCCCGTTCGGTTGGCGGCACATGATAGCACCACTTCGTGGTAAAGTCGACGTTGTCGATCTGCTGCTCATCGCCGTCAAGCCCGAATATCAAAACAAAGGCGTCAATGCACTCCTGTTCACCGACTTAATTCCAAGCTACAACCGCACAGGCTACAAATACGCAGAGAGCAACGTTGAGCTCGAAGGAAACTCAAGCGTACAGCGTCAATGGGACTACTTCTCATACACCCAACACAAGCGCCGCCGCTCCTTCAAAAAAACCCTCTAATCCCTCCCGACTTTAAGGATAGAAACAAAGCCCTACTGGCACTTATGATTGTGGCAGTAGGGCTTTATCATTTTGCGGAAATCCACGATTTTACTAATTCGTAATCTGGGCGTTAGCGTTTAGAGGTGCGCTTTTTGGAGCGGGGGGCTGGGTTTAGGCGCAGGACTATGGCTGAGCGTGCCGGGAGGTAGAGCTTGAGCCATTCTTTGCCGGTGGGCTGATAGAGTGCGTCGAAGTGGGTGAGGTGTTCTACCTGCTGATCGACGTTGCCGTAGCCTCCAAACTCAGTTGCATCGGTGCTCAGCACGGTGGTGTATTTGCCCGTTGGAGCAAGTATGCCGTAGTCGGTAAACGATTTCGCTGGGTTGAAATTGAACACAAACACAAGTTCTCCGCGACGGAATGCAAGCACTTGGTCGTCATCCTTTTCCCATAGTTTCTCTATTGAGAGTGCTTGGAAATCTTGGACTGATGCTACGAGCTCAATCATTGCGTTGTCGAATACGTTGAGGAACTTATATTTCAAGTCTTCGCGGTCGACTAAGTCCCACTGGCGGCGAGCATATTTGTGGCTCCAGCCGTTGCCTTCGCGTGGGAAGTCAATCCACTCTGGATGACCGAATTCGTTACCCATAAAGTTGAGGTATCCACCATTGATTGTGGCGAGAGTCACCAAGCGGATTATCTTGTGTAGGGCCATTCCACGGTCGACGGTCATATTATTGTCGCCAACCATCATATGCCAATACATCTCCTTATCGATAAGGCGGAAAATCACAGTTTTGTCGCCTACGAGCGCCTGGTCGTGGCTTTCAACGTAGGAAATAGTCTTTTCATCGGCGCGACGGTTGGTCAGTTCCCACCATATTGAGGTAGGGTGCCAGTCCTCATCTTTTTTCTCCTTGATAGTCTTAATCCAGTAGTCGGGAATACCCATAGCCATTCGGTAGTCGAAGCCGATGCCGCCGTCCTTAGCTTTCAACGCGAGGCCGGGCATACCGCTCATCTCCTCAGCGATGCTGATTGCATAGGGATTCACTTCATGAATGAGTTTGTTGGCAAGGGTGAGATATGTGATAGCGTTAACATCCTGACCGCCATTGTAGTAGTCGCCATACGAGCTGAACGCCTGTCCGAGTCCATGGTTGTAGTAGAGCATCGACGTTACGCCGTCGAAACGGAAGCCATCGAAGCGGAACTCCTCAAGCCAGTATTTACAGTTGGAGAGGAGGAAATGTAGCACCTCATTTTTTCCATAGTCGAAGCAGAGCGAGTCCCACGCTGGATGTTCGCGGCGGTGGTCGCCGTAGAAATACTGGTCGAAACTACCGTCAAGTCGTCCAAGCCCTTCGTTCTCGTTCTTCACGGCATGAGAGTGCACGATGTCCATAATCACGGCAATGCCGAGCTCGTGAGCCTTGTCGATGAGCGACTTAAGCTCTTCGGGAGTGCCAAAGCGGCTCGACGGAGCGTAGAAGTTTGAAACGTGATAGCCAAATGATCCATAGTAGGGGTGCTCCTGTATTGCCATAATCTGAATAGCATTGTAGCCGTCCTTATGGATTCGGGGCAACACGATATCGCGAAATTCGGCGTATGTGCCAACACCTTCGCGCTGCTGTGCCATACCGATATGACATTCGTAAATAAGTAGTGGGTCTGTGTCGGGAACAAATCGGTCAACTTTCCATTTATACTCTTTGCTCGGTTTCCACACCTGTGCGGAGAAGATGTGAGTCACTTCATCCTGCACCACGCGGTCGGCGTAGGCGGGTATGCGTTCGCCCTGACCGCCGTCCCATGTCACCAACATCTTATATAGGTCGCCATGTTTAATGCCGCGCGGACCTACGCGCAATTCCCATACACCATTGTCGAGGCGGGTGCAAGTGTATTTAGGCTTGACAGCCCATTCGGAGAAGTCGCCAATCAGCGCTACTGAGGTTGCATTTGGTGCCCATTCGCGAAACACCCAACCATTGTCGTCGCGGTGCAGCCCGAAATATTTGTGTGCATTAGCGAAATCAGAGAGCGACTTGCAATGCTTTGTGAGTTCTTTCTCCTTTTTGACAGCGTCGTTATAACGACCTACGATAGCGTCAGCGTATGGCTCGAGCCATGGGTCATTTTTAATGATGTTGAGAATCTTAGCCATATTGTTGTTATGGAGCGTTTAGGTGGATTTTATATGCAAACTTACTATTTATTTGTCAAAATCGCAAATCCGCTCGGTGTATTCAGCCAATCTCCTCGCAATTCGCTTTAGAATAATATATTATGGCGGCGAGAGAATATACAACAACGGCGACCAGCTGCTGCTATGTCGCCGAGTGTAGATTTATGTAGCGCCAAATGTCGGCAATGCGGCTGTCAATTCAGCGCGAACTTGAGCGATTGGTCGGCTGTACGCACGATGTAGAGGCCTGCTGAGAGGTTCATTGGTTGGTTAGTCATCGAGTCAACAAGCAGCTTGCCTTCGGTATTGAACACCTGTACATCCTCGCCGGGAGTGCCTTTCACGATTACTCCTCCGGGATAGCGCTCAATGCTGATTTCATCGTTGCAAACGATAGTGTCGACGCTGTCGATTCCCGATTTTTCTTCGTTCCAAGGGCCGTCGTATTCATAGTGGAAATAGTCGAATGCGGCTGTTCCGTTAAGACCTTCGTCGGTAGTCGAATAGTTGTAAAGACCTACGCGTGGACCTTTCCAGTTGGCTTCGCTCTGCTTGAGTTGTTGGTCGCCCATGCGCACAAAGTTTGTGCCGTTTGTGCTCCAAAGGAAGCGGTAGGAGTTGTTGGCTGCATCGAGGTCGAGGCGAATGTAAACGAGCGTTTGAGTAGTGAGTTTGTAAGCATTTGTGACGGCGCCACCCCATTCGGAGTAGATGCGTAGAGTGCCGTTATCGTTGCGAACACCGGCGCCATAATATTGATTGCCCATACAAAGCACTCCAGCACGTTGGCCCGGTGCAATCTTGGTCACGTCGATTACTGCATACACTTTGCCGCTGTAGCCCATAATCTTTTGAGTGAGTGAGTTGCGAGCTTTTTCGAGCTTTTCAGCCTTGAGTGGTTTCCACTGAAGCCACCCTGGGCGCGAAGTCAAGTCGTAGCACTCCAACACAGGATTGTGGTTGAATTGCCAATAGCAGTTGAGTGTCGACGAAGTGAAATCGTCGCTTGATTGTGGCGCATAGGGCGTGTTGTTGACCCCAGTGTCGGGTTTGGTGACAATCTTCATAGGCTCGCCGATGCCATTGCCGTCGTAGTCGGTGCCAATTACAGGGAAGCCATTTTCCCAAACTACTGGCTGCAAGTGCACGATTCGTCCGAGTGTGTTGAACGATTGGAAATGGTAGAACCACCATTCTCCGTCGGGAGTGTCGACCAATGCGCCCTGGTGAGGGCCATTGATGTCGGTTGAGCCTTGCTCAAACACTCGCTTCGAATGGTAAGGTCCATAGATGCTTGGCGCATGCATCACGGTTTGCCAACCAGTGCTAACGCCACCTTCAGGTATGCTGATGTAGAATTCACCATCCTTGATAAAAATCTTTGTGCCCTCGGCTGTTGGACCTTCGTAAACCACTCGTCCATTGTCCAATAGGCTCATGCCGTCGGGGCTCATACGGTGAATGTAGATTGGACCGCCGCCGAGTTGCGAACGTCCAAGGTATGCGTTGCCCTCGTTATCCCAAATAGGGCAGGGGTCCTCCCAACCGCCTACAGCCTTGATTAATTTGATGTCGGACCATGGACCAGCGGGATTTTCAGCTGTGGTAACCCACAATCCCTCGTTGGGAGAGCATACGTAGATGTAGAACTTGCCGTCGTGATAGCGAATCGAAGGCGCCCATGTGCCGTTGCCATAAGCGTTCATATCGTTGTATCCGTTGCCAGTAGGCAGTTTGTCGTGAACGCGAGCTATTACTTTCCAGTTGACCATGTCGTCGGATTCGAGGATTGGCATACCCATAAAGTGGAATTCTGAGCAGGTCATGTAGTATTTATTGCCTACTCTAATCACGTCGGGATCGGAGAAGTCGCCAGCAAGTATTGGGTTGGCAAATGTACCATCGCCGAGGTCGCCCCATCTGAGGTCAGCGGCATGGCTATTAATCACAAAACAAGCCAGTAGGGCTAAAGTGGAAAGTATTCGTTTCATATCTTATAAATTGTTTCTTGCAAGGTAGTAGATTATGTTGTTGCTAAGTTAGCGGTTTATTCAGCGTAAAATTAATATTTCATCGTATGATGCTTTGTTAATATTTTCGTCAAATTTTGCCACGTTTGCGTTATATTGAGCATCGCAAGCAATTATTGCTTAAACAATGACTCATAATTACCGTAAATACAATGGCTCATCGTGTGCGGTTGTCGCAATGGTTTTGGCGGGCAAATTCCTCAACGAAATCTGCAAGGTCGGGGTCAATCTCTCGCAGTGGAATCATCACAAAGTCGCGCAATTCGGAGCGAGGGTGAGGCAGTGTCAGCTCAGGGGTGTCGACCACGGTGTGCCCATAGGCAATGATGTCGATGTCGACCACGCGGTCGGCATACGTGCCGTCGGCTTTGCGGTGGCTTTGACTTCCGAGAGCTTGTTCTATTGCTTGCATCGAGTGCAGGAGCTCGAGTGCATCAATGTCAGTGTCGAAGCTGACGCCGATATTCAGATAAGTATATGGCGAACTGTAGCCCCATGGCTCCGACTCGACGATGCTCGATTGGCGGAAGTTGGCATTAGGATTTAACAAGGCAAGCCGACGCAGATGTACGACGGCTTGCTGTATGTATTCTCGGCGGTTGCCGAGGTTGCTACCTATGTTGATATGTACTCTCATATCGTTGGGTTGGCGGCTTTGCTTGTGTCATTGTTGCGGTTGCAACTGGACTCAAGCGGGCGATTAGAGTTCGCGTGATACTTCGATTTCGTTGAAGCCTTCGATTATATCGCCGACCTTGATGTCGTTGTATCCATTGATTGAGATACCGCAATCGTAGCCCGACTGAACTTCCTTAACGTCCTCTTTGAAGCGTTTGAGTGAGCCAAGCTCGCCAGTGTAGCGCACGATACCGTCGCGGATGAGGCGAACGCGGCAACCACGCTTGATTTTGCCTTCGCGCACGAGTGCACCGGCAATCGTACCAACTTTCGAGATGTGGTATGTTTCCAATACTTCGGCTGCGCCAGTAACCTCTTCCTTGATTTCGGGAGCAAGCATACCAGCCATAGCGTCCTTAACCTCTTCGATAGCTTGGTAGATGACTGAGTAGAGTCGAATCTGAACACCTTCGCGCTCTGCTTCGCGGCGTGCGGCGATTGAGGGGCGCACTTGGAAGCCGATGATGATAGCGTCGGAGGCTGCTGCAAGCGTAACGTCGCTTTCGGAGATTTCGCCCACTGCTTTGTGGAGCACGTTGACCTGAATTTCTTCGGTCGACAGCTTGATGAGTGAGTCGGAAAGAGCTTCGATTGAGCCGTCAACGTCGCCTTTGACGATGATGTTAAGCTCTTGGAAGTTGCCGATAGCGCGGCGACGACCAATATCTTCGAGTGTGAGGATTTTCTTAGTGCGGAGTCCGAGTTCGCGCTGGAGTTGTTCGCGCTTGTTGGCGATTTCGCGTGCTTCCTGTTCGGTGTCGAGCACATTGAATGTGTCGCCGGCAGTGGGTGCGCCGTTCAAGCCGAGGATAAGTGCAGGCTCTGAAGGTCCAGCCTCTTTGATGCGCTGGTTACGCTCGTTGAACATCGCTTTGATTTTGCCGTAGTGAGTACCAGCGAGGATGATGTCGCCAATGCGGAGTGTGCCGTTCTGTACGAGCACTGTAGCCACGTAGCCACGACCTTTGTCGAGCGATGATTCGATGATTGAGCCAACTGCTTTGCGGTTGGGGTTGGCGCGAAGTTCGAGCATTTCTGCTTCGAGGAGCACCTTCTCCATTAATTCCTCTACGCCGATACCTTTCTTGGCTGAAATATCTTGCGACTGGTATTTACCGCCCCATTCTTCAACGAGGTAGTTCATGTTGGCGAGTTCCTCTTTGATTTTGTCGGGGTTAGCGGCTGGTTTATCGATTTTGTTGATTGCAAACACGATTGGCACACCTGCTGCTGATGCGTGGTTGATTGCTTCAACAGTTTGAGGCATCACGCTGTCGTCGGCAGCTACGATGATGATTACCAAGTCGGTAACTTTAGCACCGCGGGCACGCATAGCGGTAAATGCTTCGTGACCGGGAGTGTCGAGGAATGTAATCTGACGACCATCCTTGAGTGTCACGTTGTATGCACCGATGTGCTGAGTGATACCGCCTGCTTCGCCAGCAATTACGTTTGCGTTGCGGATGTAGTCGAGAAGCGATGTCTTACCGTGGTCAACGTGACCCATGACGGTGACTATCGGTGGACGTTCGGTGAGTTCCTCTTCGGTGTCAGCTTCCTGAGTGATTGCATCAACCACTTCAGCTGATACGTATTCGGTTTGGAATCCGAATTCTTCGGCTACGATATTGATAGTTTCGGCGTCGAGACGCTGGTTGATTGACACCATTACGCCGATGTTCATACATGTAGAGATGACTTGGGTCACAGGCACATTCATCATCGAAGCCAAGTCGTTGGCTGTAACGAATTCTGTGAGCTTGAGTATGCGGCTCTCTTCGTTGGCGATTTCGGCTGCTTCGCGTTCGCGGTTGGCAAATGCTTCGCGCTTTTCTTTACGCCATTTAGCTGCTTTCTTCTGACCTTTGTCTTTGCTTGTGAGGCGAGCAAGCGTTTCTTTTACTTGCTTTTGTACGTCGTCTTCGTTGATTTCAACGTGTACGGGACGTTTAGCTTTAGAGTTTGCTTTGTCGCGACGTGGCTCATCTTTGCGTCCACCGCGTGGTGCTTCTGCTCCGGGTGTGCGTTCGATGTCAACTTTTTCTTTGCTTATGCGGCGACGTTTTTTCTTTTCGCCATTGGGTGCACCGCCAGCAGCTTGTGCGTTTTGCTGGCCACCACGGTTGCGGTCGGCACGACGCTCCTCTTTTGATTTCTTTTTGGGGCGAGTCGATTGGTTGAGTGCATCAAGGTCAATCTTACCGACAACGTTAATGGTGGGAGTATTCTTGGGTGTGCCCAATGAGAAGATTTCCTCTTCTTGAGGTTTTGCGGCTTCAGCTTTGGGTGCTTCAACCGGCTTTTGCTCAGGCTTCTTCTCAACTTTTGGCTGCTTGGGAGCTTCGGCTTTCTGCTCAGGTTTTTTCTCAACTTTAGGCTGCTGTTTGGTCGCTTCAGGTTTCACCTGAGGCTTAGCTTCCTGCTTCTGAGCTTCAGCTTTTTGCTCTGGTTTCTTCTCGACTTTGGGCTCCTGTTTGGGTGCTTCGACTTTAGCTTCGGGCTTAGCAGGAGCTTCAGCGGGTTTGGTTTCCACCGCTGGTTTTGCTTCTACTGCAGGCTTGGTCTCAGCCGCAGGCTTAGCTTCCACAGCAGGTTTTGCTTCAGCTACCGAAGGTTTTTCTTCTGTCTGAGCAGCGTTGCCACGGTTTTCGAGGTCAATTTTGCCGAGGATTTTAGGCTTATTGAGCGACTCGCTCAACTTGATTTCTTCAGGTTGTGCGGGAGCCTCAACAGGTTGTTCCTTCACTACGGGTTTTGGCTCAGGCTCCAAGAAGCGTTTGCGCTTTTCGGGGTCGGGCTCAAATTCATTAAGAAGGAGTTTGACAACATCTTCATCAATGCGAGCATTGGGGTTGTTGTCGACTACGATGTTCTTTTTGCTGAGGAACTCAACTGCAGTACTGATGTGAATGTTGAGGTCGTTGGCTATTTTGCTAATTTTGATTCTTGCCATTTATGAAGGAGTCGAGAAGTATTTTAGTTAGTTTGATTTGGAGGAGAGGATTGAGTGGAGAGGGTTTGTATGCGGATATTATTCAGCGCTTTCAGCTTCGTCGTCCTCAAATTCGGCATTGAGGATAGCGAGCACGTTGTCGACTGTTTGTTCTTCGAGGTCGGCCTTTTCGATGAGGGTTTCGCGAGGAGTGTTGATTACACTCTTAGCTGTGAGGCAACCCATATCTTTGAGGGCGTCGATTACCCAAGCGTCGATTTCATCGCGGAATTCATCGAGGTAGATGTCTTCTTCGAATGTTTCGTTGCTGTCGCGATAAACGTCGATTCTGTAGCCAGTGAGTTTCGAAGCCAATTTGATGTTCAAACCGCCTGTACCGATTGCCAACGAAACTTCTTCGGGGCGAAGGATTACTTCGGCTGTCTTGTTTTCTTCGTCGATAGCTATGGTTGAAACTTTAGCGGGCGAGAGTGCACGCTGGATGAGCAATTGTGGATTAGATGTGTAGTTGATTACGTCGATGTTTTCGTTGCGCAATTCGCGTACGATGCCATGGATACGTGAACCCTTCACGCCTACGCATGCTCCAACTGGGTCGATACGGTCGTCGTAGCTTTCAACAGCGATTTTAGCACGCTTGCCAGGGATACGAGCCACAGCGCGGATGTTGATTAAGCCGTCGTGGATTTCGGGAACTTCAAGCTCAAACAAGCGGCGCAAGAAGTTTTCGCTTGTGCGCGATACGGTAATCTTAGGATTATTGTTTTTGTTGTCAACTTTTTCGACAACGGCACGGATTGTTTCCCCTTTGCGGAAGAAGTCGCCAGGAATTGATTCGCTCTTGGGGAGCAAAAGTTCGTTCTTTTCGTCGTCGAGAAGCAATGTTTCGCGCGACCATGTTTGATAAACTTCGCCCGTAACGAGTTCTCCTTCGAGTTCTTTGAACTTATTGTAGATAGCCTCTTTCTGGAGGTCAAGGATTTTTGCTTGCAGTGTTTGTCGCAGTGTCAAGATAGCGCGACGGCCGAAATCAGCAAAGAAGATTTCGCGAGTGTGCTCTTCGCCTACTTCTACTTCGGGGTCGTTGTCGGCGCGAGCATCAGTAAGACCGATTTTCAAGTTGGGGTTGAAGCCGGGCTCTTTAGTCTCTTCGTCGGGTACAACTTCGAGGTTTTGGAAGATCTGCACGTCGCCCTTGTCGGGGTTCATTGTGATATCGAGGTTCTGGTCGGTGGTAAACATGCCTTTGAGCACGTTGCGGAATGATTCTTCAAGCACGCGAATCATTGTTGACTTGTCGATGTTCTTTAGCTCTTTGAACTCGGCAAAGCTCTCGACCATGTTAGGGGTTTCCTCTTTCTTAGCCATTTTTTTGTATCTGGTTTAAGTGTTTTATATCTTGTTTTTTTGATTTATCATTAGAATTTGTAGCGTACCAATTTGGCGTTGCTGTATTCTACCGTTGTGGCAACAGGTTCTATCACTGGGCGCTTAGCTCCTTCGTGCTTCACTTTCGTTGGCACTTCTACGGTGAATGTTTCGTCGGCTACTTCGGTGAGTGTGCCGTAGAACTTGCGTCCGTCGCGGGTCACGACCTCTACTTCGTTGCCTACATTTTTGAGATACTGCTGCTTGACGGTGAATGGGGCTGTCAGACCTGCTGAGCCTACTTCCAGCTGATAGTCCTCAACGTCGCGGTCAAACTCTGCCTCAATTCGGTGAGAGATTGCAACACAGGTGTCAATGTCGAGTGAGCTCATCGAGTCAATCTCTACAACGATTTCGTTGTTTTTGCTCACTTTGATGTCTACGATAAACATGTCGGTGCCTGCAATGGCTTCCTCAACGGTCTTGACAAGTTTCTCTTTATCTATCATATGTATTAATATAGAGTATATTTCAACAAAACGGAGGAAGCGATACGCCTCCTCCGATTTGCCTTGCAAATTTAGTAAAATTCCGCCATTGCAGCAAACCTAACTGGCTGCAACACAATTTTCGGCGGCTAATATTTATATAATTTAACGATAATTAAAATAGATTAACTATAATTATGCCCAATTCGATAGCTTTATCGCTCGATAGTGGCTACTTACGGCCGAAATCGGCTGGGATTTCGCCCCAATTGTCAGTGTCCCATTTTATGATAGGATTTTCGGGGTAATTGCTTTGAATCCAGGCATCGGCGCGAGCAAGCATTTCGAATATCTTGCCATTGTTGGGGGTGCGCACGAGCGTTGATTTATGGCCACGGCGACGAATCCAAGCTATAGCGGTGCGGCTGTCGGAATATATTGCAGTGTGGCTATTGCCAGTTTTTTTGAAGAATGCTAAGGCATGGATAAGAGCCAAATATTCAGCCACATTGTTGGTGCCGTCGGCCAATGGACCTACGCGGAATATCTCTGCGCCAGTCATAACGTCGACGCCACGATATTCCATTGCTCCGGGATTGCCAGCGCATGCACCGTCAACGGCGATGCTATCTTTCACAATCTCGGGGATAGCATCATAGTTGACCGACTTAGGGCGATGAGCGGCGATAGTGCGAAGCATCTGCGACTCCTCGTCGGGGTCGCCACGGAAGGCACGTGTAGCATCATCCTGCGATGCGAAAGCCTTGTAGCGCGCACCGGGAAACCCGTCAATTTGGGCCTTACATTCCTCCCAAGAATCATAAATGCCGGGCGAATGACCTATCCATACTACGTAGAAACGTCGTGTCATCAGTATATGAGTTATGATATAAGCAAATAAAAAAAGGGCAAGCTTACTACATCGCGCCGCTACGACCCCCTACCGTTGCTTCGATCAAGACCTGGCGGAGTTCAGGGGGAGCATGCCGTGTAGGACTTACCCACTGCAAAGTTACGAAAAGTTTTTTAGATAGCAAAATAATTCGCAGAGCGTGGGCGCGAAGCGGTATGGTTGGGTGGCTTAGGATGCCGAGAAGCCTATGGTGCAGAGAGGGTTAGCCGACGCTGTGTGCAGCGGTTAGGGGTGGGGTTGGAGGAGGGCGGTGACGAGGGTGCGGTCGTTGCTTAGGCGTGGGATTTTGCGTTGGCCGCCGAGTTTGCCCGTGGATGCGAGCCAGCGTTCGAATGTTTCGCGGCTTACTACGTCGATTGTCAGTCGGTCGAGGAATATATTTCCGGCTCGTTTGGCTTGGTAGTCAGAGTTTTCTTGTGTGAGGTAAAGGTCGAGTAGGTCGGCAAATTGCTCGATGTCGGCTGGGGGTTGATTGAAGGCTATTACCCACTGGTGGCGTCCTTTGCTGCCATCGGCGGCGTAGACTGGCGCTGCGGTGTATTCTGCAACCTCGGCGTTGGTGTCGCGGCAGGCGCGTGCGAGCGCAGCGTCGGTGTTGTGTACCATTACTTCTTCGCCAAAGGCATTGATGAAGCTTTTGGTGCGCCCAGCGATTGTGATGCGTAGGGGCGATCTGCTTTCGATGCGGACGGTGTCGCCTAACATGTAGCGCCAAAGTCCGTTGCTTGAGCTTATTACGAGTGCGTAAACTCGTCCGAGCTCTACCTCCCATGCTGGAACGGCTTTGGGATGTTGGTTGGAGAGTTCACTTAGTGGAATGAATTCGTAGAAGGTGTCGACATCCATAAGCAGAAGCATAGCTCGGCTGTCGGGAGAATCCTGAAGGGCAAAGAAACCTTCGCTTGCGTTGTAGGTTTCGAGATATCGCATCCGCGAGGGGTCGATTAATGAATCGTATTGCGAGCGGTAGGGCTCGAATGATATTCCGCCATGGAAGAATACTTCGAGGTTGGGCCACACTTGGTGGAGTTCGCTTGCTCCTGCGGCTTCCATTACTCGACGGATTACGGTCATAAACCAAGAGGGTACGCCCGACAGATTGGTTACGTCGGCGCGGAGTGTGGCTTCGACCAATCGTGGTAGTTTCTTTTCCCAATCGGCCATTAGAGCAATCTCTTTAGAGGGTACGCGCACCAAGTTGGCAAGCGGGTTGATTTTATCGATAAGCGATGCAGACAGGTCCCCTACATACACGCCGGGGCGTGGGTTGACCTCGTTGGCATAGCTGCCGCCAAGGATGAAGGCTTTGCCGTTGAGGATTCGGCTGTCGGGGTAAAGTGAGAGATAGTGGGCGACGACGTCGGTGCTCCCAGCATAGTGGCATCGTTGGAGCGAGCGGTCGGTCAGCGGGATATATTTGCTTTTGCCGCCTGAGGTGCCCGACGATTGAGCGAAGCGTTTCACTTCGCCCGGCCAAAGGATGTCTTTCTCACCGTTGACCATACGCATTACTCTTGGGCGCAGGTCTTCGTACTCGTTGAGCGGCACGCGTGCAACGTAGTCGGCGTATGAGCGTATGTCGGCATAGCCATGCTCACGTCCCCACTCGGTTTTGGCGGCAAAGGTAGTCAAGTCGTGGAGCAGTCGACGCTGAGATGACTCAGTGTCGGCAGCGGCTGACACCATTCGACTGTCGATGCGAGTGAAATATGGACGAATTAGTCGAGTGAGATTCATTTTCTACCTTAAGAAAAGAGCAGTGCCATTCGGGAGAGATGCGCCCATTGTAGCACGCTCAACGATGTCGCAAAGTTATAAAATTTTCATAACGGAGCAAAGCAACAACGAAGTGTAGTTTGCGCTTTTATACAGTTGATAACAAACTTTAATATTTGCTTGCAAAAATTCAACGAGCGCACCACAGCGCTGCAACCCAACGCTGCAACTCCCCGCCTCCACCACCCCTCCGCCTCAGCCCCCACCCGTTCAAGCACTTTAATGGGACTATTTTTACCAATACCTCTTTTTGAGATATTCTATTAATTCAGGGTAATCTTGTTTTATTGGCATCAATAAAATCTCAGGGTCAACGATTTGATATTTTGACTGGTCGGTCAAACATCCTCTCCACGTTTCTTCCATACCCTTGCCCGATACTTTATAAGGATAACGCGAGTTAACCTTTAACAAATCATCGTTTGCCGAGGGGATAACGTGGATATGAAAATAATCAACCGCCTTAATAATTTCGCTTTCCTTATGTCGTAACATCTGTTCAGCCCATAAGGTCTGACGCATAAGTTGGTAAAAAGGTTCTTGATAATAAACTCTGAAATCTTCAATCGTTTTCAGTTGATCAGAACTTATTATCAACTTATCATAACGGTTCTTTCTGGTTTGACCTTTTTCGCCTGCTGATTTATCCTCGGTAGCATAATGCTCTGTGTACTTCCATTCAATAGGTATGAGCCATATCTCACTTGATTTGTGACGTGCAAGGATAAAGGCATCCACAGATGTGCAATTTGAGCCACGAGTTGTATTAAGTTCATTAAGGTAGTCCTCTTTACTGACCACTTCAAAGGCGATGTATTGTGGGTCAACATCGCACATTATTGGCAACACTTCTATAAACTCATTCCGCACACCATTGAGTATTTTAAGTACGGCATCTTTATCTCTCATCAGAGGATAAAGGTGATTAAGGCACGCCATTTGTGAAGATAAAATGTGTCCTGTGGGAGTAAAACCGCCCCACCAAGATACTTGGTTGTTATCGAAGTACTTTTGCACTTCGGCAAATGGTGGGAACAGATTATTTCGTCCGTCCTTTAGTACAAACGGATATTTATGCCCCATAAATGAGCCATCTCCTTTATCACAACAAAAAATGGGAGTGCCAATTAATGCTTGTTGGCGATTGCGTTGTAATATGTAATATTTGCTACTCATAATGAAAGTTTTATTTCGGAATTAGAAGATAGCAGCGAGGTTGAAGTTGGCAAATTCGAGGTCTTTTTGCGCAACGTCGTAGAGGTTGCGGTTGAGCTTCACAGCCTGACGAAGGTTGGTTTTAACCATTTGTTCGTTGTTGGTGCGAGCACCGAGCACTGCCAACAGGTAGTAGGTAGTTTCGTCGGGGTTAGTGATGCCTGCGAGTGTTGATTTAGCTTTGCTGTAGTCCTTAGTGAGGATTTGAGCGAGAGCAGCGTTGTTGCTTGCAGTGTTGCCGAAAGCCTTTACTGCAGCAGTGTTGTCGCCACTGAGGAGGTAGTATGTGCCGAGTGCACCGTCGAGTTCTTCGAGACCGGCAGCGTTACCAAATTTTTGGTTAGCTTGGCGGTAGTCCTTGTTAACCAAAGCGATGAGGCCGAGGTTCATTTGAGGTTCAGCAGCAGAGGGGTTCAAACGAGCAGCAGCAGCGAAGCTTGCTTTAGCGGCTTCGTAGTCGCCAGCTTCGTATTGCATCATACCTAGGTTGTTGTAAGCGCGGTAGTCGTTAGGATAGAGTGTTGCAGCGGTGTTGTAAACCGAGTATTTGTCAGTTCCTTCAGTCACGAGAGTAGCAGCGTAGAGCACTTCTTCCACGTTGAGAGCCGAGGGGTTGGTAGTGAAGAGGTTCATGATTTCTTCGTCGCTCTTGCCAATTACGTTGATAGATGCAGTGATGCGAGAGTAGCGAAGTTGAGGAAGAATCTGTTCGGCGAGTTGGTCGAAAATTGAAGAGAGGTTGCGGATTTGCTGTTCGCGTTCTTCGGGGTCTTTGAAGCGAGAGAGTACGTTGAGGATGAGCTCTTTATCTTGAATATCGCTTGCAGCAACAAGGCGCTGGAAGCCTTCCCAGTCTTCAGCAGTGAATTGAGCTGTGAGTTCGCCGAATTCAGTGATTTTGTCCTTGTTGAGCTGTTTGCGCATATATTCGGTAGTAGCTTTTTCGCGTTTTTCAGCCAAGCGAGTGTTGAAATCGAGTCCACCTTCGGGTGAAGCGTATGAAGAGATGTTGATTTCAGCGATTTCGCGGTTTTCGGCTGCGTTAGCAGCTTGGAGTTGCTCGTTGAGGTTGAGCACTTGCTGGCTGCCTGTTTCGCTTGCGCGGAGGTTAGCTCGGTTGACGAGGAATCGGATGTCGGCAGCATACTTTTCGTTGATGATGCGCTGGAAAGCGTCGGGAGCAATAGCAGGAGCTACTGTACCAGCATCGGCCAAAGCAGCAGTAGCAACTACGCCGTCGGCAACTTTCACGCGGGGAAGGGTGTATTTTTTGTTGCCTTGAGTTACTTCGAAAGCGAGTTCGAGTTCGCTCTTACGCATTTCGGGTTGGTAGTTGAACATCACGGGGATTGTAACTGTACCGCCCTGTTCGTAGTAGATTACGGGGTTGTTGCCACGAACTTTTTCGCCTTGGAAGCTGTAGGATTGTGAAGCAACTTCTTGGCCGTCGAATACTAAGTAGGGAGTTACTGTAACTTCGGCGTTCTTAACGAAGAATTTTTGGGGAACGTGACCAGTCACAGTTGCAGGTACACGCTGACCTACTACTTCGAGTGGGCTTGGGTTTACGCTGAAGTATTCAGCGTTGAACTGATTGAGTTTTTTGCTACAACCGGTCAATGCGAGCAGACCGACTGCAGAAAGCATAATGAGTGATTTGCGATTCATATTGATATTGAGATTGAAATTTTGTTGATGTTGCCTTACAAGGCGCAAGGCCGTAAGTGTAGTAATGTATGCAAATTTAAGTATTAAAAATGAGACTGCCCAAATGTTAACAATTTTTTTTGTTTTGATGATAATTTTTCCACCTTTAAGTTGCGCAATATCTACGTTTTAAGCTAACTTTTACACTAAATCTATGATTTTAGTGACTAAATTTGCAACCGATAAGATTAAGTTATCAATCACTAAATAAAAAAGATTTCTATTTTTACATCTTAACTATTTATTATCATGAAAGTAATCAACAGAATCGCGCTTGCGGTGGCATGTTTGGTGCTCCCATTGTGTGCTTATGCTAAGACGGTGCACACCATTGGCGACTCTACAATGGCAGAGTATTCGGCTGACCGCGTGACGAAAGGCTGGGGACAGATGTTTCAGCAATTTTTCACTGATGATATTACAGTGAACAACCGCGCAAAGAGCGGTGCATCGTCAAAGAGTTTCTACGAGGAGTCGGCTTATTGGGCTTCAGTGAAGAAACAGATTAAGGAAGGCGACTACGTAATCATCCAATTTGCCCACAACGATGAGAAAAACGGTGGCATGGATGGCGACGAGGTAATCGCTTACTACAACTCTATCGGCGACTCTAACGCTGCGGCAGCCGTCGACTATCGTGGCACAACTGCCAGTGGCACTTATAAGGAGTATCTTCGCAAGTACGTCAACGAAACTCGTGCGCTCGGAGCTACTCCAATTCTTGCAAGTGCAATTTGTCGCGAATATTTCGAAAATGGCAAAATCAAACGCAGTGGCCGCCATGACCTTGGCGACAAGTTCGACGTGCTCACAAAGACTGGAATCTCGTCGGGCAACAAAGTTCCTGCTGAAGACCACACTTACGACTATTCCTATCAGATGCAACTTGTGGCTGAAGAACTTGATGTTGATTTCATTGACTTGACTGTGGCAACTCGCGACCTCTACGAAAGCTATGGCGCATCGAAATGCGACGAGCTTTTGTTTGATGGCGACGGCTCCACTCACACCTCAGCTATGGGCGCTACACTGATTGCTCGCCTTGCAGCTCAACTCCTTAAAGAACAGGATATTCTCACACAATACATATCATTGACAAGCGAGCTTACTTCAAGCCCAGCCGAAGTGAACTTTGGCGAAGCTTACAAGGGTCAGGAGCTCAAACGCGACTTCTATATCAGTGGCTTCGACCTCACTCCTGCCGCTGGCACGCTCAAAGTCACTGCTCCCAAAGGGGTTACACTCTCAGTCGACGGTACAAACTATTCTTCAGAGGTTGAAATTTCCTATGAAGGTGGCAATGTAATCGGCACAGTATATGCTAAATGCAAATTTGAAGAAGAGGGAGATCTCAACGGCGTAATCAGCGTGACTGACGGCACCAACTCGCTCAACATCCCCGTGAGCGGCAAGTGCATCGTGCTCGGAGGTGACGTTGAATCATCGGCAGTGTGGCGCCTCGAAAGCGACAACTCGTGCAAAGTTGACGGCGCAATCTCTCCTATTGGACAGTCGTTTAGCGGAATGGTCGTTCAGCGCTACCAATCGCCTAACGCAAACACTGTATGGCCCGAATGGACAGGTTTTACGGCTGACCGCAAAGTGCAGCGATGTGTAATCGAGGGCGAAAGCTGGCCAGCAGGCGAAATCGATGAAGTGTCGAGCCGTTGGATTGAATTTGCTGTAAAACCAGCCTCAGGTGCCGTGCTCAATGTTGACAAAATCTCAATGTTTGTGTGCGGTTGCGGTGGTAACGGCATGCGTTGCAAGATTTACTATTCAAAAGAGGAGAATTTTGCGAACCCAGTTGAAATCGCTTACTTTAGCGAAATGCCGTCGAACAATATGCTTTACGTGGAGGATGTTCCAGTGCTCAAACTCAATGACGACGAAACACTCCGCGTGCGCATCTATCCTTGGTATTCAAGCGCTGCAACAGGCAAAACAATCTGTGTGAGTGATGTAACTATCCATGGTATGGCTGAATATGCCGAACAGGCAGTCAACGCCAACGGCACTGTCAGCTGGGCATTCAACAAGGGTGCCAACAACGAAGTGGTAGGCGAAACCAATCTTCCCGATGCAATCAGTTCAAGCTCATGGTCGCTCGGCGAAAATATCTATTTCGATGGTACTCAGGCCACAAACAGCAACGTAATGATGTCGAAGATGAGACCTTATGAAGCAGTTGCTAAAGCTCGCGATGCTAAGACATACGTGAAATACACTATTATTCCTAAAAAGGGGGTTGAATTTGTGCCAACAAAGCTCAATTTCAGTGCAGCAAAGTTTGGTACGAGTGGCGGTACGTTCGACGTTGTGGCAGTGCGTAATGGCGTTGAAACAAATATTGCAACTGGCGTTGACCCTGCCCGTAACAACGTCGACCCATTTCACACCGACTTCGAATATTCGCTCAGCTCGGTGAATCCTGGCGACAAACTCGACATATACATCTATATATATAACCTCGCAGCCAACAAGCATCTCGGCCTGAGCAACGTGGTTATCACAGGTCAATTTGTCGGTAACCCACAGGAGGTGCCAGTGTACACTATTTCAGCTGCACCACAGGATGCGGCTGCTGGCACAGTGACTATCAGTCCTACAGGCGATAATTTCGACGAAGGCACTGAGGTGACCCTCACTGCTTCGGAAAACTTTGGCTACCACTTTGCAGCGTGGGTGGATGCAGCAGGCAATGAAGTTTCTACTGAAAATCCCTACACATTCCCACTCATGGCCAACACAGAGCTGTATGCTACTTATACCAAAAACAATGTTTACGCTCTTAACGTGGCCGTTGAGGGTGGTGCAAACGACTATATGGTGCAGTTTGAGCCGGCTGGTAACGTGATAAATGGCGTTCATCACTACGAGGAGGGCACACAGGTGCGTCTCACCGCAACCAACAATCGCATCATCTCGTTCGTGAGCTGGGAAGACAACTCAACATCGGCTGTTCGCGACCTTACAGTCACTGCCGACACTGAATTGAAGGCTACTTACTCTGCCGACGACTATATCGTGGGCTGGGACCTCTACTACGACGAGCCAAAGTCGCAGCGCGCTGCCGACTTTTGTGCCGACTCTGAAAATGCCGGCCTGCTGTCGCTTCGCAATGCTGCCGGAGCTACATCGACATGGCTTGCAGGTGGAGTAGAGAAAGGTCAGCAACGCGGACACTACTGCGCACGCGTGTGGCGTCCAATCAAGGACGGATTTTACTTTGAAATCAGCTTTTCGTCGGTAGGATACAGCAATTTGCGTCTATCAGCATTGCTTGGCAACGACTTCGTGTCGTATGTGAAATACGATGTAGAATATTCAGTTGACGGCGTTAGCTACACCAAATTTGCTGAATACTCGCTGCCCAACCGTGGTTGGACTGAGGGCGAGAACACATTGCCAGCCGAAGCCAACAACCAGACTCGCGTGTATGTTCGCTTTATGCCCGACACTACATCGGGATTCACTGGCGCCAACTGGGAGACATCGACCGTTGAATCGACCGACGGCTTCTCTGTGGCTGAGATATTTGTGCTCGCCGACCCCGACAGCGCATCCGACGCATTGGCTCCTGTGCTCCTCTCAACTATTCCTGCCAACCAATCGACAGGTGCATCAGCAACAGGTCAAGTGGTACTCACATTCGACGAAAAGATTGTGCTTGCCAACGACGCAGCTACGCTCAATGGTGAAGCTATCGCAGGTAGCGTGACTGGCAAAACAGCTTCGTTCAAATATTCTGGCCTCGACTACAATACCTCATACACATTTGCTCTGCCCGCAGGCGCTATTACCGACTGCAACGGCAATGCATTTGAAGGTGTAACTTTCACATTTACAACAATGGAGCGCGTGCAGCCCGAAGCTCGATTGTTTGACGCAATCGTAGCTCAAGACGGCTCAGGCGACTACACTACAGTACAAGCAGCGATTGATGCCGCTCCAGCCAACCGCGTTAAGCCTTGGCTCGTGTTTATCAAAGAGGGCTACTACAAAGAGCATGTTGAAATCCCAGCAAGCAAGCCATTTATCCACTTTATCGGTCAAGACCGCGAAAAGGTGCGCATCTGCGACGACCTTCTTTGTGGTGGCGACAATGCAGTCCATGTCGACGCAGGTGCAACCGTAGTGGCTCGCGCTAACGACCTCTATTTCGAAGGTATCAGCTTCGAAAACGAATATGGTCGCGACAAAAAAGATGGTCCTCAGGCACTTGCACTCAACACTAAGGGTGACCGCATCGCGTTCAACAATGTGAAGATGATATCATATCAGGATACTTGGATTACGACATCGGAGTCAAACTACCGTCACTATGTGACTAATTCGTGGATTGAAGGTGCTGTTGACTTTATCTACAATAGTGGTAATGTTTTCGTTGAAAATTCTGTCATCAACATCGTGCGCAAATCGGGTGGCTACATCGTAGCTCCTCGCCACGCAGTCGAAACGAAGTGGGGCTACGTGTTCCTCAACAACACCATTACAGCTCCCGGTGTTCCCTCAGAAACATCAGTTTGGTTAGGTCGCCCATGGCACGACTTCCCCTTGACAGTGTTTATCAACACTCGCGCCGAGGTCACTATCCCCGCAACTGGTTGGTATGAAACAATGGGCGGTCTTCCCAGAATCTGGGCTGATTACAACACTGTTGACGGCGACGGCAATCCCGTTGACCTCTCAATGCGCCGCGACACATATTATTATGTAGATGATAATGGCGAAAAGGTTTACGGCACAGCTAAGAACTATCTGACACCCGAAGAGGCTGCTGAATACACCGTTGACAACGTATGTTCAGGCGACGACAACTGGGATCCAGCGCTTATTGCTGAACCTTGTGCAGCCCCTGTAGCGAAGGCTGAAAATGATGTTATCAGCTGGGAAGCGGTGCCTTATGCTATCTGCTACGTGGTGACAATTGACGGCAAAGTGGCTGGCTTCACTACCGAAACATCTTACGATATGCTTACCGACGGCAAGGCTCATGAATACAGTGTTCAGGCAGCCAGCGAATTTGGTGCATTGAGCAAGGCTTGCGTAGTGCCAGGCTCATCGCTTGTTGAGTCAATCGTTGCCGACAATGTTACACCCGAATACTACAACTTGCAGGGTGTGCGCGTGGCTAACCCACAGTCGGGTATCTACATCGTGGTCCGCGGTGGCAAAGCAAGCAAAGAAGTGCTCTAATGGCAAAATCCTAAGCATATATGTGGGTTGTTAAGCCCATTTGATAATCCTTAGCCCTTGCGAGGGCAGCAAAATAAAGAGGAGCTGCGTCGGTTGGCGCAGCTCCTAAGTTTTTGCCGCAAGGCGGCTATTTCAATTTAGCGATAGAATCGAGTTCAGAGATAGGTCCTATCTCGGTTTTGTATTCCGAAAGGAATTATTTGGTGACGCGTTCGAGCCAGCGAAGCATACCGAACATAACGCCCATTGATGCGAGGCAGAATGCGGCAAACACAGCCCAGCACATCCATTGGTCGGGGAAGCTGTTGAGCATTGTAACGCCCAATGCGATGAAGAGATTGCCAATAGCGGTGGCTGTGAGCCAAAGGCCTTGGCAGATACCTTGCAAGTGCTGAGGTGCAATCTTTGAAACGAATGAGAGTCCGAGAGGTGAGATGAATAGCTCAGCAACTGTGAGGAAGAAGTAGGTGACGATAAGTACCCATGGTCCAACCTTCATAGCTTGCTTAACAGCGTCGGTCAAGCCTTTGAATTCTTCGCCTGAGGGGAAGTTGTTGATTACAGAGATGCCCATTAAGAATACGTAGGCAAGCGCTGTAATAAGCATACCGACGGCAATCTTCTTAGGTGTAGAAACGTTTTTGCCAGCTTTGACAAACAACGAGAAGATGAGCATAATAATGGGAGTGAGTACGATTACGAAGAATGGGTTGATGCACTGCCAGATTTCTGGAGGAATGGCGTTGGTGTTGACGAAGTCGCGAGCGAATACCGACAACGACTGACCATTTTGGTGGAAAGAGAACCAGAAGAATACTGCAACGCCGAGCACTGCGTAGAGAGCGTACATG
This sequence comes from Muribaculaceae bacterium, assembly GCA_017629835.1. Classification (GTDB taxonomy): domain Bacteria; phylum Bacteroidota; class Bacteroidia; order Bacteroidales; family Muribaculaceae; genus JAGBWK01. The sequence goes on along the minus strand of JAGBWK010000054.1, from coordinate 24,246 downwards.
CGTTGACGAATTTCCTTAGCGTCGGCAAATTTTTCTTTAGCGTCGACAACCACTTCCTTAACTTTCTTAACGGGGTTGGGAAGGCGATTCTTAACAGCAACGAATACGAAAAGCGAGATGAGCATTGCTACTACTGAAGCCACAAAAGAATAGTGAACGCCAGTGTTGAATACTTCGAGATATTGTGTGCTGAAAGTAGCGAGGTCGGCAACAGGAGCGTCGCCGATAGTAGCCTCGTTAGCAAGAGTTTGGAGGTTTGCAAGGTCGGTTTCAGATGCATTGCCTTTGAGGAATTGGTGGCAAAGACGTGGGAGGTCGGCATTGTAGATAAAATTGCTTAATTTAAGGTATGCCGAGCGGAGAATTGGTGCAACGAAAGGAGCGATAACGCCACCGATGTTGATGAACACGTAGAAAATCTGGAAACCGCTGTCGCGACGAGATTTAGCTTTAGCCAATGCTTCGGGGCCTTTCTTTGCGGCTTCAGTTTCGAAGTTGTCGTAGAGCTGACCAACGATAGCTTGAAGGTTGCCTTTGAACAGACCGTTACCAATTGCGATAAACAGAAGGGCAGCGCATGTGAATACGAGTGTCCAGGAGGGTAGGTTGCCAGATCTGCCGCCAAATACGGGCACTGAAAGTGCAGCGTAGCCCATAGCCATAACTACCAAACCGGCAATGATTGTGCCTTTGTAGTTTTGGAGTTTGTCGGCAATGATACCGCCAGGAAGGCTGAGCACGTAGATTGAGAAATAGAATATTGAATAAATCCACCCGGCAGCGTCGTCGGAGATACCGAATTTCGATGCGAGGAACAGCAGGAGAACGGCGTTCATGATGTAGTAGCCGAAACGTTCGCCCATGTTGGCGATAGCAGCAGGAATAAGTCCTTTAGGGTGGTTCTTGAGGGCGTCTATAACATAGTAGACGAGGAAGGGAATCACAACCACCGCAATAGCAATGAGCATAAATACGGGGCGGTTGTTAGCCCAGAGGTTAGCTAAGAATTCCATATAGATTATTGTTTTTGATTAGTTTTTTATTGGTTAGACTTAGTTGGCGGCAGGCAGAAGCCCGTTGCGGTTGCCTGCATAAGTTTCGCTAAGTTATGAATTTTTTTTCAAACTGCCAAGCGCTGAAGAGTGAGGTTGCACTAATCGGTGGGGAACGTTCGGATATTCGAGAGTTTTTCTTAACTTTGCAGAAACAACGATTAAGGCTTGAAGCAAGAATCAACTATTAGAGTTAGATGCGAGTGGATAGCGGTAAGCGCTCGATACACATTATTATATATATAAGCACGCCGCAAAAGGTAGTACATTAATATATATAGGCCACTATAGTAGTACATTATTATATATAAGGCAGATTATAATTTGAACATATAGTAGTGCGATAGTTGAGCCTAAGCAACAACCTGAATTGTTGTAATGAAATGAACAAAGTATGATTGAAAGAACAATTATCATCGACTCGGTCGACCCCGTAAGTTTCTACGGTGTCAACAATTCCAATATGCAGCTTATCAAGAACTTGTTTCCGAAGTTGCGGCTTGCAGCACGTGGTTCGGTAATCAAGGTGATTGGCGATGACTTTGAAACGTCGGAGTTTGAGCGTAAAATCAAGGAGCTTGAGGCATATTGTGAGAAATACAATAAGTTGACCGATGATGTGATTCTCGACATCATAAAGGGTCAGCAGCCAGCAGAGTTGAAGCGCGACGATGTGATAATCTATGGTGTGAATGGCAAGCCAATATCGGGTCGCACGCCTAATCAGCAGAAGTTGGTGGAGACGTTCACGAAAAATGACCTTACGTTTGCGCTTGGTCCAGCAGGTACAGGTAAAACCTATGTAGCAATAGCGTTGGCTGTCAGAGCGCTTAAAAATCGCGAAATCAAGAAGATAATACTTTCGCGCCCAGCTGTTGAGGCTGGCGAAAAGCTTGGCTTTCTGCCTGGCGACATGAAGGATAAAATTGATCCATATCTGCAACCACTCTACGATGCGTTGGAGGATATGATTCCAGCGGTAAAGTTGAAGGAGTATATGGAGTCGAAGGTGATACAAATTGCGCCATTGGCATTTATGCGCGGCCGCACGCTCAACGATGCTATAATAGTGCTCGACGAAGCACAGAACACCACAACACATCAGATAAAAATGTTCCTCACCCGCTTGGGTATGAATGCGAAGATGATTGTGACGGGCGACACGTCGCAAATCGACCTTCCGCGTTCGGTAACTTCGGGATTGGTGCAAGCGCTGAAGATACTTAAAGGCGTAGAGGGCATTGGAGTTGTGGAATTTGGCAAAAAAGATATTGTGCGTCATCATTTGGTGCAGCGCATAGTTGAGGCTTACGAAAAATATGACGAATCGCGAGCTGTAGCCGCAGCGCAAAAAACGGAACTTCAAGCTGCCGAAGAGATTCAAAACGTAGTAAATCAATAACATAAACAATTCATAAATCATAATGGAAACTCTGCTTTCAACCGAATTTAATTTCCCTGCACAGACAGCCGTTTATCACGGAAAGGTGCGAGATGTCTACACTATCAATGACGACTTAATGGTGATGATTGCATCAGATCGCATCTCGGCGTTCGACGTAATTCTTCCTAAAGGCATTCCCTATAAAGGACAAGTGCTCAATCAGATAGCAACTTACTTCCTTGAGTCAACAGCTGATATAGTGCCTAACTGGCGCCTTGCTACCCCCGACCCTATGGTGACTGTAGGCTACAAGTGTGAAGGCTTCAGAGTAGAAATGATTATACGCGGCTATTTGACAGGCTCGGCATGGCGTGAATATCAGGCTGGTTGTCGTGAACTTTGCGGCGTGAAACTCCCCGAAGGAATGCGTGAAAATGAACGCTTCCCTGAGCCTATCATCACTCCAACCACAAAGGCTGATGCTGGTCACGACGAAAACATCTCTCGCGAAGAAATCATAGCTCAAGGATTGGTGTCGGAAGAGGATTACGAAGTAATGGAACGCTACACTCGTGCTCTGTTTGCTCGTGGCACTGAAATGGCTGCTGCAAAGGGCCTTATCCTCGTTGATACAAAATATGAATTCGGCAAACGCGACGGCAAAGTAATCCTTATCGACGAAATTCATACTCCCGACTCATCACGCTATTTCTACGCCGACGGTTATCAGGAAAGATTCGAAAAGGGTGAAGCACAGCGTCAACTCTCGAAAGAGTTTGTACGTCAGTGGCTTATCGATAATGGATTTATGGGTAAAGAGGGTCAGCTAGTGCCTGAAATGACCGATGAATTCTGTCAAGAAGTTACCGACCGCTACGTTGAACTCTATGAGCATGTGACAGGTCGTAAGTTTGAAAAAGCTGACGATAGCGACTTGAACGCTCGCATTGAGCGCAACGTGCTTGCTTGCCTCGAATCGCTCAAAGGCTGAGGCTTCGAAACAGCAAAAATCCGAACATCAGAGATGAAAAGCGGTGCGGAAAAAATAAATCCCTACGACGCTGACCGCCCGAAGACAGAGCAGGTGCGCGACATGTTCGACTCCATAGCTCCAGCCTACGATTTTATGAACAAGGCGATGAGTTTTGGCATTCATCGCCATTGGCTTGCCAAGGGCATAAAGGCGGTGGTTGAAGGAGTTTGTGGAGTGGAGTCAAGCCCTCGATTGCTCGACGTGGCTACTGGCACAGGCGATGTGGCTATCTCGTTGGCTACCAAGCTCCCACACTCAACGGTAGTGGGCATCGACTTATCGGAAAATATGATAAAGATAGGTCGACAGAAGGTTGCTAAAGCGGGCTTAGCTGAGCGCATAAAATTGCAGCAAGCCGACTGTCTTCAGTTGCCATTTGCCGACAACGAATTCGATGCGGTGACAGTGGCGTATGGGGTGAGAAATTTCGAGCGATTGGCCGACGGATACCGCGAAATGGCGCGAGTTTTGCGTCCCGGCGGAACGATAATGGTAATCGAATTGTCGACGCCTACCTCGAAGATTGTCCGACCGTTTTACAACTTCTACACGCGGCATATAATTCCGCTCGTCGGAAGGTTAGTTTCCCACGACGTTAGAGCCTATAGCTACTTGCCCGAAAGCATTGCGGCAGTGGCTCAACGAGAGGAGATGACAGCACTAATGGAGTCGGCTGGTTTTGCCGATGCAAGCTATCGACGACTGACCTTTGGTACGTGCACAATCTATACAGCTCGCAAACCGTAGCTGTCTGCGCTATAACATGCAGAAAATCAAACGAGTACAAAGGCGCAAAGACTAAGCCTACGAGTAGGAAAATAGTATCCAAATAGGACTTAAAATTTCACGAAAATTTACATTTGCAAATCGCAACACTCAAAATTCGGGGTGTTGCGATTGCTGTTATATTGGGGAAAATAAGAAAAGTTATTAACATTGTGCGATTTTCGTAAAATTTTAGGTGTTTAATTTTGTAAATTCCGAAAACTTATTACTAACTTTACAGCGTAAAAAGGGAAGAGTATTCAAAACGCCACTCTAAAGAGTGAAGATTGCTGCCTAACCTCTCGGAAATGATTAAAAAAACACCGCCGAGCGCCAAAAAATTTAAAATATTAAACAACTGAGATTTTACGAATCCACAACTACGCCATGAACGAAGTTTATCACATACCTGCACTGCTACCTCAAGCGCTTGAATCGCTCAACATCAAGCCTTCGGGGACGTATGTCGATGCTACATTCGGCGGTGGCGGCCATTCGCGCGCCATAGTTGAGTGTTTGGGCGAAGAGGGTCACCTCTATTCGTTCGACCAGGATTTGGAGGCGGTGGCAAATGCCTTTGATGATTCACGATTTACGATTGTTCACGGCAACTTCCGCTTTATGCGCAATTTTTTGCGATATTACGAAGCAGGAGCAGTCGACGGCATATTGGCCGACCTCGGAGTGTCGTTTCATCATTTCGACGACCCCGACCGCGGATTCTCATTCCGATTCGATGGTCCGTTGGATATGCGAATGAATCGCGATGCTAAGCTCTCAGCAGCCGACATCGTAAACGGCTACAGCGAACAACAGCTTGCCGATATTTTCTACATGTATGGCGAACTCAAAAGTGCACGCCGCATCGCTTCGGCAATAGTCAAAGCACGCGTGCAGGAGCGCATCACCACAACAGAGCAACTTATAGCAACGGTTGACCACCTGCTCGACCGCCGCGACCGCAAAACCGACCTTGCCAAACTCTTCCAAGCACTGCGCATTGAGGTCAACCATGAACTTGATGCATTGAAGCAGCTGTTGGAGCAAAGCGTGAAGGCACTTCGCCCCGGAGGGCGCCTCGTAGTGATTACATACCATTCGCTCGAGGACCGATTGGTAAAGAACTTCATGCGCACAGGCAATATCCGTGGAGAGGAGGCAAAGGACTTCTTTGGCCGAAATCTCTCGCCATTCAAACTTGTAACGTCGAAGCCAATAGTGCCCGACGCAGCCGAAATAGAGTCAAACCCGCGTTCACGCAGCGCCAAGATGCGTGTCGCACAACTTATTGAACAATCATGAGCAAGCAAAACAAGCAGAAAGTGTCGCCAGTGAAGAAAGGCGTGCGTAAGGTGTTTGACGTAATCGCTGGGCGTTGGTTGTCGACCAACTTCTTTGGCAAGCATTGGGGCGTAATCTTGGCGATAGTGGTGTTGATAATGACTTACATTACCAGCCGCTACCAGTGTATCACTGCTATGGAAACGATTAAAAAACTTGAGTACGAACTGCAAGTAGTCAAGTCGGAACGCATACGCGAGCGAAGCTACTATATGAGCGGCATACGCGAGTCGGCAATGCAAGAACGTATCGACAATTTGGGATTGGGACTCCAAATAAGCCAAACTCCACCCTACCTCTTAGAGTGATAGAGAGTAAAAGTGAGGGTTCGACAAACAAAGATGAAAGAATCCACAACTAAATTGAATCTATAAAAACAGAAGAAAACAGAATTGAAATAAAGTAGTAAGAAAATTATCCACCATTAAAAAAGTCAGCTGCCATGGCAAACTCAAGTAATCATCGACACATAATGCTGCGTTACGTGATAGTAACGGGATTCATTCTGGTCTTTTCAGTGCTTATAGTGCGAAATTTGTTCCGTACAACAATTGTCGAGGCTGACGAGTGGAATAAGAAAGCCAACACAGAGTTGTTGCGCACCGACACGATAATGCCAGAGCGTGGCGATATCCTTGCAGCCGACGGCAGTGTGTTGGTGACAAATCTTTGCTACTACAACGTGCATATCGACTACGGTAGCGATGCGTTCAAGAAGGAGGAATACATCAAAAACGTAGAGGCGCTGTCGGATTCGCTATATAAATATTTCCCACGTCACAGCCGCCAGGAGTGGCACGACATACTACTCGAACAGGTTTCGAAGAAGAAAAAATCGCGCTACTATCCGCTGTTGAAGATGATTAACTATGCTGAGCTTCAGCGCTTCCGCTCGTTCCCATTTTTCAATATCGGCAATAGTTATAAGACTGGATTGATTGAGGTGCCAGTGATGAAACGCGACTGCCCCTACGGGTCAATGGCTCGCCGAAGCATTGGACGTGTGGGTCAAACAGCAGAATGTAAAGAGATTCACGGAATTTCGGGCTTGGAAAAGGCTCTCGACTCGTTGCTGTTTGGCAAGCCTGGTGTGTATAAGCGCGTAGCGTTCACTAAAGGTATCGGCAATTGGGTCGACAAGCCTGCACTCGACGGCTACAATGTTACCACAACAATCGACATTACGCTTCAAGATATACTCGAAAACGAACTTAACACTATACTCGACAGCTGCCAGGCAGAATGGGGCTGCGCGGTGCTAATGGAGGTTGCCACAGGCGACATTAAAGCGATTTCCAATCTTGAACGCGACAAGCATGGCAACTATATCGAAGCATACAACAGAGCCGTAGTGGCATACGAGCCAGGTTCGGTAATCAAGCCGATATCAATGATGTTTGCGCTCGAAAAAGGTCTTGTGAACAATCTTGATGAGGTGATACCTATTGGCGCCAGCTTCGGCTATGGTGGTGGTCGCCCGATAACCGACTCGCACTTTAATTCATCGCTGACAGTAGCGGGAGTTATCGAGGAGTCGTCGAATATCGGTATGACACGCATCACAATACGTGGCTTTGACCAAAACCCCGAAGGATTCGTGAAATGCTTCGAAGATATAGGATTCTTCGAAAAGATGAATAGCGGTATCTTCGAAGAGGAAACTCCGCGCATGACCCGCAAGCCGAAGCGCATCGACATGTCGCGTATGTGTTATGGCTATGCAACAGCAGTGCCACCACTCTACACTCTTTCGGTCTATAATGCAATAGCCAACGATGGTCGCTACGTGCGTCCGCGCTTGGTCAAAGGAATATCACGCAATGGTGTTGACTCAGTGATACCAGTGAGCTACATCCGCGATAGCATCTGCTCGCCAGAGAATGCAGCTAAGCTGCGCACAATGCTTACACGAGTAGTTGAGGGCAAGCATGGCACAGGTCGCCGCCTACGCAACGAATATGTGAAAATTGCAGGCAAGACTGGTACTTGTTATCATATCGATTTAGCGACTGGCCGTTACGACCACTCCAGAAAGCGTTTGGCTTTTTGTGGATTCTTCCCAGCCGACGCTCCGAAATACTCATGTATGGTGCTCACGTTCGATCCGAAAAAGAATATGTTTGGAGCTGCATCAACCTCAGGCGAAGTGTTGAAGAATATGGCGCTGAAGATGTATTCGCGCGGTATGCTTGGCGATTATTCCGACTATCACGACAATGTGGCAAAGAATCGTGCGCAGCCAGTAATCAATGCTTCGGCAAGCGGTGCAAGCTCGTCGGAATTGATTAATGCTCTTGGTGCTGACAACTCTCCGCGCCAGTTTAGCGCTCCAAAATCGACCGACGACACCCTCCCTCCGTCGGTGCAGAATCTTGGCATACGTGAAGCACTCGTGAAGCTCGAACAAGCTGGCTACGAAGTGCGTTTCACCGGTACAGGCCGAGTTCGTAAGCAAGAGCTCACCCCCGGAACAAATGTGGTAAAACTTACACTCTCCAACAAATAAAAGATAAAACAAAAAAATATACCAAAATATGAAGCTGGATCATCTACTTAAAGCAATCAAACCTTTGCAAATAGTCGGCACGACCGACCGAGAGGTAACATCACTTGTCTGCGACTCACGTCAGGCAACTGAAAGCTCAGTGTTTGTAGCAGTGCGCGGCGTGAACGTCGACGGCCACTCTTACATACCTACGCTTGCCGACCGCAATGTCGGTGCAATCGTAGTAGAGACGCTTCCGGCTGAACTGTTCGACGGCGTCACTTATGTAGTGGTTGAAAATTCAGCCATTGCATTGGGCTTCCTTGCATCGCAATGGTACGACAATCCGTCGAGCAAACTTAAACTTGTAGGTGTTACCGGCACTAACGGTAAAACCACTACTGCAACACTTATCTACGAAATGGCTCGCCACTTAGGCTACAAAGCGGGTCTGTTGTCGACAGTGTGCAACTATATCGAAACTCGTCCAATCCCGACAAATCAAACTACCCCCGACCCACTTACGCTCAACCGCTTGCTCCACGAAATGGTGGAAGAGGGTTGCACATACGCATCAATGGAGGTTAGCTCTCACTCAACCGACCAGCACCGCATTGCAGGGTTGACGTTTGCCGGAGGTATATTCTCGAATCTTACTCGCGACCACTTGGATTATCATAAAACCTTCGACGCATATTTGAAAGCAAAACAGTCGTTCTTCGACGGACTCCCCAAAGAGGCGTTTGCGCTTACGAATATCGACGACAAAGTGGGCGAAATAATGACGCAGAACACCAAAGCGCGTCGCTGTACATACTCACTGCGCTCAATGGCCGACTTCAATGGCCGCATTATCGAAAGCCACCTCGACGGCACTCTTATGAGTTTCAACAACAACGAGGTGAATGTGCTCTTTACCGGACGCTTTAATGCATACAATCTGACTGCTGTGTTTGGCGCTTCAATTCTTTTGGGTTGGCCGCTCGAAACAGTGCTTGAAAAGATGAGTTTGTTGGTGCCAGTGGCAGGTCGCTTCCAGACATTCCATTCGCCTACAGGGGTGACAGCCATTGTGGACTATGCCCACACGCCCGATGCGCTAATCAATGTGCTTGACACAATTCGTGAGGTTGTAGGCACGAAGGGGCATATCATCACTGTGGTAGGTGCTGGAGGCAACCGCGATAAGGGTAAACGTCCAATTATGGCTCGCGAAGCAGCTCAGCGCTCCGACCGCCTTATCCTTACATCCGACAACCCACGCTTCGAGGAGCCAGCCGACATCCTTGCAGGTATGCGCTCTGGCCTTGATACTCCCGACTTGTTGCGTAAGACGATACTCAACGTTGACCGTCGCGAAGCTATCCGCACCGCCGTCAGCCTTGCAGGCCCGGGCGATGTGGTGCTCGTAGCAGGAAAGGGACACGAGGACTATCAGGAAATACGCGGTGTGAAACATCATTTCGACGACCGCGAGATAGTGCGCGATGCCTTTGCCGAATTATAAAACCAACCTTCCACCCTTATGCGAGTGCTGACATTGCGAAATAATCAGACTAAACTCGCAAGACTGGAAACCAATTAAATCACAAAACTTAGTAAACTGACATAAGTAATTCTATCGTAAGATGCTATATTATCTTTTTGATTTACTCCAAGAAACCAATTTCCCGGGAGCGCGATTGATGACGTATATCACATTCCGCTCGGTTGTAGCAATGGTGCTCTCACTGTTTATTGCCACAGTGATTGGGCGTAAGATAATCGACCGCCTGCATCGTATGCAGTTTGATGAAATTGTGCGCAACCTCGGACTTGAAAACGAAGAAGCAAAGGCAAAGACTCCTACAATGGGGGGTATCATCATTATCATTTCGATATTGGTGCCCTGCTTGCTCGTGGGCGATTTGACCAACATCTATATGTTGCTTCTGATAGTTTCGACCATATGGCTCGGAGCGATTGGTTTCCTCGACGACTATCTGAAGATTAAACATCGTAATAAGGATGGACTTAAAGGTAAGTTCAAAATCGTAGGCCAGGTAGGTCTTGGCTTAATCGTAGGGTTGACAATGTGGCTCAGTCCCGATATCAAGATTCGCGAAAACCATGAAGTAGTGTCAACCAACAACATTGAAGAGGTCAGCATTACGTATGAAGGACCCGACATTAAGTCAAATCAAACGACAATACCGTTTGTCAAAGAACACAACTTTGAGTATAGCGACCTCACATCATGGATGGGCGAATATGGCGATGAAGCGGGCTGGATACTGTTTATCATAGTCACCATATTCCTGATTACTGCCACATCGAATGGTGCGAACCTAATGGACGGGATTGACGGGTTGACTACGGGATGCTCGGCCGTTATGGGTGTGGCGTTGGCAGCAATGGCATATCTTGGTGGCAACGTGATTTATTCATCCTACCTTAACATTATGTATATCCCCGACAGCGCCGAAATGGTGGTCTATATGATGGCGTTTATTGGTGTGTTGGTCGGATTCCTATGGTACAACACATTCCCAGCACAGGTGTTTATGGGCGACACAGGCTCACTGACGCTTGGCGGTATTATAGCAGTGTTTGCAATTCTTATCCATAAGGAAATATTGTTGCCCCTGCTCTGCTTGCTCTTCTATCTTGAGGACCTCTCAGTAGTGCTCCAGAGCGGATACTACAAATACACTCGCAAGAAGACTGGAACACCAGTGCGCATCTTCAAAATGGCTCCGCTACATCACCATTTCCAAGCGAAGGGTCAGAATGTGCAAAGTTTGATAAAGAAGCCAGTGGACCCAATTCCAGAGTCGAAACTTACAGTGCGATTTTGGATTATCGCAATCATCCTCGCGGCTCTGACATTCGTTTCGCTTAAGATTCGCTAACGATAGCATCAATAGTTATAAAAAACAAGCAAAATCTCTCAAATAGACTTAAACACCAACCGACAATGAGATTAGTAGTTCTTGGTGGAGGAGAAAGCGGCGTAGGAGCTGCAATCCTCGGCAAAAAACTTGGTATGGAGGTATTTCTGAGCGACTCAGGTAATATTACTGAGCACTACGCAGAGATGCTTCGCTCTCACGAGATTCCTTATGAGAGCGGATGTCACACCGAATCGGCAATTATTTTAGCCGACGAGGTGGTGAAGAGCCCTGGCATACCCCCAACAGCCCCCATTGTCAAGAAAATCGCGTCGAAAAATATTCCGATTATCTCCGAAATTGAGTTTGCCGGTCGCTACACCGACGCAAAAATGGTTTGTATCACTGGTTCAAATGGTAAGACCACTACCACGCTGCTGACTTACCACATATTGAAGAATGCAGGGTTGAATGTCGGGTTGGCTGGCAACGTCGGACAAAGTCTTGCATTGCAGGTGGCATACGACAAGCATGATGTTTACGTCATTGAATTGTCGTCGTTCCAACTTGAGAATATGTATCGATTCCGAGCCAACGTGGCTGTGATTATGAATATCACACCCGACCACCTCGACCGCTACGACTATAAATTTCAGAACTACGTCGATGCGAAATTCCGAATTCTTCAGAATCAGACTGTCGATGATGCATTCATCTTCTGGCAGGATGACCCAGTGATTCAAGCACAGCTCAAGCATATCAGAGTCGAAGCACAGCTATTCCCATTTGCCGAGCATGCTGAAGAAAACACTGCGTCGTATATTGATGCCGAAAATCGCTTGATACTCTCCACCGACGACGATAAAATGTCGATGCCTCGCGCCGACCTCGCGCTCAATGGTCTCCACAACCTGTTTAACTCAATGGCTGCAGGTCTGTCGGCTTGCTTGCTCGACATTCAAAAGGATGATATTCGCAAAGCATTGTCGGACTTCGAAGGGGTTGAACACCGCTTGGAGCCAGTGAAAACAGTGAATGGTGTACGCTACATAAATGACTCTAAGGCCACCAACGTCAATTCTTGCTGGTATGCGCTTGAGTCGATGCCTGATGCAAAAACCACGGTATTGATTCTCGGCGGAAAAGATAAGGGCAACGACTACACTGAAATTGCCGACCTCGTTGACCGCAAGGTGAAGACAATAGTAGCTATGGGTAAGGACAATGCCAAGATTGTTGAATTTTTTGGCAATAGAGGCGTGAAAGTGGTTGATACTCATTCGCTTGTTGATGCTGTAGCGGCTTGTGCAGCCGAATCGGCTGAGGGTGACACAGTGCTACTCTCACCATGTTGCGCAAGTTTCGACCTGTTTAACAGCTACGAGGATCGCGGCCGCCAGTTTAAGGATGCAGTCCGCGCACTTTAACCGACAGAATTACAACCCAATACAGACAAAACAAAAGTAAATATTTTAACATCTATTATCTATAAACAACTATGGCTGAATACACCGAAACAGACACAACTGCAAGAAATTCGTCAACGAATCGCTCGCTGCGTCCACAACCCGACGGCAAACTTGCCGACAAGGGGGCGCGCCCTCGTGCCGATAAATATATCATAGCGTTCTACGTGGCGCTGTGTATAATTTCCACTATAGAACTCTACAGTGCTTCATCGCGCGAAATCACGTCGGACAACGTGTTCGGTCCGCTTTTGCGACATCTTCGTATGATGGCTATAGGTATAGCCACTTGCATTGTGGCCGCACGAATCCAACTCAAGTATTACATCAGATATACACCTGTATTCGTGACATGTTCGGTTTTGGCGATGATATATGTGCTGATAAATGGCGATATTATCAACGGAGCGCGCCGCAGCTTCTCGTTCTTCGGTTTGCTTAGTGTTCAGCCAGTTGAATTACTGAAAATATCGGCCGTACTGATTGTGGCTTACATAATGTCGCGCACCTCAGAGACTAAAGGGGTGCAAACCAAAGGCGTGGTGTGGAGCGCCGCGATAGTGTTGCTGTTTTGCGGATTGATGTTCAATCAAGGATTGACCAACACGTTGCTGTTGATGGGCATTAGCTTGTCGATGATGCTTATAGGTGGTGTTCAATGGAAGAAATTCTTTGCCGTGCTGCTCGTCTACGGAGTAGTAGGTGCAGGAGCTATGGCCTTTAAGATGCATTCCAGCGATGATAAGGATAAAAAAGAAGTTTCAACCGAGCAGGCATTAATCATGGAGACTGGCGTCGATGCTGAAGGCAACAAAGCAACAATCGACCGTTGGTCAACTTGGACAGCGCGCATAAATAGATTCTTAGACAATAGTAAGCCCAAATATGAGCAGCCTATCACGTCGGAAAACCGTCAGGAAATGTATGGCTACATGGCGCAGGCCAATGGTGGAGTATTTGGAGTTCTTCCTGGTAACTCACGCGAAACGGCTCGCTTGCCACTTGCGTTTTCGGACTACATCTTCTCGATAGTGGTTGAGGACTGGGGCTTTATAGGCGGATTCTTGCTGCTGTTTATCTACCTGTCGCTATTGGGACGTGCTGGTGTAATAGCAATGCGATGCGATAGAGCGTTTCCATCGATGGTGATTCTTGGCTTGGCTGTGATGATTGTAATCCAAGCATTGTTCCACATGGCAATTGTGACTGGAGTTTTCCCCGTAAGCGGACAGCCGTTGCCAATGATTTCAATGGGTGGAACGTCGATGATAGTTACCTCGTTGGCATTCGGTATTATGCTGTCAATCAGCAAATATGTCTCGGTTGAAGGTCGCAAAAAAAGTAGCAGTTCGGCTGACAACACCGACGAGCTTGGTGCTGCTAATCCAACTCAGATTTCTAACATATAATCACAAAACAGATATATCCCTTTCAGGTTATAAATGAATTTGAAGACTATGGGAAAACCAATAAAAGTACTCATTAGCGGTGGCGGCACAGGTGGCCACATATTCCCCGCACTTTCAATCGCAAATGCTTTGCGTCGCCGCGATGCTTCGACAGAAATTATGTTTGTTGGAGCGGATAACCGTATGGAAATGGAACGTGTGCCAGCGGCTGGTTATGAGATTGTTGGTTTACCTATTGCAGGTTTTGATCGCAAGCGATTGTGGCGCAATTTCCGCGTGCTGTGGTTGCTGATTAAGAGCCGTCGCATAGCTTCAAAACTTATTCGCGACTTCAAACCCGACGTCGCAGTGGGCGTAGGCGGCTACGCTTCAGGCCCAACTTTGATGATGGCTCAGAAGCATGGTGTGCCAACGCTGATTCAGGAGCAGAATTCTTATGCTGGGATGACCAACAAGCACTTAGGCGCGAAGGCCGACCGCATCTGTGTGGCATACGACGGAATGGACCGCTTTTTCCCAGCCTCTGCAATTATCAAGACAGGTAATCCGGTGCGCGACGTAATTGCCAACTGCAAGGCTACGCAGGAGGAAGCGAAACGCGAACTTGGCTTCGACCCTAACCGTCCGCTTGTAGCAGTGGTTGGTGGCTCGCTTGGAGCGCGCACAATCAACGAATCGGTAATGGCAAGTATGGATATGATTACCGCAGCAGGTGCCGACATCCTTTGGCAGACTGGCAAGTTTTATGCCGAAGAATGTCTGAAAGCAGCTGAGGGAAAAGAGCATGTCAAAGCAATGGCATTTGTCGACCGTATGGACTTGGTGTATCGTGCAGCCGATTTAATAGTGTCGCGAGCAGGAGCGAGCACTATTTCGGAGCTTCAACTCGTGGGTGCTCCGGCTATCTTGGTGCCTTCGCCCAACGTGGCTGAGGACCACCAACGCAAGAATGCAGAGGCATTGTCAACCCGTGATGCAGCTGTGATGATTCTCGACGCAGATTCGCGTGAGCAATTAGGCGCACAGGTTGTAGCGTTGCTTGGCGATAAGAGCCGACTCGACACGCTTCGTGCAAATGTAGCCGCAATGGGATTGCCTAATTCCGACGAGCGCATTGTCGACGAAATCTATAATCTCATTGGTCGAAAATAATAAGTAAGCTACCAAAGTAAAGATATTCAGCGACGAGCAATTGTAGCTAAAAAGCAGAAAACAGATATGAACAAAACAAATATATATTTCGTAGGAGCCGGCGGCATTGGCATGGCAGCTCTTGAGCGCTATTTCCTCTCAAAAGGGTGGAAAGTGGCTGGTTATGACCGCACTCCTTCGGAACTTACTACCGACCTTATCCGAGAGGGCGTTGCGATAACTTTTGATGAATCGGTCGAAACGATACCAGAGGAATATCGCAATCCAGCCACTACGTTGGTGGTTTATACTCCGGCAGTGCCCGACACGATGCCCCAATTGGCGTGGTTTCGTGCCAACGGGTTTGAGGTAGTGAAGCGTGCGGCCGTTCTCGGTTTGGTTACTCGCAATTCGCGTTCGCTCTGCTTTGCCGGTACGCATGGAAAAACTACCACCTCGTCGATTGCAGCCCATATCCTCCATAATTCATCGCTTGGATGCAACGCTTTCCTTGGTGGTGTGCTCAGAAATTACAATAGCAATTTCTTGCTCGATAGCCACTCGCAATTTAGCGTTATTGAGGCTGACGAATTCGACCGTTCGTTTCATCATTTGAGCCCATATATAGCAGTCATTACCGCTACCGACCCCGATCATCTCGACATTTACGGCACTGAGGAAGCATATCTCGAAAGCTTCCGCCATTTTACCGAACTGATAAGCAACGACGGAGTGCTGATAGTGCACGAAGGGCTGAAATTGCGCCCCAACCCACCTGCTGGTGTGAAAATTTACACTTACAGTCGAGATTGCGGCGATTTCCATGCCGAAAATATTCGCCGCGGCAATGGCACTATCGTGTTCGATATGGTCACACCGCTCAACCTTGTCGGCGAGCCTCTGCGTATAGCCGACATCGAATTGGGAGTGCCAGTTGAGGTCAATATCGAAAATGCTATAGCATCAATGGCGGCGTGCCTTATGGCAGGCGATGATGAAATTGATGCAATGCGTTCAGCCGTAGCCTCATATATGGGAGCTAAGCGCCGCTTCGAGTTCGTACTGAAAGAGCCGGGCCCCGATGGACGTGTAATCATCGACGACTATGCGCATCATCCCGATGAACTGAAGGCTTCAATCAGTTCGGTCAAAGCACTATACTCCGACCGAAAACTGACTGCCATATTTCAGCCGCATTTGTACACCCGTACACGCGACTTCTATAAGGAATTTGCCGAAGCGCTGTCGCTTGCCGATAGTGTGATGCTTGCCGACCTTTACCCCGCACGCGAGGAGCCAATCGAGGGAGTAGATTCGGATCTGATACTTCGCCACGTTAAAACGGCTGAAAAGAAGCTGATTCGGAAAGAAATGTTGGCTGAAACGATAAAAAATAGTAACTTTGAGGTACTCTTGCTTTTAGGTGCAGGCGACCTTAATACCTATATTCCTCAAATGCTTGAAGCATTGCAAGTTAAATAAACCAATCAAATTGGTGCAAGAGAGATTTTCAAACGTAATAATAACGCTGTAGAACAGATATAAACCGACAGATAACGCAATGACAAAGAAAGGGATAGTTTACTGCTTAGTGTCCATTATGCTTATGGGCTACCTGTTCTTTGCTGTCATAGTAACCAACTTTATGGCAGCAGAGGAGATGTGTCATGGTGTGGATATATCAGTGGCTTCAAATGCCATGTCGCCATTTGTGACTGCCGACGACATCGACCGAGAGCTCGAAGGGCTGCGTGCCAAGGGTACAAAGGTCAAAGCCTCAGAGATGCCTATGCAGCAGATTGAGGATAAATTGAATTCGCTCGATTTCGTTGAGCATGCCGACGTAGTGCGTCTTGCCAACGACCGCATAGCAATCAATGTGGTGCCAATGGTGCCAGTTGCACGCGTGTTCGACCTGTCGGGCTCTTACTATATCAATCGCGCTGGTAAGCATCTGACGGCTGACATCAACTATCAGATTGATGTGCCAGTGGTGGTTAGAGAATGTGGCGCGCCTACGGCTGACAAGGTGCTGCCGTTGATAGAGCGTATCGCAGAGAAGCCTGAATGGAATCAGCTTGTTTCAGCAATAAAGCTCGATAGCTCAAACGATATTATACTCATTCCGTCGATTTCAAATCATGTGGTGAATTTCGGCGACGTCAGTATGATTGACGACAAATTCGACCGACTATTTAAGTTTTATCGAAAGGTAATGCCCGTGAAAGGGTGGAACTATTACGATACAATCACGGTGAAATTCCGCAATCAGATTGTAGGAAAAACCACTCCCGACGGACGCAATCGACCTGTCAATGAGTATCGCAATGAAGACTTTATCGAAAACCCCGACGAAGAGTCAATGGGCGCAGAAACAGTGACAGTAGGCGAAAACAAGCCAAAAATCAGTTAAAATTAGAAAATAAATACACCTGAAATGGAAAAATATATAGTAGCAATTGAAATCGGTAGCTCCAAAATTCGTGGAGCGCTCGGCCGATATGATGAGACAGGCGTGCTCAATGTGATAGCAGTGCAGGAAGAGCAAGTGCAGGACAGCGTTCGTTATGGACAAGTGCGCAACGTGGAGGAAGTAGCCAACGTTATCGACGAAATTTGTCGTAAGTTGGAAAACTCCAAAGCTATCGCTGGTCGCTACATTGAGCGAGTATATGTAGGTCTCAGCGGCCGCTCAATAGGAGTAGAGAAAGCTGAATCGACAATCACCTTTGCTGGTGAGGACGCTATCGGCGCTCAGATAGTTGAAGAACTCAAAGAGCGAATCAAAATGGAGCGTCAGTCGGAGAAAGATATCTACCAGATTGTGCCCGTAAGCTACTATGTGGATAATGAATTGACAATTAAGCCTGTAGGTCGCGTTGGTAAGTCAATCAAAGGTGTGTTCAGCGTTGTTGACGGCAATGTTGGCATCAAGAGCAACATCAACCGCGCAGTAGTCGAGCGTCTCGGCTTCGTGGTAAGCGATTATGTTGTGACTATGCTCGCTCAAGCCGATGCCGTACTTTCGCCAGAGGATAAGCAATTGGGCTGTGCTCTGGTTGATTTTGGTGCTGAAACCACAACTGTAGCAATCTATCGCGAGAGCGCATTGCAGTCGATGGTAACTCTGCCTATGGGCTCACGCAATATTACTCGCGACTTGGTGTCGCTCAATTTCATCGAAGAGCAGGCCGAAACTATCAAACGCTCAGTTGGCGTAGTCAACGTTTCGGACGAAACGCCACAATATACCAATCCTCACGTGCTTGAACGCCCAGAGATTGCCAACTATATCCAATCGCGTGCATCCGAAATCGTTGCCAACGTAATGGCGCAGATTGAATTTGCCAACTTCAAGCCGTCAGACCTCCCTTCAGGATTGTTCCTCGTGGGTGGCGGTGCTCGTCTCAAAGGTTTGAGCGAACTGTTTGCAGAGCAAAAAATGCGTGTCAGTGTCGGTACAATCAGAGGCAATGTGCGCCTTTCCGACGCTTCAATCACAGCTGGCGAGGCTGTCGACGTGATTTCGCTGCTCTTGTGGGCAATGAAAGATGATGCAGCAATAGATTCATTAAGCCCAATAGAGGAGTATGTTGATTACACCCCTAATGAGCCTTCAACTGAAGGTTCAGATGAAGGTGTGAGTCGAATTGGCACCCTTTATACAGATGACGAAATAGAGGAAAATGAAAAAGTCAATAAGCCACAAACTACAAATAATGGCAATAGCGGCAACGGCGGCAATGGCGACAAGGTCAGAAAAGAGGGCGCAGGCCGCAAAATAATAACCCATATTGAAAAGATACGCAAAGGACTTGAAAAAATCCTCGTTGACAATCTCGAAGATAAATTCGATGATGAAGAAAAGAAAGACTAACTGAATAAAATAGCCTCAAGGTATGACTATAGATGATATCTCAACCCCACAGGGTTTCACAACTACAGAGAAAGAAATACCCATTATCAAAGTGATTGGTGTAGGTGGTGGTGGCTGCAATGCCGTGAGCCATATGTATGCGCAAAATGTCAGAAACGTTTCGTTCGTTGTCTGCAATACCGACCGTCAATCATTGCTGAAATCGCCTGTTCCTGATAAAGTGGTTTTAGGAACATTAGGGCATGGCGCAGGTAATAAACCTGAAAAGGGACGCGAATTAGCCGAAGAATCGATTGAAGATATTGATGCACTATTCGATGATGCAACACGTATGGTATTCATTACCGCAGGTATGGGTGGTGGCACTGGTACTGGTGCTGCACCTGTGGTAGCTCGTGAGGCTCGCGAACGAGGATTGCTGACCGTTGGCATTGTGACCATACCATTTATTTTCGAAGGGCAAAAGAAGATTCTTAAGGCTCTCAAAGGGGCT
The DNA here is from genome assembly GCA_017629835.1 of Muribaculaceae bacterium. Lineage (GTDB taxonomy): Bacteria > Bacteroidota > Bacteroidia > Bacteroidales > Muribaculaceae > JAGBWK01. The sequence continues at coordinate 4,940 of JAGBWK010000054.1, read as the reverse complement.
GAAGAAATGGGTAAATATACCGACGCACTGTTGGTGATTAACAATGAACGTCTGACCGAGATTTACCCCGACCTTCACTTCGAAAACGCATTTAGTAAGGCTGATGACACTTTGACTATTGCTGCTCAAGGCATCTCAGAACTTATCACCGACGACAATGCCACAATCAATATCGACTTTGAGGATGTCGACACAACACTACGCAATGGTGGTAGCGCAATCATCTCGATTGGTTATGGCGAAGGCGAAAATCGTGTGACTAAGGCTATTCAAGACGCATTGAATTCACCGCTACTCAAGGACCGCGACGTGATAGGCTCAAAACGCATTCTCTTCAACATCTACTATAACCCCGATGCTGAAAATCCATTCCTTATGCAAGAAGCGAATGAACTCACCTCGTTCATCACAAGTATCGACCATGAGGTTGACGTGATTTGGGGTCTTGCCCCCGACAAGAGCCTTGGCGACAAAGTGAAAATCACTCTCCTTGCAGCTGGATTCTCAATCGGTACTAAAGATATAGCGAGAGATTCCAAAAAAGCAACCGAACCGCTTTTCCCAACCCCCACAGTAGTTGGTGGTCAGTCGGTTAGCATCGATGCTCGCGACAAGATTCACGAAGTGTATGGCGAAGGAAAAGTTGAAGATATAACAAAATCAAACGAAGCCAAGAAATACATAATTCTGACGCCCGATCAAATCAACGACGACTCAATAATCGAAGAATTTGAGAAGACGCCTACTTCGAAACGTCAAGTCAGAGTCGCAGCCGAGCTTCGCAAAGCATCGGAGCATGCATTCATTGCCCCCGAAGAGCCCAACCCGCTCGACGACGCCCCCGGCGGCACCAAAATCAACTTCATCTAAGTTGAAGTAAAAGATAAAATAAAGATAGCGCTATTGTAGAGCATATATGCAATTCAATAGCGCTATTGCTTTTTCCAACCGCATCGCAATCCCCAAACAAATGGGAATACTAAAAACGGCAAATTTTTACCCTACGAGTTGGGGCGGTGGGCTTAAATTTGTGGATGATAAAACAATCATTAATAGCAAAATGAGTTAGTGTTATGATTATGAGAAAGATTGCATCGATAATATTGTTAGCTGCGGTTGGCTGTGGCTTGGCGTTTGCTCAGGCGCCGGCTTTCCCCGGAGCTGAGGGTTTTGGCCGATATACAACAGGTGGTCGTGGTGGCGAGGTTCGCCACGTGACTAACCTGAATGATAGTGGCAAGGGGTCGTTCCGCGAAGCTGTTAAGGGCACGAATAAGAAAATCGTGGTTTTTGATGTGGCAGGCGAAATTGCTCTTGAGTCGACCATTGTGATTGGTGCAAACACTACAATCGCTGGGCAAACTGCTCCGGGCGAGGGTATTACTTTGCGATATCACACTGTTCGTCCCAATGGGGATAATATTATAATGCGCTTCATACGTGTTCGTCGCGGTGAGGAGCGTGACGTGAACGACGGCGCAGATGCTGTATGGGCTCGCCATTTTAAGAATGTCATCTTAGACCACTGTTCGTTCAGTTGGAGCATCGATGAGGTAGCTTCGTTTTACGACAATCGCGAATTCACTATGCAGTGGTGCACAGTAGGAGAGGCGCTCAACAATGCTGGTCACGACAAGGGTGCTCACGGTTATGGTGGCATTTGGGGTGGCAAGAATGCTTCGTTCCACCACAATATGATAGTCCACGTCAACAATCGTGCTCCACGTTTCAATGGCGCTCGCTATGAGTGGGACGGTTATGACAAGTCGACTTATCCCAACACTGTGCAAGCCGAGCGTGTGGATTTCCGCAACTGCGTGGTTTACAACTGGGGTTCAGGTGGCTGCTATGGTGGTCCTGGCGGCGGTTATATAAATATGGTAAATAATTACTACAAGGCTGGGCCGGGCACAAGCGCAAGCAAAACTACGCGACTGACTCAAGTGTCGGTGAACTCCTCAGGCAATTCGACTACAACGGAGCTCGACGGCTACTGCTCACGCTATTATATCAATGGCAATTATATGTATGCAGCGCCAGAGGGCGAACAGGAGAATTACGACTGGAAAGGGGTTGCTTACGATAAGGGCTTGACCGACATCAATGGATTGAAATATATGGCTGACCCTTACGGTCATTACGGTGCCAAAGAGGCTATCGACTATGACGGCGGAAAGTATGTCAGTGTTCGTATAGATGCTCCTATCGCCTCAGGTAAGGTGACAACACATAATGCTGAAGCTGCCTTTGCTCGCGTGGTTGAGTATGCAGGCGCATCGTTGGCTAAGGATATGGTGGATGCTCGCTACGAAGAGGAGGCTTTGACTGGCACAGCTACTTATATCGGAAGTGTCACTCAAGTTGAAGGTCAGATAGATGTTGTCGCCGACCAAGGAGAATATGTTGTGGGCTCAGAGAGCCGTCCTGCAAACTTTGATACTGACGGCGACGGTATTCCCAACGAATGGGAGAGTGCCAATGGTTTGAATCCAAATTCGTCGTCGGACGCATCGAAATATACAATCGATAGCAAGGGATATTACACTAATATTGAGGTGTATATCAACTCGTTGGTTGAGGACTTGGTTAAGGCTCAAAATGAGGGCGCAGTTGACGGCGTCGACGAATATTTCCCAAGCTATACAAGCCATTCCGACGTGATTGTACGCAATCCCTCGGCTGAGGTCGTAGGATTTGAATATTACAGCCTCGACGGTCGACGTCTTGATGCACCAGTCAAGGGTGTTAACATACGTCGCACAGTGTTTGCCGACGGACGTGTGCTGACCGACAAGGTGGTGCGATAATCAATCGGAAACGATATAAGAAATGGCGCATTCTCAATTAGAGGGTTGCGCCATTTTCTTTGTATAACTAATCACTTGGGGTTGAGAGTAATCAGCGGTATGAGCATCTCTTCGAGCGATATGCCGCCATGCTGGAACGTGTCGGTGTAGTATTGCACGTAATAGTTGTAGTTGTTGGGGTAGGCGAAGAAGTCTTGGCGACCCGCAAAAATGTAAGTGGATGAAACGTTGGGCGAGGGTAAGCCGTAGCGGTCGGGGCGCTTGATTTCATACACCTGTTTGGGGTTGTAGTCGAGGCTTTTGCCCACTTTGTAGCGGAGGTTGGTGTTGGTGTTCTTGTCGCCAATCACTTTCAGAGGGTTGTTGACGCGGATAGTGCCGTGGTCGGTCGTGAGGATGATTTTGTAACCTTTTGAGGCAATCATCTTGAATAAGTCGAGGATGTTGGAGTGGCGGAACCACGATTCGGTAATCGAACGATAGGCGGCATTGTTGGCAGCGAGTTCGCGAATCATTTTCGACTCGGTACGAGCGTGCGACAGCATATCGATGAAGTTGATAACCACCACGTTGAAATCGTTGACTTCGAGGTTGGCAAAGTCGCGAATAAGTTTTTCGCAGGCAACCGAATCGTTGAGTTTATTGTATGAGAATCGGTGTTGACGGCGGAAGCGGTTGAGGTGAGTTTCGATAAGTGGCGCCTCGTTGAGGTTTTTGCCCTCATCTTCATCCTCGTCGACCCAAAGTTCGGGGAATAACTTCGCAATCTGAATAGGCATCAAGCCTGAGAAAATGGCATTGCGGGCATACTGAGTGGCTGTGGGCAATATCGAGGTGTAGAGGTCCTCCTCAAAGTTGAATATGTCGGCAAGCAGCGGCTTGACGATTTGCCATTGGTCGAGGCGGAAGTTGTCGATTAGAATGAAAAACACTTTTTCGCCAGCGTCGAGCATCGGGAATAGCTTGCGACGGAGAATCATATCCGACATCAGTGGGCGGTCTTCAGGCTCATCGTTGACCCAATCTTCGTAGTTGCGTTTTACAAACTTGTAGAAAGAGCTGTTAGCTTCCACCTTTTGCATTTCGAGCATTGAGTCCATATCGGTGTCGGCCTTAGCCAATTTCATTTCCCAGAACACAATCTTTTCATACAGATTTTTCCAATCGTCGAGAGTGGCGGCCTGGTCGATGAGTTGTGATATTGCGGCAAATTCCTGGCGATAGTCGTTGGTGGCCTGTTCGGAAACGAGGCGGTCGCTATGTAGGTTTTTCTTTATGGAAAGCAGTATTTGGTTGGGATTGACCGGCTTTATGAGGTAGTCGGCAATGTTGTTGCCAACAGCTTGGTCCATAATGTTTTCCTCCTCGCTCTTGGTAATCATAATCACCGGGATAGTGGGTGAAATCTGCTTGATTCGCTGGAGGGTTTCCAGTCCAGTCAAGCCAGGCATATTTTCGTCGAGGATTATCAAGTCGAAGGATTCGCGGCCAACGAGGTCGAGTGCGTCGCGTCCGTTGTTGACCGTGATAAGGTCGTAACCTTTGTTCTGGAGAAACATTACGTGGGGCTTGAGAAGATCGATTTCGTCGTCGGCCCAAAGTATCTTGTAGTTAGCCATAATTCTTTGATTTTGTTGGCTTAAGGATTGTCTAATAGTGGGTCGTCACCTTCCGAGCCAGTGGGATATTCAGGTAGAGCTGGTTTTGCTGGCTTTTGTGGTGCTGGTTTTGTTTGATTTGGTTTAGCTGTTGACGGCTTCGCTGCTGCTGGATTTGTTGGAGCTGGCTGCTTGGGCTGAGTTTCAGGCTTCGCAGGTGTTGCAACAGGCTCAGCAGGTGCAGGCGCAGTTGCCGCTGGAGTTTCAGTTGCCGCAGGGGCTTCTGTTGTGGTTGCCGCAGGGGCTTCGGTTTCTGCGGGGGCGGTGGGCGTTTCAACGGAGGGGATAGGCGTTGCTACTGAGTCGGTTGGGGCGATAACATGCTCGGCCTCCGCTTCAGTGGCATCTGATTCTGTCTCAGGTGCAGATTCTGTTTCAGTAGTTGTTTCCACGTCGGGAGTTACCGCTTCGGTGGCTTCAGTAGCTTCTTCAGTGGCTTCGGGAGCTATTCCTTCGGAGTATCCAAAGAATTCGG
>JAGBWK010000053.1 GCA_017629835.1 Muribaculaceae bacterium | reverse complement strand
TGGAAGAAAGGCGGTTAGTCTATTCCGATACGGACTTGACTATGTTCATCGATGCCTTATCAACCATACTAACAGATACCAGATTGATATTTTCAAATTTTTGTCATATACTTAGAAATATTTCAATAAAAGAATGAGCTGCGCCACGTGTGTGGTACAGCTCATTCTTTTATTGAAATATTTATATGTTTCGATAGGGGATTACTGGATTGGAGCTGCAGGAACGGCAGGAGCTACGGGAGTTGCTGTAGCTGAGATGCCGAGGCGAGTTTTAACTTCAGCTGTGATGTCGGTTACGTTTTCGGGATTAACGTAGATTGGAACTTCAGCTGGGAATACCATTACGTAGCCACCTTCAGCACCAACGGCTTTGATTGCTTGCATCAATTTTTCCTGTACGGGTTGGAAAAGTTGAGCTTGCTGACGTTGGAGGTCCTGTTGTGCAGTTTGAGCAAATTGCTGAGCTTTGCGGTCAAGGTCAGAGATTTCTTGGAGGCGACGTTCTTTGATTCCTTGGGGAGTAGAAGCGTCTTTTTCAAGCTCTTGATATTCTTGATATTTTTTCTGCATTTCTTCTTGAAGTTTGCCATATTCATCTTCATACTGTTTAGATGCTTCGGCAAGACGAGTTTGGATTTCAGCAACTTCGGGCATAACAGAGATGATTTCATCAGCGTAAACTACTGCAAATTTCTGAGCGTTGGCTGCGAAGCCCATAGAGAACATTACCGCAATTGCGAGGAAAATTTTCTTAATCATTTTATTGTAAGGTTTTGTGTTTTGATTTCGATTTTGATTTGCAAGACTTAATGCGTGATTGGCTTATTCTAAGTATTGTTTCGCAAAGATAAGCGTTTTAAGCATTATTTCATAAATTCTTAACAGAATTTAGCCTTTGAACCAGTTTTCTAAGGTTATATTTAGAATTGATTGCTTAAAAATGGCTGGTATCGGGGGATTTTTAACTGTCAAGAGGTGGTTTGAGCCGATTATTTCGAGTAGCCCATTTTGGCGAGCACTTCGTTGCTGACGTCGATACGTGGTGAAGCGAAGATGATGTCGGAGGCTGAAGCTCGGTCCATTACCATTTGGTAGCCTTTTTCCTCGGCTACTTTTTTGACGGCGTTATAAATATCGTCCTGTATTGGTTTCATAAGCGATTGACGCTTCTGATAGAGTTCGCCTTCAGGACCGAAGTATTTAGCTTTTAGCTCTGAAGCTTCGCGTTCTTTTGCTACGATTTCAGTTTCTTTAGCTTTTACCTGTTCGTCGGTGAGGAACACTTTGTTCGACATATAGTCCTTATAGAGCGCGTCGGCATCCTGATAGGCTTGGTCAACTTCGCGCTGCCAGCGTTGAGAAAGTTGGTTCAACTGTTCGTTAGCCATTTCGTAGGCAGGAATGTTTTTGAGAATGTATTCCATATCGACGAGAGCGAATTTCTGAGCGTTAGCTGCCATAGCTGCCATTACACCGAATATGAGGGTGAAAATGATTTTTTTCATGACTGAAGTAAGATTTTAATTAATGAGTTTTTATCAGGTTGTTTAATGATAAGACAATCAAGTGGTGAAAAAGTTTAATCTGCGATTAGAATTCTTGACCGAGGATGAAGTGGAAGTGGCTACCACCTTTGGTGCCATATACGCGGTCGAAACCGTAAGCCCAGTCGATACCCATCATACCAACCATTGGGAGGAAGATACGGATACCGGCACCGGCGCTCTTCTTGAGATCAAATGGTGAGAAGTGCTTAACGTCGGTCCAAGCGTTACCACCTTCGACGAAGCAGAGACCGTAGATTGTGGTTGTAGGCTGTAAGAGGAAGGGGAAATGGAGCTCAACGCCGAAGCGAGCGTAGGCGTAACCTTCGCGACCCCACGGGGTGAGTGTACCATTGTCGTAACCGCGCAGTGCGATAGTTTCGGTTGCGTAAGTGTAGCTGCCCGACATACCGTCGCCACCAACGTAGAATGTTTCGAATGGCGATTTGAGGTATTTGTTGTAGCTGCCGAGCAAACCGAAGTCGGCACGAGTCATCAACACGAGGGTATATTTTTCGTGGGTTGTAAGAGGCGTGTAAGTCTTCGATTTGAATTTTAGTTTCCAGTACTCAATCCAGCGATACAATTCTTTCTTCGCAGCTTCGGTGTTTTCTTGGCTGAGACGTTCCCAATCGCGTTTGCCGAATAACGAAGCGGGCGGAGTGAGTTGTAGGCTCAATTGGAAGGTAGAGCCTTGACGAGTGTAGAGCGGATTGTCGATAGAGTTGCGGGCAAGTGTAAGACCAAGCACGAGCGCGTTCGACGTACCGTTGTTCATATAATAAAGGTATTCCCAGTTTTTGAGGTTGTACCAGTTGTAAGAGAGGTCGGTGCTAAATGTGAAGTAGTCGTCGGGCCAGCTCAAGCGTTTACCGAAGCCGATAGTTACGCCGAGCATTTGGAGCAACTTGTTGGGGTCGTAAGCGTTTTGATAAGAATACTGGTAATAGTCGGAAGCATAACCGTAGTTGTAGCCATATCCATAGTAGCCCATGCCGTAGGGGTTAGACCACTGGCTGTTGTAGTAGGATGAGTTAACACCAGTCTGACGGCTGTAGTATGCTGATACGGAGAGTGAGTTTGGACGTTTGCCGCCAAACCATGGGTCGAGGAACGAGATGCTGTAAGCCTGATAGTAGCGAGCATTTGTTTGAGCCGATACGGTGAATGTCTGTCCTTCGCCTTGTGGAATGATGCCTTTGTATGAGTCGGGATAGAAGAGGTTTTTCATCGAGAAGTTGGTGAACTTCAACGCAAGCTTACCAATGATACCTGTTTGACCCCAACCGAGCGAGAATTCGATTTGGTCGTTAGCTTTTGATTCGAGGTTGAAGATTACGTCGACCGTACCGTTTTCTTGATTAGGCTCAGGACGTATGTCCATTGTTTCGGGGTCGAAGTGGCCTGTTTGTGCGATTTCACGAGCTGAACGCATAAGGTCGTTCTTGCTGAAGAGCTCGCCCGGTTTTACACGCAACTCGCGACGGATAACCTTTTCGTAAAGGCGGTCGTTACCATTGATTATGACCTTATTGATTCGGGCTTGAGGGCCTTCGATTAATCGCATTTCGAGGTCGATAGAGTCGCCTCTCACATTCTTTTCGATAGGCACGAGGTCGAAGAACAGGTAGCCATTGTCCATATAGTAGTTGGCTACGGCGTCGTCGTCTTCGCTAAGGCGTTTGCTGAGCAATTTTTGATTATATACCGAGCCTGGCTCAATGCCGATGATTTGGTTGAGGAAGTCGGTAGTATAGATGGTGTTGCCTACCCAATTGATGTCGTTGATATAGTATTTCTTGCCTTCTTCAACGGTTAGGTAAACGTCGACGCTCTTATCGTCGAATTGAACAACGCTGTCTTTAATAATCTTAGCGTCGCGGTAACCTTTCTCGTTGTATTTCTCGATGATGCGGTCAAGGTCGTCGTTGTAGTCTGATTCGACGAACTTTTTCTGGCTGAAGATTTTTAGGATGTCGGTTTTCTCAGTGGTTTTCTTCATCGCGTTTTTAACAGCGCGGTCGGTGAGCACTTCGTTGCCGTCGATATAAATCTTATGAACTTTGACCTTATCGTTTTTGATTACGCGGATGTCGACAATCATTTCGTTTTCGTGCGAGAGGTCTTCGCGTAGGTTGATGTCAACTTTAGCGTTGTTGAAGCCTTTGTCGGCGAAATATTTCTTTACGATGTCGGTGGCACGGTTTACGATGTTTTGCGTAATCTGATTGCCTTTCATGAGCTGTAGGCGCTCTTGAAGTTCCTCGCGCTCATTCTTCTTCATACCGAGGTAGTTGACTTCGGAAATGCGGGGTTGAGTGCGCATTGCTAATTCGAGCCAAACCTTGTCGCCAGCTATTTTTTCGACTTTGATTTGAGCCTGAGCAAATAGGCCTTGGCGCATTAGTCGGCGCGCAGCCGTAGTGATGTCGTTGCCAGGGATTTCTATCTCTTGACCAATACGGAGGCCAGAGTAGCCGATGATGATGTAGTCTTCGTAGTTGGGTGCACCTGTCACTTTGATGCCAGCAAGTTCGTAAGTTTTGGGCATGCCGGTGTAGCTGACAGGTGGGTTGTAGATAGTGTCGACAGGGGTTTGTGCCATGATTTGACCCATGGCAGCAAGCAAAATCGTGAAGAGTAATAGCAATCTATATCGCATAAAAGCTATTTGCAATGATTAGACAATTTAATTGGTTTGTGTCGATGAGTCGTTGTTGGCATCATCGTCGACGTCGGTGGCTGAAGCAGCAGGCGTGTCGGCGTCGGTGGGGTTGTTGATTTGTTCGCTTGTCAAGCCGAATCGGCGTTCGCGCGACTGGTATTTGACTAGGCAATCGATGAAGTCCTGTTTTGAGAATTCAGGCCAGAACTTGTCGGTCACCATTATTTCGGCGTAGGCGATTTGCCACAGCAGGAAGTTGCTGATGCGTTTGTCGCCTCCGGTACGTATCAAGAGATCTGGGTCGGGCATATTGGCTGTAGCCAAATGCGATGATATGGTTTCAGCATCAATCTGCTGAGGGTCGATTTTGCCTTCAACAGCTTCGAGGGCTATGCGTCGGCAAGCGTCGGCTATTTCCCAGCGAGAGGAGTAGCTGAGGGCGAGCATAACTTTGAGCCCTGTGCAGTGGGCGGTGTCGTCGATGCATTTGCTGAGACGTTGGCGAGCGAACTCGGGAAGACGTTGCAGGTCGCCAATCATTCCAAGGCTGATGTTGTTGCGAATCATCCCGGGAGTTTCGCGCTCAATAGCGATGACGATGAGATTCATCAAGTCGTCGACTTCCGACTTTGGACGATTCCAATTTTCGGTGGAGAAAGCGTAGAGAGTGAGGTATTTGACTTTGAGATCAGAAGCAATCTCGGTGATGCGACGTACGGTGTTGACTCCTTCGACATGGCCAGCGGAGCGGGGCATACCTTTGGCTTTGGCCCAGCGACCATTGCCGTCCATAATTATAGCAATATGGTCGGGGATTCGGTTGAGGTTGAGTTTGTCGGTGGAGTATTCCATATCTTAAAGTTAGTCGACGTAGTGGCAAGTGACGCATCGCTTGCCGAATTCGTAAGTTATAGATAAGGCGATATTAGAGTGCCAGTCGGTGTTCTTTATGAATGAACTTTTAATCTCATAAAGGTCGGTGAGTTCACCGTCGACTTTATCGCCAAACACTTTGGTCATACAAAATTCAAGTCCTAAGTTCCAACGCTGAGCGAGCTTGTATTTCACGCCGACCGCCAACGGTATAGCAGGAGCAACAGCCGTACGGCCGTCGCAAATGGAGAGCGATACGCCAACGCCAGCGGCGATGTAAGGAGAGATGCGCTTGAGGTGCTTGTAGGTTTCGCCTATGCCATAGGGCAGGAAGTTGAATTCGAAGCGTCCAGTGAGGTCGCACTCTTGCGATTTGAAGCTATAGGATTGTCCGTCGGGGAAAACGGTGCCGAAGTCGGCACTGTTGCCTGAGAGGGAGCTTGTGTTTAATACTACGCGTACAGCCATACGAGAGTTGGGCAAGTAGCGGAATGATAGCCCAGCGGCATAGCCGGGGCGCTTGAACATATTGCTCTGATTGGCATCGCCAAGGTAGCCACTCATACCAGCATGCACTCCGAAGTCGTATTTGTACGACTCCTCTTGAGCGTAAGCCGAGCAGCAGTAGAAGCATGCTGCAAGTATGAATAGTATTTTAGCGATGTGTTTCATCGAGAGTTTTGCGAGGGGATTATGCGATGATTGGTTGGGGTTATTGGAGAGGTTGGAACATCAAGCGGAGGATTGTGCCTTTCCAGACGGAGTCGAACAGGTTGCCTTGTGAGTTGTAGCCACCGAACAAGTAGATGTAGGGGCATTCCCACTCTTCGATAGGAGCAACGGCGCGAGAGTTGGGCGCATAGTCGATTGGGAGCCACCACCCTGGGAGTTGTTTAGCTGGGTAGGGTTGCCAAACGGAGGTTGCGCGGTTGACGCTCATAGTGGTGTTGTATACCAATGCTTGGGCGTTGTATCGGGGTTGGATGTATTCGGGGAGCTGAAGCAGGTCGTCGGCTTGCTTCCAGTTGATGCCTAAGTCGTAAGAGATGTAGGTTGTGTTTGAAATGCCTTTTGGGGTTTTGCCACCGATAAGGAGCAGTGTCTCGATTTGGCGAGTTTGCCATGTCAATGTGTCGGTTTTGGCGACATTGAATTTGATGAGTGAGGCGTGTTCAACTGCTACGGGGAGGCTTTTAGAAAGCACAGCCCAGTTGGTTCCGTCGAAGCCCCAGACTAAACGGTTGAGGTTGCCAGCAGCGTCGCGACCACCAGCAATGACTTTCTGTTGGTTTTGAGTCCAACGGCTTGTGATAGTGCATTGAGAGCTGAATCCGCTGACAGGGAATTTTTCTTCGGCTTCGGTCACTGTGGTAGCGGGATAGGTGACGTGCATGTATTTAGCGCCGTTGTAGGTAAGTCCGAGCAATGTGCTGCCGTAGTTGCCTACGATTGCGCTCCATGTTTCGCCAGTGGCGTTCCAAGTAGCGCCAAGGTCGTCGGAAGAATATAGCGCGCCAGCATCATCGAGGATGAAGAGTGTGGCTTCAGCAGCTGTCAATGAGTTGATGTCGGGGTTGAACTGGAAGTTGGGGGTTGAGGTTTCCCACTGTTCGGTTGCTGGGTCGGCGGTTGTAGCGATGCAGAAGTCGGTGCCGTTGGTTGTTAGGCATACTGCTTTGTCGGTTGTGGCAACGCTACGTTGTGCGGTGATGTTGGAGAGTGATGTGGGGAGGGGTCGCATTGCGATTTCGCTCCAGCAGAGAGAGTCGGGGATGACGGTGTGGACGTTGACTTTGATTTCGTAGTTGCGTTCAGCTTTGCCGTCGTATGATACTACGCGAAGGTTTACGGGACCGTTGGCGAAGTTGATAGAGTCGGTAGAGTTGGTGAGGTAGTTGACAATAGTGTCGGCTCCGTCGTTTTTGCGCATGGTCAGCTCAACGGTTTTGCAAGCGTCGGTGGCGATGTCGACAACGAGTTTGTCGATGCGAGTGCCGTAGGGCAGGGAGTCGGCGTTGAAAATCTTAGCGTTAGCTAAGTCGATTGAGAAGAAAACTGTGTCGAGCGCAGAGAGCACGTAGGCATTGGGCTTGAGTTTGAACGAGCGCACCATAGTGCTTGCGTAAGTGATTTCGTTTTCGGTGTCGTCGGTTTGGTTGCAGCCGAAAAAGGAGGTTGTAGCAACGAGAGCGACGAGAATTATAGCGAATTTCTTTAACATCTAACGTTAGTTATTGGAAGTTTTAGGGAAACTTTTATTTCAATTTGCAAAGATAGCAAAAATTTTCGGTCAATTTTCTGATTGGGCAGAAAATTTCCGATAACAAAAGCTCTAAATGCAATAAAATGTGCAACAAAATTAAGACCTATTTTAGAATCGGTCAAAAGCTCGCCTCCGATTTAATGAAAATATAATTCTTTTTATACCTTTTTAACGTAGCGGATGATAAAGAAAAGCCCCACCACATTCTCAAAAGGTTCAGAGAATGGGAGGGGCTTGCAGCGCTCTGCCAGAGCGATAGCGGAGGGCTGGCGCGAGCGGTGATAGGAGACTTAGGGTGCCTAAGAAACCTATGCTCACGAAAATAATCATATAAAAATATAGGCGGCTTAGGAGACTAAGCGGCCTATAACTAAAGCGGTGGCGGAGTGTTGTTAGAAGTAGAAGCGAAGACCTACGGATGATGAGCCCATGAGGTTGAAGTTGAACATATTAACTCCTTCTAATTGGGCGTAGCTTAAGTTGAGCATGCTCACTGCCACTGCAAAATGTTGTGTGGGACGGAACTCTACGGCAAACAAATTAAGACCAAGTTGGAATAAGCCGAATGCTTCATCATCAAAAGCTTCTAAACCACCACCGACAGTAAGCTCGGGTACATAGTAGAATTTATCAACAAGTTTTACATAGTAAGCAATGCTGGGATTAATTGTGAATAAGTGCGCTACGTTGTAAGTATAGTTGAGGTTAACACCAACGCGGAAGTTTTTTGCAACGAAGTATCCATATTCGGGCGAGAAATTCATTGCAAAATTTGTTCCGTCTTCTATTGCAGTAACGCCAATGCCGAGGTTGCCTCCGAAGAACATTTCACCCTTATTTTGTGCATAAGATGTGCTACCGATAAGTGAAAATACGCACAGTAACAACATTGTAATTTTTTTCATAATAGTAAAGTTTTTAGTTTTCCCTACTCATTTTAAGGCTTTTGGGGTTACTCCTTTTGTGTTTAGTTGTAGTTCGATGCAAATGTATATATAATTTTTGTTTTATTAAAATATGAATGCTATTGATTTTATAGATATTGGAGCGAAATGTGATATTGGTCTTGGTTAATTGGTGTAAAGAGGTGGGGTGTGAGAGGGGGTGAATGGTTAGGGGAGAGTGGGGGCAGGGTGGGTGCCGAGTGACCCGAGGGTGGTTGGGGAGGACTCGATGCGGACGGCGTCGTAGATGCCGCTGTCGATTATAGCTTGCAGGAATCGTGGGCCAGCTTCAACGAGTACGGATGTAACGTTCATGTCGTAGAGTTTCGTGAAGAGTTGCTCGATAGTTAGGTCGCCACTGATGATAGTGAAACCTTCAATTTGAGAGTCGTTAATGGAGGATGTTTCTTCGGTCGGGGAGTTAGAGAGGCGGTATGAGCGGTCGAAGATGAAACGGCGAGGGTTGGGTCCGTCCCAGTGGCGGACTATGAGCGAGGGCGTGTCGGCAAGGTATGTGGCTGCAGTAGTGAGTATTGCGTCGTGCGCTGCTCGTTGGCAGTGGGTTAGCATTGTTGTAGCCGAGTTGGAGAATCGGTAGGCAGGTTGGTTGTGGGAGCGTTTGCAGTCGAGGAAGCCGTCGGCGCTTTGAGCCCATTTAATTGTGATGAATGGGCGTCGGCGTGTGTGAGCTTTGAAGAAGTGTTGGTTGAGTTTGCGACATTCGTCGACGAGCACACCGCTGACAACTTCGATGCCTGCTTGTTGGAGCATAGCTATGCCACGCCCTGCAACTTTTTCGAATGGGTCGACGGCGCCAATGACTACGCGTGGAATGGCTTTGTCGATGATAAGCTGTGCGCAGGGTGGCGTTTTGCCGTAGTGGGAGCATGGCTCGAGCGTGACGTAGATTGTTGACCGAGAGAGTAATGATTGGTCGCTGACTGATGCAATGGCGTTGACTTCGGCGTGGGGCTCGCCGCATCGACGATGAAAGCCTTCGCCAATGATTTTGTCGTCGCACACGATGACTGCTCCCACCATAGGATTAGGGTGGGTGTCGAAGGGTGATGACTGCGCCAATTGGAGTGCGCGCCGCATATATTTCTCGTCGTAGAGCATGGTCAAGGAGTTAGAAATTTGGGTTGCCATTCGTTGCCGTAGCGGTCGTAGGGGGCAATGGCAATTTGGTGGTCGAGGAGTGTTGATGGGTCAATCGCGTAGCTATTGTCGTAGGTTACTGCGATTATGTAGTCGGACGACAGACCTTCGCCTGAATCGGAAAGGGCGTCGAGAGGGTCGATGTGGTTGGGAATGGCGTAGATAACGTAGCGTGCATCGTCGATAGGGTCCCACATGAGAGTGTCGCCATTGAGATGTAGGTTGGAGAGTTCGAGTGGCTGAGCATTCTCTTTCCAAGGCTGTGGGGGCAGGAGTGCGTGGGTTGAGAATAGGCTGTCGGCGAGCAGTTTGCCAAACCCAGAGCATTTTGGCCCAGAGATGTAGGCAGCAGAGTAAACGACCACTCCGGGTGCGCCATTGAAGGATGATTCGCGGTTGGCACACAATTGACGGACAGCTTCGCCCCAACTTTCGGGGGTGTTGGCTTGAGCGAAACCTGAAATGCGTATGCTTGGGAAAGAGTGACGGCCGAACATTTCAGCTACGTCGCTCCACCAGCGTGCGAGACCGCCGTAGGGGTGTTTGGGGTTGTCGGTAGGCCAATAGATTTGAGGAGAAATGTAGTCGATGTAGCCATTAGCGAGCCATTCGACGGGGTCGCTGTAGATTTTGCCGTATTGGCTGTCGGCAGTGATGACGCCATAGTCGGCCGTAGGGGGAACGCCTTTGTCGGCATGCACGCCGTTGCCGCCAGCGATGCCTTGTGGGGATAGACCGAAGCGGATTTTGCCATTTTTGATAGCAGAAAGCTCTGACGCAACGAGTTGAATCATGGCGTTGATGTTGCTACGGCGCCAGTCGCCCATACTGAGGTCGGTGCCGCTTTCGACGTAGTGAGTCCAGTCGGCAGCCGTTTTGTCCTCAGGGATAAATTCGGGATTGTAGAAATAGTCGTCGAATGCGATGCCGTCGACATCGTAGCGACGGGCAATGTCGCAGACTACGTCGCAAATATGTTGCCTTGTCTGCTCAAAGCAAGGGTTGAGGATAGTCATTGTCTGACGCCCCACCTTGTTGGTCATCCACAAGTGGCGGTATTGCTGGTCGAGAGGCGTTGTAGGCTCGGCTTTGCCCACGCGGTAGGGATTAATCCACGCGTGACATTCAAGTCCACGCTCGTGGCATAGGGCAATGGCTGTTTCGAGAGGGTCGTATTTGGGGGCAGAGCCACGAGCGCCGCTGACGTAGCTTGACCAAGGCTCGAGCGATGAACGATAGAGCGCATCGGCCATAGGGCGCACTTGAAACATAACTGCGTTGAAACCTGCATCGGCAAGTGCATCGACAAGCGCGGCGAGCTCCTTCTGTTGAGCAGCAGCAACAGCTTTCGATGTGCCAGTGGTGGATGGCCAGTCGATTCCGTAGATTGTAGCGACCCAAGCCCCTCGGAATTCATATTTGGGGTTTGTGTCGGCAATCGCAGGAAATAAGCCGACGGCGCAAGCCACGAGCAGAATCAAGAGCTGTTTCATCAACTATTATTGTTGTAAATTGACTTTAATCAGAGCGCCAGCAGAGTGAGCAGTCATTTCGGGGGTGTACTGGCTTTGAATGGTTGCAATGCCAGATGAGAATGAGCCAGCGTTGTTGACGTTCATTTCGTATTCAATGATGTATTGTCCTTTGAATAGACGGTTGATGAAGAGGTTGGTGCGGTCGTCGCGATTTTCGAGGTAGAAAATAAAGTTGTCGCAGTAGACTGGGCGAGGAGTTTGGATGACAGGCTCCATGCAAGCGGCTCGGTTGTCGACAATGGTAATGTAGTCCATGTCGCGCATCGAGTTGATGATAAGTCGAACTTTGGCAACTTGCCCAACGGCGAGATTGTCGGTGGCAACCCATGCATCTCCTTTCTTGACGAGCACCTCTTTGGTGATAGAGAGCTCGGGGATTGAGGCGGCTTTGATGTCGGTCATCACTTGTTGAGAGCGAACGAGCAGGGCACCCCATGCAGGGGCATTGGTTGTGCGTTGGATGCTGATGTCGCCTGTGGCATCGGTGATTTCGGTGGTGAATTGTCCAGTCAGAGCATCGAATTGCGAAGGCTGAATGGTTTTGTCGCCGATTGTTAGGGTGACAGTGCCAGGCTTTTCGAGCCAATTACTGCCGCATTTGAGGATAGAAGTAATGCAAGCGGAGGTATTGACCGAAGAGCCCCAGTCTTGAACAATCTTGTTGAGAATCAGCCATTGACGAATTTTGTCGACTTCGGAGCAGTCAGGCTCGATAGTGTTGAATGCATCGAGGATGAATGCCGTTTGTCCGACGCGAGTTAGCGACCACCAAGAGCTGTTGTCGGCAGAATCCCACCACATGCCAAGCTCGGGAGTAGAGGTGGCGAATTGGCGAAGAGAGCGGAGCACGGTGCGAGCGTCGGCTTTACGGTCGTTGCGATAGAGCAACAGAGCTGCAGCAGCCTTTTCGACAGTAGAGTATGATTTCCACTGAGTGCGCACGAGCGTCAAAGTCTTGTCGTAGGCGCGTTTGGCAGAGCCAGCGAGCACCACTTCGGGGAACAGGCTGCGCACGTAGGTGTAGTATAAGTACGAGTTGTTGGGGTAGCGCTCGTAGGACTTAGCGATTTGGCTGTCGACGTAGCCCCAAGCACGAGTAACCATTTTAGATAGCTTATCTTCGGGATAGCACCCCAACTGTTTGAGCTCTGCAAAATTGTTGAGGATCAAGAGTGTAGCCCATTCTGACGGCTCGTTGATGTAGGGTGACCATTGCCAGCCGCCAGAGGATGTCTGCAACTTGGCGAGAGTGGCTACGGCGTCGTTGATGCTGCTTTCAATGTTGGTAGGGTCGAAGAGTAGGGCGAGGTGTTGGATGCGCTCAGTGTCGGACGCAGCGGCAGATACCCAAGGAGTGGCTGCAAGCACCAATTGCTTAAGTTCCTCGTTGGTGTTGAGCTTCGAGAGCGCGTCGGCAGGAGTGGATTCGAGCCACTCTTTAAGATGCGGCTTTATAGCTGGGTTGAGGTCGAGGACATATTGCGATACAGCTGCGGAGAAAATCTGAGCTGAAGCAGCGAGCGAAGAGCTGTTGTTGTCGGAGATAAGTCCCGGAAGAGCCGACACAACTTCCCACGTTGGGTTTTGGCAGAATGTGAGAGTGGTGAGCGACTCGGCAGCGGTAGCTGGAATCGATTTTGTGAATGATGTTTGTTCGGGAGTCAGATAGAAAGTTGACGCATCTATAACCTGTTGAGTAGCAGGGAGGATAGGGAGAATGGTCTGCACGCCGTCGCTATAGGTCGCAGTTGAGGACTTAATGCGAACGATGAGAGTTGACATTTCGGCGGTAGCTTCAACTGAGAAAGATGCGATTTCGGAAGCACCGGCAGCTACATTCTGAGTGACCTTTTGCTCAGCAATGAGCGACATATCGGCTGGATTCAGCAACTCAAGCGTAGTGGTGATGAGCGAAGCAGCGTCGGACGCATTCATTACGGATGCGAGTATGGTGGCAGTGTCGCCCTGACGCATAAAGCGAGGCAAATTAGGCTCAACCATAATAGGCTTGGCTGAAATGATGTCGGTCGAGAAATAGTCGTTGGCAAGGGTTTTGTCGTAGGCAAATGCTTCGAGTACCCATGTGGTGTTGGCGTTGGGAACGGTAAATGTGTACGACAGCGAGCCGTCGGGGTTGGTAGTAAGGCGAGGTGCGAAGAATCCGAGCGCTATTTCCGACGGGCGGTAATTGTCGGACTTCGCAGCCTGAGAGTCAGCTGTAGGTGCTGCACCCATTGTGGCGGCTTCACTTAGAGCATCCATACTAACTGATTCCTCAACAAACGCTTTATCCATAACCATTGCACTTTCTTCGACAGCACCTAACGCTTTCATTGGGCGTTGGTAATGTCTGTTGGAGGATACAGATGAGTAAAAAGATGTATATAAGTCGAAGAATAAGTAGTCGTGGCCGTAGAGGTTCATCGTTGGGGCATACAGCTGATTTACATTGAGCCAGTCGAATTCCTTGTCGAAACTTGTGCTGATAGCATAGCGCAGATTGTTGGACGATGAGAGCGATTGTACATAGTTCTTGCCGAAAGAATTGGGAGCTTTCATCTCAATAGCGTCGAGAGCTTTGCAATACATGTCGAGAATCAGTGCGGCTGCGCGGTCGCGGTTGAGGTCGTCGGTCAGTTTGAGAGTGATAGTTTCCTGTTCGAGCGGTGTCACGCGGTTGCGCATACGTTCAACCTTGATTTTGAGTGTTTGCTCAGGATGAACGATGTCGATGTTGATAGTTTCGTTGTAGTATTTCATATCTCTGACGGCGGTGAGAGTGACTGTAGCAGCGTTGCCTTCAGAGGGTAGTTTTACTTTAATTTTGTTGATGCCTTTAGAGGGGCTGAGCCATTTGCGAGATATGATAGAGTCGGAAGAATTGACAGTGATGAGCACGCGCACATCCTTCATGGCTGTGGCGTAGGTGATGATAGCCTCAGGCTTGTCGGCAGTTACTTTCAGTCGATTTTCAGCTACCCAAAGGGCACCGTTTGACGGAGAGTTTTTCGACTTGCGATTATATATAATGAGTTGCTCGATTGTTTTGGGCTTGGCGTCGACACCTAAGGCTTCGACCTTGACGTTGTAAGTGCCAGAGGCGAGCTTAGAGAGGTCGGCAACGGTGTTGCCGCCAGAGGTAGTGGCTTCGACTACCGACACTTTGCCGTTGAGTGTAAACGTGAGTTTGAGGCGACCTTCAACATTTTCGCCTAAGCGGTCGATGAGTCCGATAGGCATTTTAGCATTCTGCTCGGCGATGATGTTGCCAAGCGAAGAGGTGTTGATAGCGAAAGGTTTGCCGATAGAGAAGCATGTCGAGGCTCCGCGGTTTTCGCCCGAAGGAGAGGTGACGAGGATGTCGGCTTCGATGTTGCCGTCGGGGTAGGGCGATTGCTGGATGATGTCGGGGGTGAGTCGGCAGATGAATTGGCCGTTGGCATCGGTGGAGAGTTCCATAGAGTTGAATTCCACAGATGATCTATACCACCACCAACCTTGGGTAGCTTTGAGGTTGACTTCGACTTTGGCTCCGATTACGGGGAAGTCGCTGTAGGTTCTTGCGCTACCATGAATCAGAATGTCGTCGCCTTCGACCACAATGCGGTCCACTTTAGCTTGGTATGTCGGGAGTTTATAGTCGCTAACAGTAGCCCAAGCTGCGCCGTTGTAAGAGTTGGTTTTAGAGTCAGCTCTGACGTTGATTTGGTAGTTGCCAGTGAGCCCGTCTTTGGGGAGGATGAACTCTCCGTCGATGCGGCCATAATCGTCGGTCGTGGCTGTTATGGTGTTGACTACTTGATAGTTGGCGTTACGCAGTTCGGCGGTTAGTTTCACGTTGGGAGCAACTGAGCGTTTGTCGCCATTGATGTTGTAGGCAATGGCGTAGAACTGCAAAGTGTCGCCCGGGTGGTAAACGGCAAGCGCAGTTTGCACTAAGCTTGCAGTGCCTTCGTTGTCGCTGTAGTTGTAGAGCCAAGAGGAGAGTTTGTTGTTGTACTTATCGTCACCTTTTGAGGCATTCAGCTCGAACGAGTTGACTGATGAGGTGTTTAATTCGATGCGACCGTCGCTACCAGTAGTGATTGTGCCGATTATGCCACCGCGGTTGTTGGTAGCGGAAACGAGCACATCTTTAACGGGGTGACCAGTCATTGGATTTACGACCCAAGCCATGTAGTCGCGAGCCATAGAGTTGCTGATTAAAGCTAAGTCGCTACAGTAAAAAATTGGATATGATTCGTTGGAGTCGTTGTCAAACGTCGGGCTATAGAGAATGTAGCGTCCGTAGTCGTTGATTGTGGCTGTAGCAGTGGCAGAAAGCTCCGAAGGGATGTCGGTTGAGCCAGAAATCTTGATGGTGGCGTAAGGCTTTGGCTGACAGTCGGAAATGCCTGCGTAGGAGGATTCGGAAGAGTAGCCGTCGAGCACACGATAGATGAGGATTTCGGTGGCATCGATGTTGCTGATTTCAGCATTGATTTCGAAGGGAGCACCTTTGACAACCTGACCGGGTGATTTCAGTGACAAATTGGGCTGTTTGAGCAGATTGATAGTGTTGTCGATAGAGTTGATGCTCACAAAGTCAGGGTTGTTGCGCTTGAAATCGGTGAAGATGTCGTAGAGCTGCTTTCGTTGACTGAATGGGAGGCCTTCGTCAATGGGGAGAAGTAACTCGATAGTGTAAGGATTGTCGGCATGTTGCATGTAGAGCGCGATGCGGCTTTCCCAAATGGGGTCGCTGTCGGTAGTGGAGTCGTCAGGTTCGATGACGAATCGGCTGATTTTATTGAAGCGAGTTTCAAGTGCTTGAGCAAGTGGGGCTTGAGTGTCAGCATTAGCATCGACCCAAGCATCGGCCAACTCAATAATCTGTCGGGCGATAGGGTCTAAAGCGCTGGGGAGAGGCTTAGAGTTGATGAGTCGGGCAACTGGCAATATTTGTTGAAAGTGGTCGGAGATTCTCGTAAGGGTTTCAATTCCTTCGTTGTAGGTAAAATCGAGAAGGGTGGGATAGTATAAGCGCGACAATTCGTCGGAGTTGATGACTTCGGGATAGTTGGCAATGGGCACGTTGGCTAACGCTTCGGGCTCAGCGAGAGAGGCTGTCACGAGGTCGGAAATTCGCTGCTTGAATTGGTTGCCGCTCCAGAGGGTGATGTCGTCGCTTTCGACTGTGGTGCGTTTGTTGAGGTCGTAGGAATCTTGGATGTAATATCCGATGTACATCCTTGAGAGCAGTGTGTTGAGCAGGCTGCGAGTGGCTGCATCGAAATTTTTGTGCTCGTTGAGTAGGCTTTCAACGTGGGTGATTTGCGCCGGCAGGCTGTCGGGCGATATCATAGAGCTGGCAATGGTTGATTTAATCAGCGCATTGACAATCGCTTGGCCGTCGTTGGCAGCAAGGGCTTCAGCGAGCTGGCTGTCGGCTTGCTCAACGACGTCGCGAGGGAATGCAAAGTCGGGTGCGTTCGGATTAGATTGGTCGGTCGATTCAGATTGTTCAGTAGTCTTAAATTGTTTGTTTGACTTAGGTTGGTCAGTTGACATAGTAAGGAATGGTATTAGTAATAAGAGTGAGGGCAGAATGATGCTGCGAAGGAGTGATTTTCGACGATTCATAGTAGTTGAGGTGTTCAATATGAATAGACTTGGTTGCTTGAGGGGGGGTGACTTGCAGAGTCAATAAAAAAAATAAGGGGGCATGCCGTTGAAGCAGTGCCCCTGAGTATCGATTTTGAATTGAGGTCGAATAGATTATAATTTCGGCTGCGGCTCCGGGTGGGGCATTCGACTACCGATTATTTTCTGTTTTTGTTTCTGAGTTTGTTGTGCTGGCGCATCATATCCATAGAGAATTCGCGCTCAGCTTTTTTGAGGTTGAAGAGCTGTTTGGGAGTGAGGATTTTCTTAAACTCTTCGTAGTAAGATTTTTCGATATCACACTCTTTGCCTTTGAGTTCGATGATAGCGTTAGTAGCAGCTTCGTATTCAACGTCGGTCACAGTGCCTTCGTCGGCTTTAGTTATTTTGCGTTCGAGAGCGCGAGTTTCGCGGTTGAGTTTGGCGATTTCGCGGTCCATTTTGTCGTAGACTTCGAAGAAAGCGGCTTTTTGCTCGTCGGTGAGGTTGAGGTGTTTATTGAGAGCTTCGTGTTTGAATTCGCGGAATTCTTTAGCCCACTGTTCGCGGTTTTGGCGGTTGGGTTGGTTTTGAGCGAAAGCGTTGCCGAAGCTCAAAGAGAGCATTATGAGTGCAAATAAAATCTGTTTCATATTGTTGGGGGTCTTATTTGTTTATTGTGGGATTATTCGTCGACGAGGGTGAAGAGTTCTTCGGGATTTATGTCCGCTTCGTAGATGTCTTCGATTATATCGTAACGGTTGATTTCGGAGTAGATGAATTCGTCGACAAAGGAGTCGTCGGCGAGGGCGGTTTGCAATACTGGGTAATTGTCGATAGATAGGTCGACGTTGCCACCTTGCACGATGAGGCTGAACATCTTCATCATACACCAAATGCCGGCAAACATGGCTGCCATGTAAGTGTATGGACGGATTTTCTGCCAGAAAGTGCGCTTGTGCGCTGCTTCGTTGAATTGGCGCTCAGGAAGAGATTCCGTCATACGAGAGGCAAAATCAGCAAAGTAGCCTTCTGGGACTGTCATTCCAGACTTACGGCCGATTTTGTCGAGTATTTCGCTGCTTTTTTCCATAGCGGGATTATTTTGTCACAACTGATGTAATTCGGTTTTTAGACTTCGATTGAATTGAAAGGTTTAATCGAGGTTAGAAAAATATTGTTCAATTTTTTTAACGGCGAGGTGGTAGGAGGTTTTTAAGGCTCCGACTGAGGTGCCAAGAATCTCTGATATCTGCTCGTATTTCATCTCGTCGTAGTAGCGCATGTTGAACACAAGTCGCTGTTTCTCGGGGAGTTGGGCGATTGCTTTGCGCAATTCTTGTGCGAGGTAGTCGCCGTCGATGTTGGTGTCGGCTTCGATGAGGTTGACCAGCATTGAGGCTTCGTCGTCGATTGAAAGATTTTGGCGTTTGCGCTCGCGGTTGAGGAATGTCAAACTTTCGTTGATAGCAATTTTGTGGAGCCATGTCGATAGTTTTGCTTCGCCGCGGAAGAGCTCGATTGAGTTCCACGCTTTGAGGAAGGTGTCCTGCAACACGTCGTTGGCGTCGTCGTGGTTGACAACCATGCGACGAATTTGCCAATAGAGAGGCTCGGAGTATTTGGCTATGACTTCGCCAAACGCTTCGCGACAGGTCTGCTGATCGCGCAGGCGCTCAATCAGCTCTGGGTTCTCTTTTGGCGTTTCTTTCGACATGCTTCGGTTGCTATTACAATAGTTTACGGCTGTAAAGTTAGGAACTTTTTGCGATATAGGCAAGTTGATGATTTATGTTTTGTTAAATAGGAATTAAATTGCTAATTTTGCAGTGAAATTTGAAGGTGAAAGCCTTAGGGAAACGAACTTTTGAATAATCAATAACTAACATACATAAAAGGCTATTAATATGGCATTCAACAAAATCACCGCGGAAGAAGCTGCTGCTATGATTAACCATGGCGATACGCTCGGTCTTTCGGGTTTTACAGCTCCCGGTACTCCCAAATCAATCACAAGCGCTCTGGCTGCAAAGGCTGAAAAAGAGCATGAAGCTGGTAGAGAATTCAAAGTGAACTTGTTCACGGGCGCTTCTACTAACCAATGGACCGACGGCGCTCTTTCTCGCGCTAACGCAATCAATATGCGTGCTCCCTATCAGAATACGCCCGATTTGCGTTCACGCATCAATAGCCATGATGCACACTATTTCGACCGTCACCTCTCAGAGTTGGCTCAAGAAATCCGCTATGGCTTCTATCCTAAGATTAAATATGCTATCATCGAGGTAGCTGACTTCGACGAAGAAGGCAACCTTGTGCTTGGCCCTGGCGTGGGTAATGCTCCCACTTATGCTGCTATGGCTGAGAAGATTTTTATCGAGCACAATGCTAAATTGCCAAAGTCGATTCGTGGTATGCACGACATCGTAGTTTTGCAAGACCCTCCATATCGTCGTGAAATTCCAATCTATTCGCCCAGCGACCGTATCGGTTCGCCTGTGTTGAAAATCGACCCCAAAAAGGTTGTCGGCATAGTTGAAACTGACTCTTACGACACTGTGAAGCCATTCACCGAAGTGGATGAAACTTCAACTAAAATCGGTAACAACGTAGTGAACTTCCTCCTCAACGAGCTTCGCGTAGGACGTATTCCTAAAAACTTCCTTCCGTTGCAGTCGGGCGTAGGCAATGTGGCTAACGCAGTGCTCTATGGTCTTGGCGAAAACGACGAAATTCCTCCATTCCAGATGTACACTGAGGTGACTCAGGAATCGGTTATTGAGCTTATGATGCAAGGCAAATGTACATTCTCCAGCACCAGCTCAATCACTGTTTCTGACCAAATGGAAGAAAAAATGTTTGCCAATATGGACTTCTTCCGCGACAAAATCCTTATGCGTCCAGTGGAAATCTCCAATTCTCCCGAAATCGTTCGTCGACTCGGTGTTATCTCAATGAATACCGCCCTCGAAGCTGACATTTTTGGTGGCGTGAACTCTACTCACGTGCTCGGCACTCGCATGATGAACGGTATTGGTGGCTCAGGCGACTTTACTCGCAACGCTTACATC
Source organism: Muribaculaceae bacterium (assembly GCA_017629835.1). Classification (GTDB taxonomy): domain Bacteria; phylum Bacteroidota; class Bacteroidia; order Bacteroidales; family Muribaculaceae; genus JAGBWK01. Next base: position 8,946 of record JAGBWK010000053.1, on the reverse strand, counting down.
TCAATCTTCTCTTGCCCATCGCTCACAAAGGGTGGTTCTATCTCAAACATCGTTCCTATGGTTGCTCACGCTGACCACTCAGAACACTCTGTCGATGTGCTTATCACTGACCAAGGTATTGCTGACCTTCGTGGTAAAGATCCAGTGGACCGCGCAAAAGTTATTATCGAAAATTGTGCTGCTCCCGAATATCGCGAACTCCTTTGGGATTACCTCAAACTCAGCCAAAAGGGTGGTCAAACACCTCACACTCTGCAAGCTGCGTTCGAACTCCACGTTGCATTCAACGAAACTGGCGACATGCGCAACGCCAACTTCGCCCGCTACGTTAAGTAATCGAGATACACAACAGAACATATCCAAGAGGGTGTGTTAAATAGAAATTTCGGAGGGCTATCGAAAGATAGCCCTCCGTTTTTGTTCTCAGCCCTTTGCAAGGGGCAGCTCAGACTATTTATGTTCTTTTTAATTTTCTGCATCAAAATGGAGAAATCTGCATCATTTTGGGTGGAAATGATGCAGATTTCAATGGGAATGAAGCAGAAAAGTAGGCAGAAAAGTAGGTTTGGACCTATCTCTGCTCGAAAATTTTTGTCGTATGACTGTTATGGACGAAGTGTGGGGGTGAGGCCGAGGGAGGCGCCTTTTTCGAGGACGAGCTTGAGGGCGAGTTCGCGGTCGTTGGGCGTTTCGCTTTCGAGTAGCTGATCCTTTTCGTAGTTCTTGATTTCGCCAACTGCACGACACTGACCGATGCCGAATATTGCCATGATTTCGTTACCGTCGATAGGAGGCTGCCAGTTGCGCAGGTTGTCTTTCTCGTTGATGATGCGCATTTTTTCAAGCACCATTTCGAAGTTTTCGAGATGTCGGCGCACTTTTTCGGGATTTTTGGAAGTGATGTCGGCGCGGCAAAGTATCATCAAGTCGTCGATGTCGTCGCCAGCTTCAAAAATCAGGCGTCGGATTGCTGAGTCGGTAACTTCTTCGACAAGCGCAATGGGTCGCATGTGTAGCTCAACGAGTTTCTGAACATACTTTAGGCGTTCGTCCAGTGGCAATTTGAGGTTGCGGAATATGCGAGGCAACATTTTGGCTCCCACGAAGTTGTGGTTGTGGAATGTCCAGCCAGCTTTTTCGTCGTAGCGCTTGGTTTGGGGTTTGGCGATGTCGTGAAGGAGTGCGCCCCAGCGAAGCCACTCGTTGCAGTTGGTGTCGGCTGCGGCAACTTTGTCGAGCACTTCCATTGTGTGATAGAAGTTGTCCTTGTGGCCACGGCCGTTGACAACCTCCACTCCAGCCATAGCTTCGAGTTCGGGTAGGAAGATTTTGAGCAGTCCAGCATCGCGAAGCAGTTTCCAACCGATTGAGGGCATGGGAGAGCACATTATTTTGCTCAGCTCGGTGGCGATTCGTTCGCGAGTAAGGATTTTGATTCGCTCGGCATTTCGGCGTATGGCTTCGAAGGTGTTGGGCGCTATCTCGAAGTTTAGTTGGGTGGCAAATCTTATTGCGCGAAACATGCGCAGAGGGTCGTCGGAGAAAGTGATGTCGGGGTCGAGTGGAGTGCGAATCACTCCAGCTGCAAGGTCGTCGAGACCGCCAAAACGGTCGACGAGTTCGCCATAGTTGGCGGCATTAAGGCTGATAGCCATTGCGTTGATAGTGAAATCGCGGCGCGAAAGGTCGTCGTCGAGAGTGCCATTCTCAACAATAGGGTTGCGAGAGTCGCGACGGTAGGATTCTTTGCGAGCGCCCACGAATTCGAGTTCGTCGGCACGATATTTTACTTGTGCTGTGCCGAAATTTTGGAAATATGAGCAGTGGGCACCTTTGCCGATGCGTTTGGCTACGGCTTTTGCCAATTCGATGCCGCTGCCCACGGTGACAAAGTCCTTATCTTTGGAGTGGCGTTCGAGAAAAAGGTCGCGAACATATCCGCCCACAACGTAACATTCGTAGCCCATGTCGTCGGCGGTTTCTCCTACGATATGGAAAATGCGTGATTCAAGCTGTTTCTGTATCTCTTTGAGTGTGAGCATTCTGTGCGTTTTGGGTTAGTGCCGACCAAAGGGTTTATTTGTCGACAATGAAAGATAGGCCTATCTGCTCGATTTCGGGCAGGGTATCGACTCGCATTATGTGGCGCAGTCCGACTTTCGAATCTTTTGTGAGCGAAATGGAGCGGTAGAGGGTGTCGGCGAGTTGGAATGATGTGCCGATGCCACGCCCATGCCAGCGCCCGAATTTGTCGGCCAATATGATGTTGAATGTGTCGCGATTGTTGTCGATATCGACCTCGATGTAGAGGTTGCTATAGGGGTAAAGGTTGGAGTGTCGCACTGAGAATAGTAGTGCTCCAGTGCCAATGCTGTCGACTTTGGCAGGACTGAAATCCAATGGCGACATGTACGCCCAGCCTTCGGGGTCGATGTTGCGAAAGTCGCCCGAATAGCGGTCGAACTTGTCAACGCAGCCGCAAGCTACGGCGCCAATGACTAACGTGAATAATATATGGCGAAGGGTTGTTTTCATCGTGCTGAGTGGAGAAATGCTTTCGAATTAGCCCACAAAATTACTCATTAATAATGTAAAATCAAAACGTGGTGAGGGGGCGGGTGAAGCGGAAGCGGGTGCGTTGGTAGGGGAAATCGAGGGTGAGGAAGGTGTTGCCGACACTATTGTAGTCGCTATTGTGACTGGCGTTTGAGCCGCTGTCAGAGCTGCTACTGGTGTCGGAATCGAAGGTGGCGTTGAGGCCGTCGGAGAGCGCTCGACCCTGTGAGTCAATCCATTGCATGTTGTAGTTGTTGACGAAGTTTGTGGGGGTCAAATGCCCTTTAATCATCCCCGTGTGCCATGCTTTGGCGTTGGCTGTTGCCCCTTCTATATATAATATTGTGTAGCCGTTGTTGCCGTCGGGAAGGAGTGCAATGGTGTAGTTGCCTCCGCGACGAGCAAATTCGGTGTCGATGCTATCGTCGAAGTATTCCCAGATGCCAGCTTTGGGGTCGTTGCAGTCGGCGAGTGCGCGGTAGATGTCGTCGATATTAGAGTATTGGCTCATGTAGATGTCTGGCAGTGGTTCGTAGCCGATGAGCGAGCGACAGAGGGTTGCTTTGCGGTCGGTGCTCAGCAGTGCTTCGGGATAGAATCCGCGGGCGGCTATACCGCCAACGTGGCGAAGCTCTTTGTTACCAGCCGATATTAGTATTGTGTCGGGATATACGGTGATGCGCAGATAGTTGGGGTGTCGGTCGATGCTGATGCCTTCGCTAATCATTGTTGACATGATGTCGGAGCCGCCGCGTGAAGCGTGGATGCGAACGGCTTGGCGGCTATATTCGACAGCGAAATCTTCGCAAGGAGGCTCGATAGTGACGCTCAGCGTATCGGCGTCGGAGAGTAGGTCGGCACGCCACAGTGTGCTGCCGTCGGCAGAGACTCCAAATTCAAATATCTGAGCACCAACGCCTTCGGCTTCGTTTTGGAAACGGACAGGCGTAGTTTTGTCGAATTCGAAGTCGTTGTAGCTGTCAGTGCCTCTAAAATTAAGGCTCGGAACACGAGCTTCGGCTGCAAAGGCTGCAATTATCAGAGCTAATATTATCGAGATTGTTTTGTTCATCGTTGGGGATTTAGGCGGTGTCGGCATTGCGTCGAGGTGGGTTATTGAGCGGCAAGCGATGAGGCGTTGACTATGTCGAGCGCTCGGCGAGTGAATTCGTTGTCGTCGAGGTCGAATGGTAGCCATTGGATTTTGAATCCGCGTCGCTCCATACCTCTAAACCATGTCATTTGTCGTTTGGCAAACTGGTGTATTGCAGTTTCGAGTTGAGTGGTCATCTCCTCGCGTGAGAGTTGACCTATGGCATGGAGTGTAACAAACTTATATTCAAGGCCGTAGTATATTAAATCGTCGGGGTGGATGCCGCTGTCGAGAAGCGTGCGTACCTCGTCGATAAGCCCTTCGTCGATGCGGTCGCGCAGGCGGCGGCTGATTTTTTCGCGACGGCTTTCGCGGTCGATGTCGACGCCGATAATCACAGCATCCATTGGTGAGGGTACGGTGGTTTCGGCTTCGTCGGGGTGGTCGAGATAGTAGGTGCGGATTTCGATTGCGCGAATGGCACGTTTGCAAGTGTCAACGTCGGTCACGTTGTGCAAAGTTTTCATCGTAGCGAGAATCGAAGTTAGCTCTTCGAGCGATTTGCCTTCGAGTGAGCGGCGCAGTTCGGGGTTTTCGGGCACTTCGGGCAGTGCAAGTCCATTGAGGAATGCCTCGACGTACAAGCCGGTGCCGCCACACAGTACTGGATTTTTGCCACGTGCACGAATATCGTTGAGAGCTACACGAGCGTCGCGCAAAAATTGGTAGAGGTTGTATTTGGAGCCAGCTTCGGCGTTGTCGATGAGGTGATATTTTAGGTTGCCATATTCGCAGAGGTCCTTGCCAGTGCCTATCGTCATGCCGCGGTACACTTGGCGAGAGTCGCCGCTGATGATTTCGCCGTCGATAGCATTGGCTATAGCTACGGCGCGTCGGGTTTTGCCCGAGGCAGTCGGGCCGACAACGGCAATCAGTGGGAGTTGTTTAGGCATAGGAGAATACGTTATGTGAATGTTTGGCAATAGAGCTTGGCAGTGGGCTACGCACCCTTATCAGGTTGAGGCTCTGAGCAGACGGCTCATCAAGCGGTGAAATCGAAATAGGGGCTTGTCTTGGTTCATGGTGGAAATGTAGAGCCAATTGATGTCGCCAAAGTCGATGTCAGCGTTTCTGATGTCGCTCAGATGAAATGAGGGGTGGTAGCTTTTAATATTGTATCTGCGGTAACCTCGATAGTCGTAGGTTTTGGCAGTAGTAGCGATAGTGTGGATGCGGTCGAATTCGGCAACGAGAGTGGCTGAGGTGTCGCCGTTACGGAGCATTGATTTGACTTCGTTGAGCGAGTACCACTCACCGCCAATGAGCTCGGTAGCTTGATTTGGGTCGTCGACGAATGCCGCAAAGTGGAACAGATTGTTGTACATACCAGAGTCGTGGCTCTCGTAGATAGATATGATTTCGGCATTGCGGATGCCGGTGGTTTCGACAAACATTGAGTGGGCTTCGTTGACTGGTAGGCTTTCGCGGAATGGCATAACAATCTTCATCGGGGTGTCGACTTTGTTGTCGTCGGCAAGAGGCTTCGATGTTGATACCGTAGGCGTGGCAAGGAGCAAGTTTTCGTTGTGGATGATGAGGAAACGAAGCACGCTTCCATTGGTGCCAATAATTTCCGACAAGCCGTTGTGGACACAATAGTAAACCCACAGATTGTAGTAGCGAGCAGCCAAATAGAGCAGTGATAGCACGTAAATGCCAGCCGGCATCCACACGAGGAAGAACATGTCGGCATCGTTGATGTTGATATTGATAAATTGGGTGAAATAATATCCCCAAACGACTACCGTCAGAGATGCGGAAATCCAGAAAAGCAGTTTGATTTGGAATGCTGATTCGCGGCGATTGAGAATGCCGTAAATGCCGTGTGTGTAGGCTTCACCTTTCTGAAAACTGCAATTGCGGCAAAATGATGAGCGCCTCTGTTTGACCATGAAATGGAATGAAAACAGAGCCGTCACGGGTGCTACGACAAATATCGGTAACAATGGATTTTTGACGTTGAAAGGCGCGCCAGTGAATTCAAACGATTCAAAAGTGTTGACATAGACTACCGATGCAATGAGAATTAGGGCGGAGACAATCAGTACGTTTTGAACCAAGTAAGGCACTTTGAAGCACGCCGGGCATTTGGCAAGCGAATTGTGCCTTTCGAGATAAATCAGTATGATAATCAGTGCCACAGCCACCGCAGGCGCATATTTGGCAGCAAATAGCGGTGCTAACAAAATCAACACGGCTAAGCTTCCGATGCCTATAGCCCATGTAGTCCAAAAGGACATGATTCCACGGCTTAATATTTTGCGGCGTTTTTCGGCGTAAAACATTGTTTAATCCGATTAGGTGAAGGGTAGAAGTGTTGATTGAAAGCCGAGCGGCTATTTTGAGCGGGCGGGTTATTTCTTCATTTTGGAGAAGAAATCGACCATTTTGGCGTAGACTACAGCACGAGCGTTGCACCCATTGATTGAGTGATTCATGTTGGGGAATAGCAACATGTCGCAGAGAGTGCCTTCGGCTTGCAAGCGAGCTACGTATTCAAGGGTATTGGCTGGGTGGACGTTGTCGTCGGCAGTGCCATACATAAGCAGCAAGTCGCAGTCGATGTTTTTAGTGCGGTTTATAGGAGCGCTGTCGCGGTAGCCGTCCTCGTTCTGTCGGGGAGTGAGCATGTATCGTTCAGCGTAGATTGTGTCGTAGTAACGCCAGTCGGTCACAGGAGCGATAGCTACAGCTGCGGCGTAGGGGGCGTCGGGAGCAGATGCGCACATCAGGGCTTCGTAACCACCATAGCTCCAGCCAGCAATGCCGATGCGGTCGGCATCGACGTAGGGTAGCGCTGCTATTTCGCGAGCTGCGTTCACTTGGTCGATAGTTTCGTAGTAGCCGAGGTTTTTGTAGACAACATCCATGAAAGCACGTCCGCGAGCGCCTGTTCCGCGACCGTCGACGCAAACCACGATGAAGCCTTGCTCAGCAGCAAAGTAGTCCCAATCCATTTGCCAAGAGTTGAGCACTTGTTGTGAGCCCGGACCGCTATATTGCCACATGATGACAGGGTAACGCTTCGATGAGTCGAAGTTGGTTGGCTTAATCATGTAGGCATTTAATTGGTTGCCGTCGGATGTGACGGTGAAGAACTCTTTGCGTGGTGCGTTGGCGAAATTCGCAGCATAGGAGGCGTTGTCCTCAAGAGTGCGGAGAGTCTTGCCGGCGGTGTTGCACATAGTGTAGACAGGGGGAGTCAGTGCATCGCTAACGCTGAGGCGGTAGTAATTCATTGCTGGAGCGAAAGTAGCTGAGGCAGTAGCTTCGGCAAGAGTGAGGTCGGTGGTGCGGCCTTTGATGTCGAGCTTCGACACGACGCGGTTGAGCGGGCTTGATTTGGCTGAGCGATAGTAGACCGCGCCAGTAGCATCTACGCCGTAGCAGTCGGTCACGTCGAAGTCGCCCGAAGTGATTTGGCGAATAAGAGCGCCAGCGAGTGAGTATTCATACAAATGATTGTAGCCAGAGCGCGCTGAGTGGATTATCAGCGACTTGTCGGTGAGCGTGATTTGCTCGTAAGTGGCAGGGTTGAGCCATGCCTTATGTTGCTCAACGATAAGAGATTTGGCTACGGTGGATTTTGGATTGACAGAGTAGATTTCCATGCGAGTTTGCTCGCGATTGAGAGTGGCAACGATGAGTTTTGTTGCATCGCCAGCATACATAATGCGTGGTATGTATTCAATGTTGGCGTCGGGCAATGTCAAGTCCTTGGTTTTGCGGTTTGCAACGTCGTAGCTATGCAGTGTGACCACAGAGTTGGCTTCGCCAGCTACGGGGTATTTGAACGACATCTGGCCGGGATAGAGCGCATATTTATCCTTGGGATTGCATGCTCCTTGGTAGAGAGGGATAGAGTAGAGAGGTACTTGCGTTTCGTTGTATTTCAAATAGCTAAGTGTTTCGCTGTCAGGAGCCCACGTCATAGAGCAAGTAGTGGCAAATTCCTCTTCGTACACCCAGTCGGGCACGCCATTGATGATTTGTCCCGGAGCGCCGTCGGTAGTTACTGCTACTTCAGTGTTGTAATCGAGTTTTTTGATGTAGATGTTGCCGTTGACCACGAATGCAATTTGGCGGTTGTCGGGAGCAAAAACGGGCGATTGCTGCTTGCTGGCAATTGAGAGGGGGCGCAAGATGCGAGAGCGCACTTCGTAGACGTAGTAAGTGGCGCAAGTAGAGCGGCGGTAGATGCTTTCTGAGTCGCGATAGACGAGTAATTTTGATGCATCGGGGCTTAGAATGAAGCCTTCGAATGAGCTGATGCGGCCTTCGCGAGTGGTTGCGCAGTCGAACACTATACCCATTTCAGCACCACTCTTGGTTTCGTATTGCAGAATCTGGGTGTTAGTTTCATTAGCCATTAAATAACTTTCGCCGTCGGGCATAAAGGTCATTGATTTCGGAGCAGCAGGTCGGTTGGCAGGATAAACGTAGGGAGTTATTTCTGTGACAATGCTGTTGGCTGCCGAAACGCTGAAAGTGGTTGTAGATGAAGCAACTAAAGCGGTTGCTATCAGTATGTTGCGAAGGGTTGTCATCGTTCGTGTTGGTTGGAATGGTTTATTGTGATGCTTCTATAGCATCTTGGCGTTTTATTGCGATGCTACGAAGGCATCTCTCTATAATACGTTTGAGAGGTGAGAATTGTTTAATCGGATAGGATTACCAGAGCGACATTTGTGCTGGGTCGTCGTTGCTCGGACGGCGTTTGGGCTCTTGGTAACCGAATTCTTCGTCGCTAACGCCGAATGGGCGAGCGTTGGTGCCTTCGGGAGGAGTGCCTACAAGCCAATTTGTGTCGTCGAGGTTGTCGTCGAGGTCTTCGACTTTAGTTGATTTGCGACCGCGGCGGCGTTCTGGCTCGGCACTGCGTAGGCGTTCGATTTCGTTGTGGAGCTGCTCTTCCGATTCAGCTTGGCGGCGGATGTTAGTTTCGATAGTCGATTTGAGCGATTCGATTTCTTCGGTGAATTGCTCGATTTGTTTGTTTTGACTTTCGATTTCGTCTTCGCGCTGTTTGAGCGTGGATTGGAGTTGCAGAATGCGATTGTCGAGGTTGGCTTTCACTGTCTCAAATTGAGAGATTGCTGATGCGAATTCTTCGAGAGAGGATTGCGATTGCTCGAGGAGTTCGTCGTGAGCCGACAGTTCGTTGCGAGTTTCGTTCAGTTTGTGGTTGAGGTCGTTGATCATACCGTCGGCAATCTCGCAACGCTTTAAGAAATTGT
>JAGBWK010000052.1 GCA_017629835.1 Muribaculaceae bacterium | reverse complement strand
GATCGTCGCAAAAAATAATTTGCAGCGGTATTAAGAAATTCCTCGATTTAGGAATTAAACCTTATAATAAGGGTGTCGGCTGACGAGTCGACACCCTTACTATTTTATGTCAATTCGAATGTTAGTACTCTATTTGGGGAAATTTGGAGGTTATGATTATTTCCCACGGAGTGCCTGCTACAACAAAGAGCGCTGCGCACGATTCTGCTTCGATGAGCGAAACGGCTGAGTCGAGTGGCATAGCCATCGATGCTGTAGCCAATGCATCGGCGGTCATAGCGGTGGGCGCAATGATTGTTGCGCTGAGTATCTCAGAGGCAAAGGGGCGACCAGTCGTGGGAGATATGGTGTGACCATAACGTCCATTAGCACCCTCGCGATAGTTGCGATAGTTGCCCGATGTGGCAATTCCGCAGTCGGTAACCTCGATTATGGCGAGCCTTTCGTGGACTACGGCCGCTGTGTCGATAGGTGCATCGACCATTACTCGCCATTTCTCCCCGTTGGGATTCATCCCCTTCAAGGCTATTTCGCCACCGATTTCCACCATATAATTATTGCAGCCATTCCGTTCGATAGCGCGAGCCACCTCGTCGCAGCCAAAGCCTTTGGTTATGGCGCTGAAGTTGAATTGTGTGTTGGGTGCCTTTTTGGTTATAGTGTTGCCAACCAAACGGCAATCAGCTATCCCTACGAGCGCCAAGCAACTGTCGATAGCCTGCTGAGTGGGCTCTGCTGTAATCGATTCATTCCCAAACCCCCAAATGTTGACCAACGGACCGACTGTGGGGTCGAATGCGCCAGCAGAAGCAACGTTTATTCGTTGCGACTCGGTGAAAACTGCGGCAATAAGGTTATCGACTGAATCATCTTCGCAACTGTTTATTTTTGAAATGAGAGAGTTTCGCTGAAAAGGGGATAGCGACATCTCAACGTTGCGCATCGCACGAGTTATCGTATCGGACAGGTCGGCAGATGATTGATATACAATGTTGTAGGTGGTGTGCCATACAATTCCTTCGCTGCGACGGTATTCTTGGCGATTGCAACTGCAAAGGGAGAAAATTGCTGCAGCGAGTGCCAAAAATAGATATGATAAGTTTGCTTTACGCGATTGTAAAATGGTTGAAATTTTCATATTGGAAAAAAGTTTCTCAAATTTACAGAAAATTCGCAAACAAATCACTAATTTTATAGGTCGAAAAAATAAACTGATAAAATAATTGATATATGAAATCTTTCGTTTTTCTCGCTAATGGCTTCGAGGAGATTGAAGCGTTGGCAACAGTTGATGTTTTGCGCCGCGCAGGTATGGTAGTGACCACCGTGTCAATCAACCCCACAAAGCAGGCGGTTGGCGCTCATGGCGTAGTCGTTGAGGCTGATGCATTGCTCTCTGATGTTTGCGACTCTGAAGCCGACTGGCTTGTGATGCCTGGCGGACTCCCCGGCGCTCAATATTTGGCTGAATGTGAAGTGCTTGGCAAAATGATTGTGGCTCAGAATCAAGTAGGCAAAGGCGTAGCAGCAATATGTGCTGCTCCAGCAATGGTGCTCGGTAGCCTTGGCATTATGAATGGCCGTAAAGCTACAGGCTATCCCGGCACAGAACAACTCGCTCCTGCCGTTGATTGGCAAAGCGACAAGGTTGTGGTCGATGCCAACGTGATTACAGGCAAAGGTCCTGGAGCAGCAGTTGACTTTGCGCTCGCTATTGTTGCTTCAGCCAAAGGTCAGGACGTGGCTGATGAGGTCGCCGCCGCAATGCTAATTTAACATATACATTGATACAAATAAATAGGGGAGAGCTTCCTTTCGGAGGCTCTCCCTGCTATTTTAGGACTTCTCCAACTCCTACGCAAATCCTCACCGCATAAATCACCCCACCGCACCTCGCGACCAATCTATAAACCGCAGATTTACATAAATTTACGCAGATTAGAACCTTTAGTATGCAACCTAAGATACCTATGCTGCCTAAGCAAAGTATCGTATGCTTATCTTACTTATACATTGAGAATTCTCAACCATTCTCATAGCTTCTCAGAATGGTAAGTTGCCGACTGTTAGTTGTTTAGGTTGGTTTTCTCAATTTCTCACGAGTGTTAGTCATACATACAATATATGTTTCGTAAGGTTCTTAAGATGCCTAATTTTAAGAATTTATTTGCCGAGATTTGCGATAATCGGCGGTTTTGTTTCATTTAATATGTGGCTTATTGTTTCGCTATCTGCGGTTTATTTATTGATAATCTGTGGTTTGTATGCGTGGGGATTGACGGTTGCGGAGATGAGGAGTAGATGCTCTAAAAATTTGTAGAAAATTCGGTTCAAATTTGGCGTTAACACAAATAATTTTTAGTAAATTTGCAAAAGTAAACACTGAATATTTCTTGCAGCTATATCCTTTGGTGTAGCTGCACTTAAATGCACTCATATAATACCGTAAATCTGCATCGATGCTCGACCTTATTATAACCCTTTCGATATTTGACCAATTTTCGGCACAAGCTCTATTCACATGGTTTGTAGAGCATGCCAACTATCTGTTTGTATTCGTATTTATGGTCATCGAAAGTTCATTTATTCCGTTTCCGTCGGAGGTGGTTGTGCCGCCTGCAGTTTATCTCGCAATGACAGGCTCGGATATGGATGCGTGGATAGTGGTTGCGCTTGCTACGGCTGGTGCTATAGTTGGAGCGCTCATCAACTATGTGCTCGCGCTTTGGCTTGGCCGCCCCATAGTGTATGCCTTTGCCAATAGTCGAGTGGGGCATATGCTACTCATCGACGAGGCTAAAGTCGTAAAGGCTGAACAATATTTCGCAAAGCATGGGTCAATATCGACATTCATTGGCCGATTGATTCCAGCTGTGCGCCAATTAATATCAATTCCGGCAGGTATTGCTCGCATGAATATCGGTAAATTCATCTTCTTCACCGGGCTCGGAGCATTCATCTGGAATTGCATATTAGGACTTTTAGGCTATATGCTCAGTCAGAGCGTAAGCCGCGACCAATTGTTTGCAGCAATTGAAAAATACAATGGCTATCTGACGATAGCAGGCTTAGCTTTATTTGCTGTGTGCGTCGCCTTTATCATCTACAAAGGTTTGAAACGCGAGCCCAAAGCTGAGTGACAACAATTTGAAAATTAAAACAATACGAACAATGATAGTAGCACCATCACTCCTTTCAGCCGACTTTGGCAACCTGCAGCGCGACGTTGAAATGCTCAACGTCAGCAGTGCCGACTGGATACATATCGACGTTATGGACGGCGTGTTTGTCCCCAACATCAGTTTCGGCTTCCCAGTAATGAAAGCTATTCAGCGAGTAGCCACAAAGCCCCTTGATGTGCATCTGATGATTCAAAATCCTCAGAACTACATCAGTCAGGTTCGCGACTGTGGCGCCATGATGATGAATGTGCATCAGGAAGTGTGCGAGCACTTGGACCGCACAATTCAGGCAATCAAAAATGCTGGAATGAAAGCGGCTGTTACGCTCAATCCGTCAACCCCCGTAGTGATGTTGGAAGATGTGATTGCCGACCTCGATATGGTGTTGCTTATGTCGGTAAATCCCGGTTTTGGTGGCCAAAAATTCATCCCATACACAATCGATAAAATAGTTCGCTTGCGCCAACTGATAGAAACTTCGGGCTCGAAAGCTCTAATAGAAATAGACGGCGGCATTAATGCCGAAACTGGTGCTATGGTTGCAGCTGCTGGCGCTGATGTGTTAGTGGCTGGCAATTACGTATTTGGTGCAGCTGACCCACAGCAGGCCATACTGTCGTTAAAGCAACTTTAATCATCCACCACGAATTTTTTAGTATAATACCTTTATATTTTTAACCTTATAGACAATTAAAGTAATAACATTTTTTTATGAACGACTACACATACGCAGGCGATCCTGAACAAATAACCCGCACTGGTCGACAGAGAGGTCGAGCAAACGCAGAATCTAATATCCCAACTGAGTCGCGTGGGCGTCGCATAAGCAATCATCGCAACGCCAACCCACCTCAGCCAGAACCCGAAGAACCCCAACCGAACAATCAGTCGAATTCCGACAACGTGGGATTCTTCAAACGTGTCGCTCAATTCTTTAGCGACCGCAGAACTCGCACAGTGATAGGTGTAGCCCTTATTCTGCTTGCAGGCTATTTAACTATTGCTGCATTTTCATTCTTCAGTGCAAACGAAGCTGACCAGAGCCTTGTAGTGACTCAATCAGCCTCTGAAATCGTTGAGTCGGGTCGCAATGTAGAAAATCTTGCCGGTCCTGTTGGGGCTGCGGTTTCGCATCATCTCTTTGTCGAAGGCCTCGGACTTGGCTCGTTTGTGGTGATTGTCTACATGATAATGCTTGCATTGTCGCTCTTCGGCATTTATAAAGTGAAATTCTGGTCGCTTACATTCAAATCGTTGCTTTTGGCAATCACACTGTCAATGTTTTTTGGACTTGTTACAGTCAATAGCTCGTCGACAATACCGTTGGGCGGCTTCCACGGCCGATTTGCTAATCTGTTCTTAATCTCTCACATCAATTGGATTGGGGCGGTGCTTGTGAATGTAATGCTTATAACTATTGTTGTGACCGTATTCATAGCCCAGTTGAAAGCTATCTATAATACGTCGCGCGAAAAGATCCGTACAATTCGCGCTGCTGCCGAGCATGAAATCGAGCGTCGCAAAAACGAGCAAGATAAAATTAACGACAGCCTTGATGGCCCTCTCAGCGATGACACCGAAGCATCAAATGAAGAGGAAATCACACCGAATAATCATGGCGAGGGCAACCAAGTGAATCTCTTCATCGTTGATCCCAACGATGACGCCGAAGTTGTTGACATTGATGATGTAAAGGATGATGAACGTCGAACTAAGCCTTCCGACCTCACATCAATTGAGGATTTAGCTTCTCCTGAGGATGAAAATGGCGAGCAGACGCCCTTCGACGTAAAAGCTGCCGATGAAATTGAGCAAGCTAAGACCGAAAACTCTGCCTACGAAGCACAAGGCCCTTACGACCCACGTGCCGAGCTTTCGCGCTTCAGAATGCCTTCAATCAATTTGCTTCGCGAATTGCCTCATCGCGCCAACAGTGTCGACCTTGATGAACAAGAGGAGAACAAGGAACGTATTACCAAAGTGCTCAGCGACTTTGGTATTCAGATTGTGAAAATCGATGCAACTGTAGGACCAACAGTGACACTCTATAAAATTGTGCCTGCCGAAGGTGTCCGTATTGCCAAAATCAAACGTTTGGAAGAGGATATCGCTATGAGTTTGGCTGCACTTGGCATCCGTATCATTGCCCCCATACCGGGCGAAAGCAACATCGGTATCGAAGTGCCAAATAAAGACCCCGAAACGGTGTCAATCCGTTCGATTCTCGGCTCTAAAGCGTTCCAAGAAACAAAATACGCTCTGCCGATTGCCCTCGGTGCTACTATCAATAACGAGGTCTACATTGCCGACCTCGCTAAGATGCCTCACTTGCTCGTTGCAGGTGCCACAGGTCAAGGTAAATCGGTAGGTTTGAACACCATTATCGCTTCGTTGCTTTACAAACGTCATCCGTCGGAACTCAAGTTCGTGCTTGTCGACCCCAAACAGGTGGAATTCAGCCTCTATTCTCGCCTGTCGAAGCATTATCTTGCACAGCTGCCCGATGCCGAAGAGCCTGTTATCACCGATTGCAATAAAGTAGTTGATACGCTCAATTCGCTCTGCGTCGAAATGGATGCTCGCTATTCACTACTCAAGGAGGCAGGCTGCCGTTCAATCACCGAATACAACGACCGATTTATTCATCGCCGACTCAATCCTGAGCACGGTCACCGCTATATGCCTTACATCGTGATGATAGTCGACGAGTTTGCCGACCTTATTATGATGGCTGGCAAGTCGGTAGAGACACCTATCGCACGTATCGCGCAAAAGGCTCGTGCCGTTGGTATGCACTTGATTATCGCAACTCAGCGTCCTTCGACAAACGTTATCACTGGTATGATTAAAGCCAACTTCCCTGGACGTATAGCCTTTGCGGTACGTCAACGTGTCGACTCTCAAACAATTCTTGACTGCACTGGTGCTAATCAGCTTATCGGTAAGGGCGATATGCTTATTTCAACTGGTGGTGCTCTTAAACGTGTGCAATGTGCTTATATCGACACCGAAGAGGTTGATACAATCTGCCGATTCATCGATGACCAAGTCGGATTCCCAACGCCATATATCTTGCCCGAGCCTCCAAGCGAAGCAAGCGAAAATCAATCGTTCAATACCTTTGGAGAACGTGACCCATTGTTCGACGAGATTGCTCGATTAGTAGTTCAAGGAAATACCGCATCGACATCTAACATCCAACGCCGATACTCTATAGGCTACAACCGTGCTGGTAAGATTATGGACCAAATGGAAGCCGCAGGCATCGTAGGTCCGGCACAAGGAGGCAAGCCACGTCAGGTGCTTATCACTCCAGTCGATTTGGAAGCTATCCTCAATTCTAATATGTAGTTAGTGTATTCTTCGCTAATCCGATGAGTTAAACTATCTCAGCAAAATAAAGTCTAATCGAAAAAGAAAGCAGATGAAAAAAATCCTTGCAATTGTTGCGCTTTTTGTTGCACTTATGGCCAATGCAGTAAGCGCCGAATCGGTGCTTGATAAGGTGGCAGAAAAGTTGACAGCAAAAAAAACGCTGACTGCTACTTTCCGCATTTCTAATTCGGTAGAAGGCGTTGCCACTGGCGAAATTGCTCTTTCGGGCGATAAGTTCGTGTTTGATGCAAATGGCATAGCAACAGTTTTTGACGGCACAACCCAGTGGACTATTGATGATAGCATTAATGAAATTTCAATCACTGAGCCAACCCCCGAAGAAATTGAACAAATCAATCCGTTTGCAATTATCAAATCGTACAAGGCTGGATATAAGCCACGTCTGCTCAAAGCGGCGAATGGATTGCATAGGGTAGAGCTTGTTCCAAAGGTGGAAAACTCGGTCAAAAAGATTGTAATCGCAGTTGAGCCCCAAACATCGTTGCCTAAGTCGCTGACTCTCACTATGGCCGACGGCTCAAATCTCAATATTGAAATAATGACAATGGAGCTCGGCGTCAATATGCCCTCATCGCGATTCGAAGTTAATAAAGATAATTATCCCGGCTACGAAATCGTTGATATGCGTTGAGTAATCTGTAGAAATTGATTGATTGACAAATACAATAACACAATATATTAAATGGAAAATAACATAATCAAATGCCTTATCATAGGAGCCGGTCCTGCAGGATACACGGCTGCAATCTACGCATCGCGTGCCAATCTTCAACCTGTTTTATTTGAGGGTATGCAACCCGGTGGACAGTTGACTACCACCTCTGAGGTTGAGAATTTTCCCGGCTATCCCGAAGGTGTTACTGGGCCTCAACTTATGGCAGATTTGCGCAAACAAGCACTCCGTTTTGGCGCCGACATTCGTCCAGGTGTTGTCACAGCTGTTGATTTTAGCAAAGCAGTCAAAGAAGTAACTATCAATGGCAAAGATACTTATCAGGCTTATACCGTGATTATTGCCACAGGTGCAAGCGCTCGCTATCTTGGTTTGCCCGACGAACAGAAATATATGGGCTTAGGCGTGTCGGCTTGCGCTACTTGCGACGGTTTCTTCTACCGCAAGCGCGTGGTGGCCGTAGTTGGTGGTGGCGACACTGCTTGCGAAGAAGCTATGTATTTGAGCAACATCGCTAAAAAGGTATATCTGATTGTGCGCAAGCCATATCTACGTGCCTCACAAGTGATGCAGGATCGTGTTCTCGCTAAAGAAAACATCGAGGTGTTGTTCAATTGTAATACAGTCGGTCTTTTCGGCGAGGAGTTTGTTGAAGGCGCCAAAGTTGTTGAACATAAAGGCACTGAGCAAGAACGTGAATTCGATATCGCTATCGATGGTTTCTTCCTTGCGATTGGTCATAATCCTAACACTGCGGTTTTTGCTGGTCAAATCACTCTCGACCAACAAGGTTATATCCTTCTTGAAGGCAAAACATCTGAAACCAACGTGAAAGGCGTTTTCGCCGCTGGCGACGTTGCCGACTCGCGCTATCAGCAGGCAATAAATGCTGCTGGTATGGGTTGCCGTGCCGCTCTCGATGCTGAATCTTATCTCGTTGAAAACGACCTTTAATTCATCCTTGATTTGAGCGTGTCGAATCATTCAATTCCCTAAAGCTGATGAAAGAAATCGATAATCACCAACTTTCAACCGTTGCCGATTGCCGTGTTGATGAGCTTTCACGACATCGTCATCCCAATGGGTCATTGACGGCTGTCGACAATATCGATGCTCCATTCCCCGTTAAGAGAGTGTTCTATCTCTACGATGTACCGGGCGATGCCGAGCGTGGTGGTCATTCCCATTTCAAAGCTGAAGAATTGATTGTAGCTGCGTCGGGTAGTTTCGATGTCACTCTGACCGACGGACACGACACACGCAAGGTGACGCTCAATCGCCCATATCGCGCGCTATATATACCCGCTGGAGTGTGGCGCAGTCTTGACAATTTTTCGTCTGGCTCTGTGTGCCTTGTATTGACATCTGAGCTCTATAGCGAAGATGATTATTGTCGTGAATATGACACTTTCAAAAAGTTAACAGCCGTAAAGCTCTCACGATAACGTCATCTCTAACAATCAACCGATAAATCAGTCGCTAACGCAATGAAATATCCATTTCTTGACCTCGAAATAGTGAATCGCCCTTATATGGCCGATATGGAAGCCGCTATCGCGCGCGTCTGTCGGTCGGGTCGCTATATCGGTGGCGCTGAAGTAGAATCGTTTGAGCAGAATCTTGCCAAACTGACTGGCGCAGCTTATGCTGTCGGTGTTAGCAACGGATTGGATGCCTTGCGATTGATTCTGAAGGCATGGATTGAAATGGGCAAACTCCAGTTGGGCGACGAGGTGATTGTGCCGGCAAATACTTACGTAGCGTCGGTTTTGGCAATCGTCGATGCAGGCCTTGTGCCACTTCTTGCAGAACCTTCGATTGAAACGCTCAATCTCGACACATCCCGACTTGCCGACTATCTCACTCCGCGCACACGTGCCGTTATGACTGTCCACCTCTATGGCCGTGCTTGCTGGGATGAAAATCTGAAGAGTTTTGCTAAAGCCAACGGACTATTAGTTATTGAGGATAATGCGCAAGCAATCGGAGCAATAGCCACCACCGAAGGTTTTGGCGGTAGCGCTGTCACTGGGGCGCTTGGCGATGCTGGAGCATTCAGCTTCTATCCTACAAAAAATCTCGGAGCAATGGGCGACGCTGGCGCTGTTGTCACAAACGAAGCAGAGCTTGCTTCAGTAGTTCGTGCATTAGCAAATTACGGCTCCGACCGACGCTACAATAATATATATAAAGGATACAACTGTCGTCTCGACCCGATTCAAGCAGCTGTTCTGAACGTCAAGATTGCTGACCTTAAGCAGGTCAACGCCCACCGACGTGCGCTTGCACGCATCTACGATGCTGAAATCTCCAATCCGCTAATCCGCAAACCTTTGCT
>JAGBWK010000051.1 GCA_017629835.1 Muribaculaceae bacterium | reverse complement strand
TGGAAGAAAGGCGGTTAGTCTATTCCGATACGGACTTGACTATGTTCATCGATGCCTTATCAACCATACTAACAGATACCAGATTGATATTTTCAAATTTTTGTCATATACTTAGAAATATTTCAATAAAAGAATGAGCTGTACCACACACGTGGCGCAGCTCATTCTTCTTATACCCCTTCATTATGCACTATTTATAGTGTCACAGAAATTGATTAAATTTGCGACATGGAACAAAAGGTTAATCTGGAAATTGAAATTACTGACGACGGCTCAGCTACAATCTTAGTGCCCGAACTCAACGAACACTACCATTCAGTGCGCGGAGCATTGACCGAATCCAACCATATCTACCGTGACAGCGCATTCCTACATCGCTGTAATATGGGAGGGACAGCAAGACTACGCCTGCTTGAAATTGGGTTTGGCACTGGGCTGAACGCTGTAGTCACAGCCATGGTTGCCAAGGAGCAGAATCCCGTACATTATATTACACTTGAAAAATACCCCCTCGATAGCGACTTAACCTCTCAGCTGAACTACAACAAACTTGTCGACAAAGACCTGTATCGATTAATTCTCGAAGCAGAGTGGAACAATCCAGTGGCAATTACCCCATATTTCACACTTGAAAAACGTAGTGCCGACTATCTCACCGCCGACTTACCGTCAGGGATTGACGTCGTTTATTTCGATGCATTTGCCCCCGAGAAACAGCCCGAAATGTGGTCGGCAGAAGCATTTGGCCGTTTGGTTAACACAATGAATTCAGGTGCAGTCCTAACCACCTACTGCTCTAAGGGCGTCATACGACGACTGCTTGAATCCTTGGGACTCACCGTTGAGCGCATCGCAGGCCCCGCCGGCGGCAAACGCGAAATCCTCCGCGCCACCACCCCCTAATCCCCCAACCTTGCTAATTTCGAGCAAATTATTTGGGATGCTAAAAACGAGAAGAGGTTATGTTGGATGACATAACCTCTTCTTGTGTCGGGGTGACAGGATTCGAACCTGCGACCACCTGGTCCCAAACCAGGTGCGCTACCGGACTGCGCTACGCCCCGATTGATGATGCAAAGTTACAAATAATTTTGCTATTGACAAAATTGCTTCAACATTTTTGTTGAATTTATTGCTTAAATTCGTAACTTTTCACGGAAAGTATGTATATTTGAGGTGTAATTACTTTTTGCCGATAGTGAATGTTGCTCGTAACGCTCCATATAGGGCATGGCCATAGCCAACGTCGGCGTATAAATCTGAATATCAACCAATCAGCCTTATGAATATCTTAAAAACTGCTGTTCTTTTAGCTGCAATCTGTTGCAGTCAAATCGTTGTTGCGAACAATAATTCGTCGGAAAAATCATCGAATTCCCAAAATAAAAAATTTAATGAATTTTTTGTTTGCGAAGGGCTTGTTGAGCCGCTCGATGACTCAACTTGGGAGTGCTCGCAATGGATTTCAGTGAAAAATGCGCCAGTAGTAGAAGGACGCATTGAGGACGGCTCGAGAGCTGCCGACGGTGCAAACTGGTTTATATCCGAGATGAAAAACGACGGCCGAGTTGTTTCTGCGATATGGATGACAACAGCCCTCGGCGTTTATGATATTTATGTAAATGGCAAACTCATCGGCGAAGAGGTGCTGAAGCCGGGCTTCACTCACCCCACAAAGACCCGCCGCTCGTTTACCTACGACGTCACTGACGCAATTAAAAAGGGGAAAGGCGACGTCAATTCGTTGGCTGCACAGGTTACACCCGGCTGGTGGGCTGACAAGATTGTTACCCCCGGCGGACACAACGGCATGCTCGGTCGCAAGTGTGCTTTTCGTGGCGTTCTTCAGCTGACGTTTGCCGACGGCAGCGTGAAAACCTTTGGCACAAACACCTCAGAATGGCGTGCAGCAATAGCTGGTCGCGTGCTGCATTCAGCCATTTTCGACGGCGAAATTTACGATAGCCGCGAAGCGCCGGGCTACGCATCAGATGCAAATTTCGAAGAGCCTGAGGTGAACAGTGAATTCAATGGCGAGATTTTGCCTACCGACGGTGCTGAGGTTTATATGCGTTGTGATTTGGCTCTCGAGCCCGTGGAAATGTATGTTTGGCAAGAAACCGAGGGTGCCACTGCCGACGCGTTTGGCAAAGTGGTCGTAAAGCGTCGCTATCAGTCGGGCGAGCCAATCAGATTGAGCCCGGGTGAAACATTAGTGGTCGATTTTGGGCAAAATTGCGCGGCCGTGCCTTCATTCCGATTCAAGGCTGCTTCGGGCACACGCCTCAGATGCGAAGTTGCCGAAATGCTCAACGACGGCAATGGATTGCGTAGCCGCGGAATGGACGGTCCCGAAGGTAGCGCACACCGCCAAAATCTCCGCATCCCGAGCCAAGGGATGTGGTTGGAATACATATTCGACGGCTCCAAAAAGTTTGCCGACTACACACCGCGCCGCACATTCTTTGGCTATCGCTACGTGTCGATTACGGCCGATGCAGATGTTGAAATAGCTTCAATTGCGTCTGTGCCAGTGACATCAATTTCGGAAAAATTGGAGACAGGTAGCATAACCACAGGCAACGACTTAATCAATCGTTTGATTTCCAACACCGTTTGGGGAGAGCGCTCCAACTACTTGTCGGTGCCCACCGATTGCCCTCAGCGCAACGAGCGTTTGGGTTGGACTGCCGACACCCAAGTGTTTACCGAAACTGGCTCATTCTTCGCCGACACAAAGAAATTCTTCCATAAGTGGCTTCGCGACCTTCGCGATTCGCAAGGCAACTCAGGCGGATTCCCCGGCGTTGCTCCATTGTCGCAATACGGCGGGGAAATGTCGCGCTTGGGGTGGTCAGATGCTGGCGTGATAGTTCCTTGGACCATTTGGAAGCAGTTTGGCGACACCGCAGTAGTCAACGCATCGTGGGATTCGATGACTAAATACCTTAAATTGCTCGATTCGACTTGCTTCAATCATCAGGCACTGCTTGCCGACAATGGCAACTACCAGTGGGCCGACTGGCTCAGCTACGAGCCGCTCGAAAGCTGCTCAGGTCGTGCTTTTGGGCCTAATGGACCTAAGCCGGAGACGCTTGACTACTGGAATTACCTCAGCGCAAGCTATTGGGCTATGGATGCAGGTATGATGGCTGATATGGCTGCTGCAACAGGACGCACTGCCGAAGCTGAACGCTATGCCGCAATGCAAGAGCGTGCACGAAATTACATCAAACAGACATTCCTCAACGAGGACGGACGATTCAAAACTGAGATACTCAACTCGATGCAGACCCCTGCACTGTTTGCATTGAAAAACGATATTGTCGACGGAGCGGCACGCACGGCAATGATTCAACGTTTGCGCGAGAACTTTGCCTCACACAACAATTGCTTGCAGACAGGCTTCCTTGGCACATCAATCCTTATGTCAACTTTGACCGACAACGGCATGGCCGACATAGCCTACGAGCTGCTCTTCCAACGCAACAACCCGAGCTGGCTCTATTCTGTTGACAATGGCGCAACAACCATTTGGGAGCGTTGGAACAGCTATATGATTGACAGCGGCATGGGCCCACAAGGGATGAACAGCTTCAACCACTACGCCTACGGCTGCGTGTGCGAATGGCTGTGGGAAACCGCTGCTGGCATCGCCGCCGACCCTGCATCACCCGGATTCAAAAACATCATTATGGCGCCAGTGCCCGACCGTCGTTTGGGACACCTTGACGCAGAATATCAATCAGCCGCAGGACTCATTAAAAGCTCATGGCGCTACGAAGGGGACCTTTGGCACTGGACCTTCACCATTCCCGAAGGAGCCACCGCGACCGTAACCCTCCCCGGCTCAACCACCCCCTTCAACCTTCCCTCCGGCACCCACACCCTCTCCCGCCCCCTCCCGTAATAACCATTGCGAAAATAACCGCAGGTTGAAGCACAAAATAAACCACAGATTTCCGCTAATTTTCACAGATTATTTATTGTAGTTCAACTGTTTACCCCAAATTTATTTGCAGAAAATTGTGTAAATCGGCGGTTTAGTTTCTTGTTAGTCTGCGGTTGAGCGTGCCGGAGGCACGGCTTAATGGTAACCGGGGGCGCGAGCCCCTCGGAGTGGCAGGGCGAATCGCCCTGACACACGCCGCTCACCCACTCCCCCTTGCGCCGCAAAGCTGCGCCTTTACCTGATAAGCTAAAATTTGAAGGTGGAAAATCTATTATAAACTTGAGGCAGCCAACCGCAGCCCGATATTGATGGTGCCATAGCCTGGGTCATAGTTGATGCGATTAGAAACTCGACAATTCCGAGCACTGTTAAGCCAGCTACCGCCACGGACCACGCGGAAAGAGCCACTCGAAGGGCCATAAGGGTCAGTCTGAGCAGAGGAAGAATAGCTGCCATACCAGTCCTCACACCATTCCCACACGTTGCCACTCATATCATAGAGCCCTAACTCATTAGGGTAATTTTTAGCCACTTCATGTGTTCCGCCACCAGAATTACCATCATACCATGCGACATCGTCGATTAGATTGTTGCCAGCGAATTTATACCCCATAGTCTTTTGTCCGCCTCGGGCTGCATATTCCCATTCGGCTTCGGACGGCAAGCGAAATCGTTGACCTGTAAGTTCATTTAATTTTTGAATAAAGATTTTACAATCATCCCACGAAACACACTCTACTGGATTTTGCAAGCTACTGGTAATCATTGATGGATTGGAACCTATTACTGCTACCCACAATTCCTGTGTAACCTCTGTTTCTGCAATATAATAATCGCTCAATGTCACTTGATGAGTTGGCAATTCTAAAATGATTGCATCTTCTCCTTGCTCAGCTGTTGCGCCCATTCTGAAGGTGCCACCCGCTACTTTTATCATATTAAATGAAACTCCGTTGACAGTGATAGTTTTTTTAGTGCTTCCAGTGCATGATTGCAGTACTACTATCGAAGAGATTGTCAGCAATGTGACGAACAAAAAGATTATTTTTTCATAGTGTGAATATCATTTTGGTTAATTATTTGCAAAATAGTCATCGTATAATAAATGCTGTAAGCATACAGTCTACGCTATATTTCACAAAGGTAAAGAAACTTTAACTTTTACCTCTCCTTATTTCGTTAACATTTGTTAATGCGGACCAAACCGCCTGATTTGTGGGGGAAGTTGGCTAAATTTGTCGGAAGGAATGGCAAGATAGCGGACTTACTCAAATTTGTGAGAGTAAGCCTTTGCTAATTAGAGAAGATATATTTAAGAAAGCATCTAAAAAATGACAGTAGGTGAGTGTATGGGCGGCATGAGGCGGCGGTTGGCTCCGAAGGTGGGCGAACGCGAGGCGACAGCTATGGTGCGTTTCATCTTTTCGCAATTGAAGGGGTGGAGCCTGACTGACATCGCGTTTCACAATGGCGACGAGTTGTCGGACTACATGACGGATAAGTGCAACATGATTGTTGACCGCGTGCTTGCCGACGAGCCGATACAGTATGTTCTTGAGTCGGCGCCATTCTATGGCATGGATTTCAAGGTTACGCCTGCGGTGCTCATTCCACGCCCGGAAACGGCTGAGTTGGTCGATATGATTGTTGCCGATGCTGACGGGCGCGCTGACCTTCGTGTGCTCGATCTCGGCACTGGCAGTGGCTGCATCGCTATCGCTTTGGCGCGCAATCTCCGTTTCCCAATAGTGTCGGCCGTAGATATCTCCGCTGATGCATTAGCTGTAGGTCGTGAAAATGCAGCTAAACTCAAAGCGCGCATCAACTTCATCGAAGCAGATATGCTTTCGCTCCACCCTACCGAAAGCTACGACATCATTGTCAGCAATCCACCCTACATTGCTGACTGCGAGGCTGCCGAAATGGAACCGCACGTGCTCAACCATGAGCCACACCAAGCGTTATTTGTTCCCGACAACGACCCTTTGCGTTTCTATCAAGCAATCGCTCGCATCGCGCAAGCGAGCCTACGCTCTGGCGGTCGCATCTATTTAGAAATCAACCCGATATATGCCAAGCAGATGAGCCAGATGCTCACTGAGACAGGGTTTGCCGACGTCGCAATCCACAAAGACGCCCAAGGGCGCGACCGCTTTGCCACAGCCATAGCAAAATAGTTAGGCATCAGCCAAGTAATCCCACCACCGTAAAATTACGACATTAACCCATCTCGATATGCAACGCAAACCATTGACCACAGAGAATGCACTGATTCGATTGGAATCGCTCTGCGCACGAAGCGAGCGATGCACATTTGAATTGGAAACGAAGCTACGCACATGGGGGATTACCGGTAGCGAAGCTGAAAAGATAATCGATTCGCTTATCGACAATCGGTTTGTTGACAACAGTCGCTTTGCCCGCGCTTTTGCTAACGATAAGGTGATGTTTGCCGGACATGGACGTTTGAAAATCCGTATGGCGCTGATTTCCAAACGGATTGAGCGCAGCATCATCGATGAAGCGCTCAACGAAATCGACGAGGAGGCATACCGCGAAAAACTGCGCGACATACTCACGGCTAAGGCTCGCCAAATCACCGACGTTGACACATTCGAGGGACGCACCAAGCTATTCCGCTTCGGAGCATCGCGCGGATTTGAGCCAGCGTTAGTGTCGGAAATGGTCAAAGCTATGTTTCGCAAACGATGAATGACTCCACCACCCTACTCAAAACAATCTAATCTGCGTCAACAGGGCATCACTCAAAGTTATGCGATTTATCACGACATTCATAAAGGAGGCTTTTGAAGCAATCTTTCCGTCGCGCTGCGAGGTGTGCGGAGAGTCGCTCGTTGATGGTGAAGAAATTCTGTGCCTGCACTGCCTACATTCGCTACCACGCACCTATTGTCATCGCGACAGCTTCGGCATTGTGCATCAGCGTGTTGCGTTACCCGGACTACCTATTGATAAGGGCGCAGCATTCTTTCATTACATAAAGGAGAATCCATACGCCAAACTACTGCAAAAAGGGAAATACAATTCGCGACCTGAAATTTGCGAGCATCTTGGGCTACTGTATGCCAACGAGCTCAATGCAGAGCAATTTTTCGACGGGATAGATATGCTCATCCCCTTGCCATTGCACTGGACAAAACGGCTGCGACGAGGTTACAATCAATCTGAAATGATTTGTCGTGGCGTATCGGGCGCCACTGGGATATCCATAGGCGATAATCTGACGGCAAAACGACATTCGACGCAAACACGCAAAACGGCATCGGAGCGTCAAGCAAACGTGCGCGGAGTGTTTCAAGTGAATCATCCCGAAGAGCTCGAAGGGAAGCACATTCTATTGGTCGACGATATAATCACAACAGGGTCGACAATAATCGCAGCCGCGACTGCCATACGCAGCGCAGCTCCAACGGCGAGAATCAGCCTGCTAACGCTCGGCTGCACAAAACTTTAACGGATTAGGATAGGCGCACCTGAGTGGCCTCAATGGGCTGATGAAGGAATACCGATGCCATTGAAGAGAATTTCTCGGCATTTTCGGTAGTGAGATAGCGGCATGAGCCTTCGCGCGAAATGCGGCGCTCCATTTCGGGGTGACGTTGCAGATAATCAGCCAAACTGACAGCTGTAATCTCGCCTTGCATCACGAGGTTGATGCCCTCGGGCAGATATTTGCGGATTTTCTGTTCGAGCAGCGGGTAGTGAGTGCACCCAAGAATGATAGTATCGATTTCGGGGTCTGCCGCAAGCAGACGATCGATTTCCTGACGTACAAAGTAGTCGGCGCCATCGCTTTCAGCTTCATTATTCTCAACTAATGGGACCCACATAGGGCAAGCGTGGCCAGTAGTCACAAAATCGGGATTAATTTTTGAAATTTCGATATCGTAGGAGCGGCTTTGGATTGTTCCGGGCGTTCCGAACACGCCGATGTGGCCTGTTCGGGAGATTTCGCTGAGCCGTTCCACCGTTGGGCGTATCACGCCAAGCACGCGTCGGCTTGGGTCGGCAGAACATGGCAAATCATTTTGCTGAATAGAGCGCAGAGCCTTAGCCGAAGCAGTGTTGCAGCCAAGAATAACCAGTGGGCAACCCTCATCGAACAAGCGGTTAACGGCTTGAAGCGTAAAGCGATAGACGATGTCGAACGAGCGAGTGCCGTAAGGAGTGCGAGCATTGTCACCGAGATAGACATAATCATATTGCGGGAGCATTTTTCGAATGCCCTCGAGTATGGTTAAGCCCCCGTAGCCAGAGTCGAAAACCCCTATCGGACCGCAAGTTGCAGAGTGTTGCATAATTTTTACTGCTTATTTGGCGTGTAAAGTTACAAATTTTCGCTAATTTTGCATCGCTAAGGCAAAAGAATTATTCTAAAACTCGCAGAATAGCCTTGCGCCAAGGCAAAAATTCGAATAAATCAAGACAATAAAACACAGAATACACCATAAGACATGGAAAAAATCATCCTTACCGGCGACCGCCCTACAGGCAAGCTCCACCTCGGCCACTATGTAGGCTCGCTGCGCCGTCGCGTTGAGCTACAAAACTCTGGCGAATACGACAAAATTTTCGTTATGATAGCCGATGCTCAAGCTCTAACCGACAACGCTGACAATCCCGAAAAAATTCGCGAAAACATCATAGAAGTAGCTCTCGACTACCTTTCGGCAGGCTTAGACCCCGAGAAAACCACCATTTTCATACAGTCGCAAGTGCCCGAACTGGCTGAGCTTGCATTCTATTATATGAACTTGGTGAGCGTGGCACGAGTGCAGCGCAACCCAACGGTGAAAACCGAAATCAAGATGCGCAACTTCGAGTCGAGCGTGCCTATGGGATTTTTCTGCTATCCTGTGAGCCAAGCTTCCGACATCACAGCATTCAAGGCTACGACAGTGCCTGTTGGCGAAGACCAAGCGCCGATGATTGAGCTTACACGCGAAATCGTCAACCGTTTCAACCATATCTATGGCCCCACCCTCGTTGAGCCAGAAATTCTTTTGCCCGACAATGCCGCTTGCATGCGTCTGCCTGGCACCGACGGCAAGGCTAAGATGAGCAAGTCGCTCGGCAACTGCATCTACCTATCCGACACACCCAAAGAGGTTAAAAAGAAAGTGAACAGCATGTACACCGACCCACTTCACCTCAACATTGAAGACCCTGGTCACCTCGAAGGGAACTGCCCATTCATCTACCTCGACGCATTCTCGTGCGATGAGCATTTCTCACGCTTCGAAACTGGCTACGCCAATCTTCAAGAGATGAAAGATCACTACACACGTGGCGGATTGGGCGACGGCACCGTGAAGAAGCTCCTTTACAACATACTCGAAGAAACCCTCGCACCAATGCGCGAACGTCGCAAAGTGTTTGAGCAGGACATACCCCAAGTGTATGAAATACTACGCCGCGGCTCAGAAGAAGCCCGTGCAGTAGCCGCAAAAACGCTCGACGAAGTGCGTGCTGCAATGAAAATCAACTACTTTACCGACGCCGAGCTCATCAACGCACAAGCTCAAAAATACAAGAAATAATCGCTCATAGCGACGACTTCAACAGCATACGTCCCAGCTAACTCAGACAGAGAGTTATACGACGTTCAACGACTTAAAAATATAGAGAATAGCAAAAAATCTCCGCAAAATTTGCGGAGATTTTTTTTGATTTATGCGGAAATTATTTCGATATACCGTCTTTAGAGGATTCGTTGGGAATGGCATCGAGGTTGGCATTTGGAGCACTGTGCGACTGAGGCTTCTTCATCTTCAATTTAAGTTCGTCGAAGCCTTTGCCATAGACACCATTGACGTTTGCTTGAGTTATGAACGCATCTCTGTCGATTGACTTAATGATTCGATAGATTGTCTGCGACTCAATCTTGCGGCACATAACCAACAGCACTTTTACCTCTTGTTTGCTATACCAGCCCATACCATTGAGGACTGTGCAACCGCGATGAGCTTCGTTGTTGATTGCTGTAGCAATCTCTTCCCAGTAGGGCGAGAAAATAATGAACTGTACAGCCTGACGGTTGGTATTGATTACCAAATCAGCCATTTGCGAAACCAACAACAGGAGAATGAAGCCATAAACTAACTTTTCGAAACCTGCGTCAAGACCGAAAATCAGTAGCGAAGATGAAATGATGCAGAAGTCGCACATCTGCATAGTGCGCCCCATTGATACGTTGGTGCGCTTCACCATCATAGCCGCGATGATGTCGGTACCGCCAGAGCTACCATTGTGGGCGAATGCCAATCCTAACCCAGCGCCACACATCAACGACCCGATGACCACATTCATAAAGGTTTGGTTTTCAACCAATGGTCCATGGAACAGTGGCTGCAATACACCAATAAAAACCGAAATGAGAGTTGCTCCAAAGATAGTGCGGATAACAAAGGTTTTGCCTACAATGCGGTAAGCAAATGCCAACATTACGAGATTTAGCACAAGCATCGACAGCGCAACAGGAATACCCCAGCCAAAGAACTTCAGCGAGGCGTAGTAAATAATCTGACAGAGACCAGCCAAACCGCCAGTTATGACCCCCTCAGGCGCGATGAATGCAGAGAATCCGAGAGCAAATAAAAACAGGCCTATGACTATGAAAAAATAGTCCTTAGCACTAATCCAAATGTTCTTGTTGTTGAATTTCATTGAGAGTATCTATTTTCGGGGTCAAAGTTAAGAAACTTTTTTGCAATGTTTAGGCTTTTTTCTAATTTTTTCTGACGCAGCACAGAATAAAAATCAGAAGAACAATTGCTGAAATAATCAGCGACAGCCGTAGCCAGTGAGTTGATGCCACCGATGCTTCTGCTTCGGACGAACTGTTAGAGTCGCAGCTCTGCTCTACCGCCACCGAGTTTTGCTCCACCTTAACCGACTCTGCCGCCACAGTCTGCCGACGACCTACCACTGCCCTTCGAGCTTGCATCACCACCACCGATGAGTCGGGCGCTCGATATGCAACTATTAACGGCGAATCAATTTGAAGCATCATTTCCGACATATCGACTGACTGCTTCACTTCAACTGCATCGATTTGTGCGACCGAATCGGAATGCACCGATTGGCGAGAGTGATGATTGCGAGAAGCAGTACACCCCACAAATGTAGCTGCAGCAGCAATCAGCGCCACGCAATAAATAATGTGTTTCATCGCATAAACTCCTTTCTGACATCGAAGCAAGGGCAGTCCTTTGCCGCAAATTCATTATGACCATAGACTGAAGCGTGCGGAAAGCGCTGTTTAAGGTCAGCAACCAATCGGCGCAGCGAGGAGCGCTGAGCAGGAGTGCGAGTGTCAGTAGGGTGCAACCTGTCGTCAACTCCGCCAATATAACAAATGCCTATAGAATGGCGATTGTGACCAACGCAGTGCGCTCCTACCCTCTCGACTGGTCGACCGAGCTCAACTTTGCCGTCAAGATGAATTACGTAATGGTAGCCAATCGAGTCAAAGCCTCGTTGACGATGCCAACGCTCAATGTCGGCCACAGACACGTTGCGTCCCGCAGGAGTAGCGGAGCAATGGATGATGATTTCAGTGATTTTTCTCATTATTATATAAAGGTTAAGTTAAAGGGTAATATTATCGGCCTAATTGGGGCGGTTGCTGGCAGCATCGTCGTCGTTAGTATTTTGCAGCGAATTGAGCAACTCACGCGACAATCGAGCCAAAAGTTCACGATTAGTGTCGTCGCTACTCAAAGATGTGCCGAAATCGACCAAACGGGCGATTTCGTTTTTGCGATGAGTAGATTCGAGCACCGACACAAATTCGCAGACAATGCAATAAGCAGCCATAGCCATTGTCAAATATGGAGCATCGCAAAAGAGCACGCCAATCAAATCGATGCAAGTGAGGCATATCATAGGCAGAAAATATTTCATAGCCTTGTCGCAAGTGCGTTTAAGCCCTCGAGAATTACAACGCCGCCCAGCCTTGCGCGATTTATACAGTCCAGCAACAAGATCAACAACCATTGAAAACGCCACCAAAGCGTAAGTGATGAACACCCACAACGAATAATCCTTGAGATTTTCGTGTACAAAATCAGTCAATAGAGCCGCTGGCACCAACGTAGGGCTCATAATAGAATAAAGCAAGCAAATCATAGCATCATTTTTTTTGACAGCAAAATTAAATCGTAAAATAAAGGCAAAATTGCGAAAAAGTGACTATCGGCAAGCCTCTGAGCGTTATCGGCTGATTTTCAGCCAATTTAGCGCAATCAAAAGAGAACTGAACAAGATGCGTGAAAATAAAAGAGAAAAAAATCAAAAAAAATGAGCAAAAAAGTTTGGGAAATTTTTGCAATTTCAAAATTATTCGTAACTTTGCATCCGCGTTTGGGTCACAAACAAACGCAATCGAAAATTGAAACTGCCTCTTTAGCTCAGTTGGCCAGAGCACGTGATTTGTAATCTCGGGGTCGTTGGTTCGAATCCGACAAGAGGCTCAAAATTTTCATAGGGCGAATACCAGAGTGGCCAAATGGGGCAGACTGTAAATCTGCTGGTTTATACCTTCGGTGGTTCGAATCCATCTTCGCCCACAACTATCTGCGGAAGTAGCTCAGTTGATAGAGCATCAGCCTTCCAAGCTGAGGGTCGCGAGTTTGAGCCTCGTCTTCCGCTCAAAGGAAAGACTGAAGGCGACCTCAAGACAAACTGATCGCAGTCAGTCTTTTAAGTTGCCTATGTAGCTCAGGGGTAGAGCACTTCCTTGGTAAGGAAGAGGTCGCGGGTTCAAATCCCGCCATCGGCTCGAAACTAAAGAGTTATACGCCCCCGATAGCCCCCAAGCTGTCAGGGTAAACTAATGAAAGTTAATCATTTAATACATAAAGCAAAGTTATGGCTAAAGAGAAATTTGAACGCACGAAACCCCACGTGAACATCGGTACTATCGGTCACGTTGACCAC
>JAGBWK010000050.1 GCA_017629835.1 Muribaculaceae bacterium | reverse complement strand
ACATTGGCGAAGAACTCAACGGCTTGATTGATAGTCATATCGAGCACGTCGGAGATTGATTTGCCTTTGTAGCGCACCTCGAGAGTCTCGCGGTTGTAGCGTTTGCCGTGGCATACTTCGCAGGGCACTAACACGTCGGGCAGAAAGTTCATTTCGATAGTCTTGTAGCCATTGCCAGCGCAAGTTTCACAGCGTCCGCCTTTTATGTTGAAGGAGAAGCGCCCTGGCTTATATCCTCGAATTTGAGCCTCAGGCAGGCGCACAAAGAGGTTGCGAATGTCGGTGAATACGCTTGTGTAAGTTGCTGGGTTTGAGCGAGGTGAGCGGCCGAGTGGCGATTGGTCCACGGTCACCACCTTGTCGATATGTTCGATTCCAGTGATTTCGCGGTAGGGGAGTGGCTCCTCAAGCGAGCGGTAGAAATGCTTGCTGAGGATTGGCTGTAGAGTGGCGTTGATTAGCGACGACTTGCCACTGCCCGACACTCCGCAGATGCAGGTCAACGTGCCCAATTCAATGTCGAGATCTACATCCTTGAGGTTGTTGCCTGTGCAGCCATAGAGCGTCAAGTGCAAGCCATTGCCAGTGCGGCGTATTTCTGGTATAGGTATCTGTCGCGAGCCGTTGAGGAATTGCGAAGTGATAGTGTCGGTCAGCAGCATCTCTTTGGGAGTGCCTTGAAACACTACTTCGCCGCCACGTCGTCCAGCCTTAGGCCCTATGTCGACAATGTAGTCGGCTTCGAGCATCATATCCTTGTCGTGTTCGACAACGATGATTGAGTTTTGGCAGTCGCGCAAGCGTTTGAGCGAGTTAATCAGTCGCAAATTGTCGCGCTGATGAAGCCCGATGCTTGGCTCGTCGAGAATGTAGAGCACATTGACCAACTCTGAACCGAGTTGCGTTGCAAGTCTAATACGCTGGCTTTCACCGCCTGACAGAGTGGCTGAGGCGCGATTGAGCGATAGATAATCGAGTCCGACATCGACCAAGAAGCTGAGTCGGGAGCGAATCTCTTTGAGTATTTCGTGTGCTATAATTTTCTGCGACGGATTGAGTAGCGACTCAGCGTTGCTTACCCAATCGAGCAGGTCGGAGATGTCGAGTCGCGACAGGTCGGCAATGTTTTTGTCACCGATGAAAAAGTGCAATGCTTCGCGGTTAAGTCGGTCGCCATTACACTCGGGGCACACCGAGCGAGTGTAGAACTTGCCGCTCCATTTTTTCGCATCAGAGTCGGCCTCTTCGGCGTTCTGCATTTCGATGTATTTGACTATGCCCTCGTAGGCGAGGAAATAGTTGGAGGTTGAGAGGGTTTCGTTCTTCAGAGGAAGGCGTTCGGGCGTGCCGTTGAGTATGTCGTTGAGAGCCTCTTCTGGGAGGTCGCGAATTGGAGTGTCGATTTCAACTCCGTATTTATCGCAAATGGCAGCGATTTGCCAGAATATGATAGAATTTTTTTGTTTACCAAGAGCTACGATACCCCCTTGAGCGATTGATAGCGAGTCGTCGGGGATAACTTTTGAGCGGTCGATGATGTTGACAGAGCCAAGCCCTTTGCAGCATGGACAAGCCCCTTGAGGGGAGTTGAACGAGAAGTTGTGAGGAGCAGGCTCACGATATGATATGCCGCTGACCGGGTCCATAAGCAACTGGCTGAAATGGTGTGCTTGATCGTTGTCGATGTCGAAAATCATCATCTGCTTTTCGCCCTGACGCAACGTGTTTGCAACCGATTCGCGCAGACGTTGGTCATCTTTTCGCGCCACTTTCAGTTTGTCGACCACCAACTCGATGGAGTGGTTTTTATATCGGTCGAGCTTCATTCCGGGGATTATCTCTTGGATTTCTCCATCGATGCGCACATTCATAAACCCCTTTTTGCGTAGCTGTTCAAACAGCTCTTTGTAGTGCCCTTTGCGGTTTTTTACGAGTGGTGCAAGTAATAGCACTTTATGCCCTTCGAATTTATCGAGTATTAGCCCAACGATTTTTTCTTCGGTGTATTTTACCATAGGCTCGCCAGTGACGTAGCTGTGGGCAGTACCGACACGAGCGTAGAGCAAGCGTAGGAAATCGTAGATTTCGGTCGTAGTGCCTATGGTGCTTCGCGGATTGCGGTTAATGGTTTTCTGCTCAATGGCAATCACAGGGCTCAGTCCGCTGATGTGGTCAACGTCGGGGCGTTCCAAATTGCCGAGTAGATTGCGGGCGTAGGCTGAGAAGGTTTCGATGTAGCGACGCTGACCTTCGGCATATATGGTGTCGAAAGCCAACGACGACTTGCCGCTGCCACTCAGTCCGGTGATAACGGTCAGTGAGTTGTGGGGGATGCTCACGTCGATGTTCTTGAGGTTGTTGACACGAGCCCCAATCACACTGAGCGACTCCAATGGAGAGATTTCTGTATATTTAGTTTTTGTCATTATCAGTTGGTCGGACGGCGAGACTCTCTCGCTTGTGTCCTTGAAAATTTAGTGACGCGCTTTATTTAAACCATTCCTGACGGTAAATGGGATTAGCAGCGGTGGAGCGGTTGAGCGACTTCTTTTTGGGGATGCGCACGCGGTAGGTCTTGCCAAGTTTGTTGGGTAACTCTTTTGCGCGTATCCATAGGTTAGCCTCGCGGAGCTCTGCATAGCTGATGCCGTGGTTGTTAGCCCAGTCGGCCCAATTAGCAATAGGCTTCGACACTTCCACTACATCGTACTCTATGGGGGTGTAGAATTGCTCTGGCTTCAGATTGAACCCATAAGCGCGAGGGTTTTCTAAGATACATTTCATTGCGAATGCGCGAAACATGTAGCGCGAGGTTTCCTCTATCAAATACAGGTCGAGCGCCGATGACTCGTTTTGAGCCTCAAGCTCGCGAGTGATTTTGTTGGGGCCGCCATTGTAGGCTGCGAATGCCGATTCCCAGTTGCCATACTCGTCGTAAAGCTTTTTGAGCATACGGCAAGCGGCGTTGGTGGCTTTCTCGGTGTTGTAGCGCTCATCGACGTAATCGTTGATTTCCAAGCCGTAGGCCTTGCCCGTTGAGGCGATAAATTGCCATAGCCCAGCGGCGCGAGCAGGGGAGTAGGCCTTTGGGTTGAGGTTGCTTTCGATGCAGCAAAGATATATAATGTCGTCAGGAATGCCATTTTTGCGGAGCAGTGGGAGAAGCTCGGGGAAATAGCGGTTGGCACGTTTGAGCGTGAGCAGCGTGTTGCCATGGGTGTAGCACATCGAGGTCAGTTCGCGGTCTAAACGCTCATACATATCGATGCGGTCGAACGAGTAAGTGCTCCCGGCAAACTCTATCGATTGAGGTATTGTGGGGTTGATAACGCTCTGAAAATGTTGGGCTTCAGTAGCAGTAAAAATGCCAAACGTTGTGGCTATGGTGAGTAACAGTTTGCGAATCATCGTTGCAGTCAGTCAAATAAAAAGAATTAACCTACAAATTTAACAAAAATCCCTCTCATATAAAATATAAAAAAAGTTATGTTGCCCCGAAATCTCGGCTTTGAGTTAGTTTGAGTGGGAAAAGTATGAATTCTGAGTTGATAGTGCCTAATTTTGCACTAATGCAGCCTAAATTTGGGCTAATTGTGGCGGTGGGATTTTGTGGATTTGCGAATGTTACTTAAATTTGCATTTACTAAAAGCCTATAGCTATGTCCACGAAAAAATTGCTTTCACTTCCCCCTAATCTTGTTGATAAATTCCACGATATTACTGGTCACGATAGGAGTGGCTGGTTTGCAACGTCCGACCCCGTAGGTGCTCGTCTTGGCTCTGGCGGTGGAACAACGTGGTTGCTCGAACAATGCCGATTAGCTGAGGGTGAAGGCTCAATGGATGAGTGGTTGCATAAACATCGCCGTATATTGCTGCATGCCGGTGGTCAGAGCCGCCGATTGCCAGCCTATGCACCGTCGGGCAAGGTGCTCACTCCAATACCAGTTTTTCGCTGGAAGCGTGGACAGTCGCTCAATCAAACGCTGCTCGATGTGCAGTTGCCATTGTATGAGCGCATTATGACTATTGCTCCCAAAGGGCTGAACACAATGATAGTAAGTGGCGATGTGTATGTACACACTTCAGAGCCGCTGCGTACGCTCCCCGACGCCGACGTGATTTGCTATGGTTTGTGGGTTGACCCGTCGATTGCAAAGAATCATGGCGTGTTTGTGCTCAATTCCGATGGCAGCGATACGCTATGTTGCATGGCGCAGAAGCCCTCCGTAGAGACGCAGTCGCAGCTGATGCGCAATCATTTGTTGCTTATGGATATAGGTATATGGCTATTGAGCGACAAAGCAGTAAAATTGTTGGTCGACCGCTCAAAAGGCGATGACGGCAACCTGAAATTCTATGATTTATATAGCGAATTTGGACTTGCACTCGGCTCTAATCCAACGATTAAGGATTCGGAATTGAATGAACTGAAAGTGGCAATTGTGCCGTTGGACGGAGGGCGTTTCTTCCATTTTGGCACGTCGCCCGAAATAATATCGTCGATGCTTGCCATTCAGAATTTGGTGAGCGACCAGCGTGCTATTTTGCATAAGCATGTGAAGCCACATCCTGCAATGTTCACTCAAAATGCACAGATTGATGTGCCACTGACGGCCGAAAACTCCAATATTTGGATTGAAAACAGTTGCATCGGTAAGCGTTGGACGCTTGGACACAACACTTTGATTACAGGCGTGCCTGCCAACGATTGGGAGCTGCGAGTGCCTGCTGATGTTTGTATCGACGTTGTCCCAGTTGGAGAGGGCTCCTACGCTGCACGTCCATACGGATTTGACGATAAGTTCAAAGGTGCAATTGGAGATGACTCAACGCTTTACATAGGTCGTAGTCTCAAAGCGTGGTGCGATGAACGCGGTGTAGATATTGCTTCGATTGCAGCAGCAGATGTTGACATACAAAATGCGCCAATATTCCCATTGACTGAGTCTACTGACCAACTCGGCATATTGCTCCGTTGGATGACCTCTGAACCTCAACTCGTTGAAGGCAAGCAGTTGTGGCTCAGTGCAGAACGCTTATCAGCCGACCAACTTTCAGAGAAAGCAAACTTGCGCAGATTGGTCGACCAGCGCAGAGCTTTCCTCGATTGCAACTACAAAGATATCGCGGCAAACTACCGCAAAAGCGTGTTTTATCAAACTGACCTCAAGGCTACAGCTGCCGATTTTGTGAGTCGTGGCATTGCAATGCCTAAGCCAATTGACGAGTCGGAGCCAACAATGATGCGAGCTGCCGATGCGATGTTCCGCTCCGAAGTAGCTTCGGCTACAAGCGCGGCTGATGCTTCAGCTTACGCTGACAAAGCAACCGCTCTTATGCGCGAGGGACTTGTCGGAAGTTATAGCCCAAAGCAGACTCCGCGACTGTCGGTTTATTCCGACCAAATCGTGTGGAGCCGTTGCCCTGTGCGTATCGACCTCGCCGGCGGTTGGACCGACACACCCCCTTATTCGATTCTTCGAGGTGGTAATGTGGTCAACATCGCCATAGAATTAAACGGACAGCCACCATTGCAGGCCTACGTTAAACCCTCTGCAAATAAGATGATTACGCTTCGTTCAATCGACTTGGGCGCGGCAGAAACTGTTGAAACATGGGAGCAACTTGCCGATTATCGTAAGGTCGGCTCGCCATTCTCAATTCCTAAGGCTGCGTTGTCGTTGGCTGGTTTTCATCCTAATTTTTGCTCAACAAAATATGGCTCGCTTCGTCAGCAACTCGACGATTTCGGCTGTGGCATTGAGATAACACTGCTCTCGGCAATCCCTGCAGGCTCAGGCTTGGGTACAAGTTCGATTTTGGCTTCAACTGTGCTCGCAGCTATTAACGATTTCTGCGGATTAGGTTGGGATAGCTTTGCTATCGGAAGCCTTACGCTGCAATTAGAGCAACTTTTGACCACTGGCGGAGGCTGGCAAGACCAATACGGCGGAATATTGCCGGGAGTCAAACTGCTGCAGACAACGTCGGGGTGGACCCAACAGCCTGTTGTGCGTTGGTTGCCCGAGAATATATTTACCAATCAGGACGCATCGCGTTGCCATTTGCTCTACTATACTGGCATCACTCGCACTGCCAAAGATATCCTTTCGGAAATCATCAAGGGTATGTTCCTCAACGAGAAGGAGCGATTGGAGATATTGGAAGCGATGAAGCAACACGCGCTTGATATGCGCGACGCCATTCAGCTTGGTCGTTTCGAAGATTATGGACGACTCGTTCGCCGCACTTGGTCGCAAAATTGTGCGCTTGATGCAGGCACTAACCCCGATTCTGTTCAAGCTATTACAACCCAAATTGACGACCTCTGCCTTGGCTACAAATTGCCTGGCGCTGGTGGCGGTGGCTACCTTTATATGGTGGCTAAAGACCCTGAAGCTGCGGCAATAATCCGTCAGCGTTTGACCACAAACGCTCCCAACGCAAGAGCTCGATTTGTAGAACTCTCGCTCTCATCGCGTGGCTTAGAGACCTCACGAAGTTAATCCTGTTGAGATTGCAAAATAAAGCTGATTCACTCAAGTTTGTGAAGGGACGCTAACGGCTTGCGTTTGCAAATGTTATAGCTAAAAATTCCTTAGAATTTGAAAAGCTGGCGAGCGTTGGCTGTAGTGCGCTCGGCAACCTCCTCGGCAGTGATGCCAAGGGCGTTGGCTATGTGTGCTGCGGTGTGGATGATGTATGCCGACTCGTTGCGCTTGCCGCGAAAAGGCACTGGCGCAAGATATGGGGCGTCGGTCTCCAATAGTATTCGGTCGATGCCTATTGCAGGAAGCACCTCGCGCAATTTGGAATTCTTGAATGTGACAATGCCGTTGATGCCGAAATAGAAGTCGCCGCGACGTCTGATTTCGTCGACATCATCGGTTGTGCCGCCAAAGCTATGGAACACGCATTGAGGTACATCTGCCAGTGAATCAATTACTTCCAATACCTCGCGAAGCCCATCGCGGCAATGGATTATGGCAGGTAGCTGGCGCTGGGCTGCCAACTGCAATTGCAATCGGAATACCTCCATTTGGCGTACGCGGTGGGTCGCGTCCCAATATAGGTCGATGCCTATTTCCCCAATTGCCGCATAGTGCTGTCCGTTGGCAAGTTCGCTGACCACGTAGTCGATTTGAGCTTCTGCAGGGGCGTCGTCCACCTCGGTAGGGTGATGTCCAATAGCCATAAGGGTGTTGTTGGGGAATGAGTTATGAAGCTGCTTCATCGGCTCAACAGTTGAGCGGTCGACGTTGGGGAGTATCATCAGCCCAACACCAGCATCAATGGCCCTCTGGACGGCATCTTGTCCGCCGTCGCCAAATTCTTCGAGATATAGGTGAGTATGGGTGTCGACAATCATTTGGCTCTGTGAATGAGGCTGTTGGCAAAGTCGACGAAAAATTGTCGGGCTTCGGCGTTGATGCCTATGTTGTCAAGCGATTTTATCGCATTGGCGGTGTATTGGTTGATGAGAGTGTCGCAACGCTCTGGGAGATTGAGTTTGAGGTAAATGTTGCGAACAGTCTCGATTTTGTTGTTGCCACTAAGCAAGGTTGCATTGCCCATTTCTTCTGGCGCTTCAGCTTGTGCGGTGATGCGAAGCCAAGTTTTTTTGTCGTTGAGGATGTCGCCACCCACTGGCTTGCCAAATGTTTTGGGGTCGCCGAAGGTGTCGAGCAAGTCGTCTTGAAGTTGGAATGCCATGCCGAGATTATCGCCATAGCTGAAGAACGCTTTCGTCACGTCCTCATTAGCCCCTGCACATATTGCACCAATTTGGCAACTGCCTGCGATAAGTGCCGCGGTTTTATAGCCAATCATTTGATTGTATTCTTCAATCGTTACGTCGTTGCGACTCTCAAAATCCATATCGAATGCCTGCCCGAAATATACCTCCATAGCCCTGGCATTGAAAGTGTCGTTGAGGCGCACTTTAGTTTCAGCGTCGAATTGAGGATTGTCGGTAAGAAGCATACCTGCAAGCGTGAGCATTGCATCGCCTGAAAGGATTGCTGCTGCCTCGCCATATTTACGATAGACTGACGGACGACCGTGACGCGTGTCGGCTCGGTCCATAATGTCGTCGTGAAGCAGTGTGAAATTGTGGAACCCTTCAACAGCCAGTGCAGCGTGGACATATTTAGTACAATCGCCACCGAGAGCATCGGCAACAGCGAGTGCAAGCATCGGGCGAATGCGTTTTCCGCCCCCTTCCATAGCATAAACAATGGG
The DNA here is from genome assembly GCA_017629835.1 of Muribaculaceae bacterium. GTDB lineage: Bacteria > Bacteroidota > Bacteroidia > Bacteroidales > Muribaculaceae > JAGBWK01. Next base: position 9,189 of record JAGBWK010000050.1, on the reverse strand, counting down.
AGCGTAAAGGCTCTCAGGTTCTCTCTTTGCAGCATTAATAGCTGCTATTTCATTGTTGATAATATCAACATATTCCTTAGCTGTTTTCATCGACATAAACTATAAGAGCAAAACTCAATGATATGCAAATTTAAGTAACATTCCCAAATCCACAAAATCCCACCGCCATAATTAATCACTCAACGTATCTAATCATATCCGAAAGCAAAATGAAATAGTCAGATTTTGAACAGAAAACAGTAAATTCCCTTATTTCCTGTTCAAAAATTTTACTTTTTCCCACTTGGGTTTCTTTGTTTGGAGCTGTAGAGCGTTTAAATTTCGAAAAATTCGAAAATTTGGGGGTTGGTTGCGGTTTTTCCGTTTCTAAGTGTTATCTTTGTAGATTATTAAATATGATATCGTAATAATGGATAGTATGACTAAGCAGGAAGCACTTGATCGCCGATATTTGCGTATGGCTCGTATTTGGGCTGAAAACTCTTATTGTGTTCGCCGTCAGGTGGGTGCAATCATCGTGAAGGATTCAATGATAATATCGGACGGCTTCAACGGCACTCCCTCAGGTTTTGAGAATGTGTGCGAAGATGAGTCGAACCACACTAAGCCTTATGTGCTTCATGCTGAAGCTAATGCGATTACAAAAGTGGCGCGAAGCAACAATTCAAGCGAAGGCGCAACGCTCTACGTGACCGCTTCGCCTTGCATCGAATGTGCAAAACTCATTATTCAAGCTGGTATCAGTCGCGTGGTTTATGGCGAATTGTATCGCTTGAGCGACGGCATCGACTTGCTTAATCGCGCTGGTATCGAAACCGAACTTATAGATAATTTTTAGTCGTCAACTGCTGTGCTGCGCTACGTAGGTGGCGCGAGTAATCAATTGGCAATGAGAAAATAGCTATTGAAATGAAAAAATATGATTCATCGGTCTGGGTGCCTGTAATTGTAGCGTTTGCGTTTGTCGCTGGATTGTTTTGCAGTGTGTTGCTGCATAAGGATTCGGGACGTTCGCTGACGGAGAAAAAATTGGGCAATATATTCAATATTATCGAGAGCGAATACGTTGAGGAGGTCGACATCGACAGCCTTATCGAGGCTACATTGCCTTCGTTGCTCAGCAATCTCGACCCCCATTCGGTATATATCCCAGCATCTGACCTTCAGCAAGTTAACGAAGAACTCGAAGGCTCGTTTAGTGGTGTCGGTGTTTCGTTTACAATCGACAACGACACTATCTTCGTAATAGAATCAATCAGTGGTGGGCCGTCGGAACGCGTTGGCATCAAGGCTGGCGACCGAATTATCGAGGTTGACGGTCAAAGCGTTGCAGGCATTGGCATTACCAACGACTCGGTGTTCAGCAAGCTCAGAGGCGAAACTGGCACGATTGTCAACCTGACAGTCAAGCGCTCAGGCGCAAGCCAACCCTTGCATTTTGAGGTTGAACGTGGCGAAATACCTATCAAGTCAATCGACGCAGAATATATCATATCGCCCAAAATTGGGTATGTCAAGATTAACAAGTTTGGACGCACGACCTACGACGAATTCTGGCAATCGCTCAACAGCTTGAGCGAGTCGGGTGCAGAGGACTTCATCATCGACTTGCGAGGCAACCCGGGCGGATTGCTCGATGCTGCAGTGCTGATGGCCAACGAATTCCTCCCCGCAGGCTTCAAGATTGTTGAAACCAAAGGACGCAAGCGTGTCGACAACACAGTTATCATGAGCGACGGAATGGGCGCATTCCAGAATAGTCGAGTGATAATTCTTCTCGATGAATTCTCAGCCAGCTCGAGCGAGGTGCTTGCCGGAGCTATTCAGGACAACGATAGAGGCTTGATAATTGGGCGCCGCTCATTTGGCAAAGGGCTCGTGCAACATCAAATTGACCTCCCCGACAATAGTGCAATGCGTATCACTGTGGCGCGCTACTACACTCCGTCGGGTCGTTGCATACAGAAGGATTATAGCGATGCAGAGTCGTATCAAACCGAAATCATCGAGCGCTACAATCGTGGCGAAGCTTACGATGCCGACTCAATCAAGTTTGACGAATCGATGCAGTATGCAACCATAGGTGGCCGCACAGTGTATGGTGGCGGTGGCATAATGCCCGACATCTTTATCCCGAACGACACGTTGGGATACACCGGCTACTTTATGAATGTGGTCAATGCCGGATTGCTTCAGAAATTCTCATTGAAATATGCCGACGAAAATCGCCAGAAGTTTGAGGAAGCTGGCGATGTGGACGACTTGCTCCAATTGTTGGGCTCAGACTACGACCTGCTCCGTTCGTTTGTGCGCTTTGCCTCGGATAATGGTATAGCTCCGCGCTGGTATTATATCAATATATCTCGCGACTTGATTGTCAACCAGTTGAAAGCATTGATTGCACGCGACATACTTGGCATAGGTGCTTACTACCAGATAGTGAATGTGACCAACCCCGTTGTGGTCGAAGCAATTAAATGCCTAAAGGCTGGCGATGCCGACTTCCCGATAGTGAACAAAGCAGCCGATGAAGCTAAGGTGGCTGATGCGGTGGAATAATAAATCCCAAAGTCAACCAAACTGCGATGAATAAAGCTGAGATACGCAAAATGATGAAGGCTTGCAAAAGCCGGCTGACTGACGCCGAAAAGAGCGTCGCTGCTACTCGGGTATTCGCACAGTTGGAGCAGACAGAGGCTTTTATCAGTGCCGACAGAATACTGCTATATCACTCATTGCCCGACGAATTGTCGACAGTGGAATTCATCGACAGGTGGGCGCAGCGCAAGCAGCTATTCCTACCGAGGGTCAATGGCGATGAGCTTGAGATTCTGCCCTACGACCGCATGCAGCTGCAAAAAGGGGCATTCAACATCGAAGAGCCCATGGGCGAAAATCTCGTCGAGGTTTCAGCAATGGAGCTAATAGTAGTGCCAGCTGTAGCCTACGACCGACATGGCAACCGGGTAGGCCGTGGCAAAGGTTACTACGATCGCTTACTCGCTGAAGCGTCGGCACAAAAAATTGGTGTCGGTTACGATTTCCAACTCCTTGATGAAATCGAAGCCGAAAACCACGACGTGAAGGTTGATATGATAATAACCGACCAGCGTCAAATCACTCTGCGCAAATAGCGCAACACAACTTGCAACGAAACAACCATAATGATATCAATCCAAAACCTATCAGTCGAATTCAGTGCCAAATCGCTGTTTGATAGCATCAACTATGTTATCAACAAGCGCGATAAGATTGCCCTTGTGGGCAAGAATGGGGCAGGGAAATCGACCATGCTCAAAATAATTGCTGGCTTGCAACGCCCTACGTCGGGTGCTGTGGCTGTGCCCGAGGGGGTAACAATTGGCTATCTGCCGCAGCAAATGGTGGTGAGCGACACTCTGACCGTGGTTGACGAGGTGCGCAAAGCATTTGGCCATATCGACCAACTCAAAGCAGAGCTTGAACGCGCCAACAATCAGCTTGCCGAGCGCACCGATTACGAAAGCGAAAGCTATCAAGAGCTGATTGGCCACATGACCACGCTGACCGAACGCTTGGCTATGGAAGAGAGCGACAATGCCGATGCGGAGATTGAAAAAACTCTTAAAGGTCTTGGATTTGAGCGCAGCGATTTCAACCGTCCGACATCGGAATTTTCTGGCGGTTGGCGTATGCGCATTGAATTGGCTAAAATTCTGCTTCAGCGCCCCGACGTGTTGTTGCTCGACGAGCCTACCAACCACCTCGATATAGAGTCGATTCAGTGGCTCGAAAACTTCTTGATACAGAAAGCAAATATGGTGGTGTTGGTGAGCCACGACCGTGCATTTATCGACAATGTGACTAATCGCACTATCGAAATTTCGCTCGGCAAGATTTACGATTACGACGTAAACTATTCGCATTATGTTGTGCTCCGACAAGAACGCCTTGAGCAACAGATGCGTGCCTATCAGAACCAGCAGAAGCAGATTAAGGATACTGAAGAATTCATTGAGCGATTCCGCTACAAAGCAACTAAGTCGGTGCAAGTTCAGAGCCGCATCAAGCAGTTGGCTAAAATCGACCGCATAGAGGTTGATGAAGTCGATACCTCCCACTTGAGCCTCCGCTTTCCCCCAGCACCCCGTTCGGGCGACTATCCAATCATCGCTGAGAATGTGGGCAAGGCGTATGGCGAGCATCAAGTGTTCGACGGCGCTACATTCACGATAAAGCGTGGCGAAAAGGTAGCCTTCGTAGGCAAAAATGGCGAAGGCAAGTCGACGCTCGTGAAGTGTATAATGAATGAAATACCCTTCACTGGCGACCTCAAAGTAGGTCATAACGTGAAAATAGGATATTTTGCACAGAACCAAGCTACGATGCTCGACGGCGAACTGACAGTGTTCGATACTATCGACCGCGTAGCTGTGGGCGATATTCGCACAAAGATTCGCGACATACTCGGTGCATTCATGTTTGGCGGTGAGGCTTCCGACAAGCGCGTAAAAGTGTTGTCAGGCGGCGAGAAAACGCGCTTGGCAATGATTCGCTTGCTGCTTGAGCCAGTCAACTTGCTGATTCTCGACGAGCCTACCAACCACCTCGATATGAAGACCAAAGATATCCTCAAGCAGGCAATCAAGGATTTCGACGGCACGGTGATAGTGGTGAGCCACGACCGTGAGTTCCTCGACGGCTTAGTTGAGAAGGTCTACGAATTTGGTGGCGGCAAAGTGAAAGAGTGCTTGGGTGGCATCTACGAGTTTCTCGAAAAGAAGAAACTTGAGTCGCTTCGTGAACTCGAACGCTCAACGCCACAATCGGCTAATGCTGTGCAACCCACAGCATCGCCTGCCAATAATCGTCAGCACGCCGCAAGTCAGGCTAAGCCGACCGAAGCCGCAGAGTCGCCCAAGCAGCAACGTAAATTGTCGTATGCCGAGCAGCGCGAGCATCAGAAGCAGATTAAGCGAGCCGAAAAGCGAGTTGAAGAAGCTGAAGCCGAGATAGCTCGCATCGAGGGCGAAATAGCCGAGATAGAAACGAAGCTCGCTGAAGGCGCAACCGACCCACAGCTTTATGCCGAGCATCAAGCAAAGACCAAGCAATTGGAGAATGCCATGAGCATTTGGGAGCTTGCGTCAATGGAATTAGAAGAAATTCGCTAACAATAAATCGCAATGATTAAAACTCTCAGCATATCAAACTACGCGCTTATCGAGAATCTGAAACTCGATTTCACGTCGGGGCTAAATATAGTCACTGGCGAAACAGGTGCGGGCAAATCGATTATGCTCGGAGCTTTGTCGATGCTGTTTGGCAATCGTGCCGACACGCGTGTAGTTACCGATAAGGCGAAGAAATCGGCAGTTGAGGCGGTGTTCGACATCAGTGCTTACCGCTCAATAAAGTCGATTATCGAAGCCAACGATATAGAGTGGGATGAGAACGAACTGATTTTGCGACGCGAAATCAATCCCGCAGGGCGTTCGCGCTCATTCATCAACGACACCCCAGTGCAGTTGACGCTGCTCCGCGAGGTTGCCGTTCATCTTGTTGATATTCATTCGCAACATCAGAATCTGCTGTTGGCTACGCCCGAATATCAGCTCAGCCTTATTGATACGCTGTTGCCCGACAAGAGCGTCAAGGAAAAGTATGCTCAGGCGTACGATAATTACCGGACTGCGCTGCGTAAATATCAGATTACGAAGCGTGCCGTTGAGTCAGGTCGTGCCGAGGTGGAATATTACCGCTTCCAACTCCAAAAACTTGCGGAGCTAAATCCACAAGCAGGCGAACAGGAGGAGCTTGAACAGGAGCGCGACGTGCTGGCCAATGCTGGCGACATAAAGGAGGCGCTTCGCAAGGCGCTGTCGCTCTTTGGCGATGACGACGGCACTGTTGTCGACATGTTGCGTTCGGCTACTGCGGAAATAGAGTCGCTGTCGTCGCTGCCCGATGCCGAATCGCTCGCTGAGCGCATTGATTCGCTACGCATTGAGGCTAACGATATCGCTGAAACGCTCGAAAGTTTAGAAAACCGTATTGAGGCTAATCCAGCCCGACTTGAACAGGTCGAGGAGCGCTTGTCGGAAATATATGAAATGCAGCGCAAATTTGAGGTTGACACGATTGAGGGTCTTCTCGCCTTACGCGAGGAGCTTGAATTGAAGGTCGATGCAATCGACAATGGCGACGAACGTGTCAAAATGTTGGCTACTAAGGCAAAAATTGCCAAGAAAGAGGCTACAGCCGTTGCTGCCGAGCTCTCGTTGCAGCGTGCCGAAGTTGCAAAACAGTTTGCTAAGATGCTGTGCGACAATGCAATTCCTCTCGGAATGAAAAATTTGCAGGTGGACATCGCTCTCACGCCGTCGGAACTCTCGCCAACGGGCGCCGACAATGTGGAGTTCCTGTTTGCTTTCAACAAAAATCAACCCTTGATGCCAGTTAAAGACACTGCATCGGGTGGCGAAATCTCGCGTTTGATGCTGACGGTAAAGGCTATAGTTGCCGACAAGATACAACTGCCGTCGATTATCTTCGATGAAATCGACACTGGAGTGTCGGGCGACGTCGCCAATCGTATGGGCGAAATGATGAAAGATATATCGCAGCGCATTCAGGTGATTGCAATCACACATTTGCCGCAGGTCGCTTCGAAGGGCGATGCACACTATAAAGTGTTCAAAGAGGATAGCGAATTGCGCACCCACACCTACGTCAAGCCGCTCGACATCGAGGGTCGCATCTCGGAGCTTGCGCTTATGCTCAGCGGCGATTCTGCCAACGCAGCCGCACGAGCCACAGCCCAGTCGCTGCTCAACGTGACCCCATAATAACATTAAAACTGAAACTATATATAAAGAATAAAAACCCCAAATGGAACGTACTGACTACATCTATGGAATACGTGCCGTAATCGAGGCAATCGAGGCGGGCAAGGAAATCGACAAAGTGATGATAAAGAAAGACCTCAATGGCGAGCTTGCCAATGAGCTTTTCGATGTAATCCGTCGCGACCGCATCTATTCTCAGCGTGTACCAATCGAAAAACTCAATAAGATTACACGCAAGAATCATCAGGGTGTGATTGCCATACTGTCGGCTGTGACTTATCATCGCCTCGACCACATTGTGCCTCAGCTTTATGAGGATGGGGTAGTGCCGTTCCTAATGGTGCTCGACGGCATCACTGATGTGCGCAATTTCGGTGCAATTGCTCGTACATGCGAATGTGCAGGCGTTGATGCGATTGTCATTCCGTTGAACAAGAGTGTCAGTGTCAGCGGCGATGCAATGAAAACCTCGGCAGGCGCGCTCAACTATCTGCCAGTGTGCCGCGAAAAGTCGATTGCTGGTGCAGTGCGCTTCCTCAAAGATAACGGATATATGATTGTAGCAGCAACCGAAAAGTCAGAAATAAACTACACTCAGGCCGACTACAATAAGCCAGTGGCTATTGTAATGGGTTCGGAGGATACTGGCATCTCGCCCGAAGTGTTGCGATTGTGCGACACTTATGTGGGTATTCCACAGTTTGGCAACATCGAGTCGCTCAACGTGTCGGTGGCTGCCGGAGTGCTGACCTACGAAGTTGTGCGTCAGCGCCTTAATTCCGATATGGAAGTGAAATAATCAACGCATAAAATTCAAAAATTATAAATAAAATCAAACAACAGACCAATGAAAATCGGCTCAGTTTTAACACCAGCTGCAACCAAGGCACTCTTGCTCGGTAGCGGTGAATTAGGCAAGGAGGTCGCTCTCGAACTCCAACGTTACAATGTAGAAGTTATAGCATGCGACAAGTATCCTAACGCACCAGCTATGCAAGTGGCTCATCGCAGCTATGTGTTCAATATGCTCGACGGCGAAACTCTCCGCTCGGTTATCGAACAGGAGAAGCCCGACCACATCATCCCCGAAGTTGAGGCTATCGCTACTGAAACACTTGTTGAACTCGAAAAAGAGGGCTACCACGTCACTCCAACAGCTCGTGCAGCTCGTTTGACAATGAATCGCGAAGGCATCCGCCGCCTTGCTGCCGAAGAATTAGGCATCACAACTTCTCGCTATCGCTTTGCTTCCGACGAAGCTGAATTCCGCGCTGCCGTCGAAGAAATCGGCATCCCCTGCGTGGTTAAACCTATCATGAGCTCGTCGGGTCATGGACAGTCAACAATCAAGTCAGCCGACCAAATCGACGAAGCGTGGCGCGAAGCTCAAGAGGGCGGACGTGCTGGCGCAGGTCGTGTGATTGTCGAGGGCTTCGTTGATTTCGACTATGAAATCACTCTGCTCACAGTGCGCAGCGTCAGCGGTACACTCTGCTGCGAGCCTGTAGGCCATATCCAGATTAATGGCGACTACCGCTACTCATGGCAACCTCAGCCAATGAGCACTACAGCACTTGCAAAAGCTCAGGAAATTGCAAAGAAAGTTACCGATGCTCTCGGCGGCTACGGTATCTTCGGCGTTGAGCTTTTTATTAAGGGCGATGAAGTTATCTTCAGTGAAGTTTCACCCCGTCCACACGACACAGGTATGGTGACAATGATTTCGCAGGATATGAGCGAATTTGCATTGCACGCTCGCGCATTGATGGGCTTGCCAGTGCCTGCAATCCGCTTCTATGGTCCTTCAGCTTCACGTGCAATCGTAGTTGAGGGCGATACCGACAAAATCGAAATGGACAACCTCGAAAAAGTGCTCGAAGAGCCTGGCGTACAGCTCCGTATCTTCGGCAAACCCGAAATCAAAGGCCACCGTCGTATGGGTGTAATCCTTGCTACAGCTGACACCGTAGAAGAAGCTCGTGCAAAGGCTGAACGCGCCTACGAACGCCTCACCGTCAACGTCCTCCCCCGCTAATCGCTTGAGTTAATACCTCAAAACATAGCTCACATACATCGTAGGCAGCTTAGGAGACTTATGTAGCCTATGATTATCAAAAGAGCTTTAAGTAACCTAAATAGCCTATATTTCCCTATTAGCATCTATCATCATCTAAGGGCTGCGCTCTCAAAACAGCGCAGCCTCTTTTATATCGTCTGCAATACCTTTAATAGTTGACTGGCGGAGCGTGTCGAAAACACGACTTTATGTTAACCGGGGGGCGAGAGCCCCGCGGAGTGGCTGTGCGTTAGCACTGCCACACTGCAGTCGCTCTTCATACACCGCGCTGCGAAGCTGCGCCTT
>JAGBWK010000049.1 GCA_017629835.1 Muribaculaceae bacterium | reverse complement strand
TTGCGCTGACCTCGCTGCCGTTAAAAAACTTGCTGACGAAGCCCGTTATCAGCTCAACTGCTCACCTGTAGTTGTTTATGTAGGCAAGAGCGGCAATAGCACTTACAACTACGTTTACGACGGCGAAAACTATGCTCTCATCTACAAAGGCCTTAACCTCGAAGTTGGCGACAAAATCAAGTCAGGCTCTGTAGGTAAAGTTGACATCTACAACAACCTCATCGAACTCGTTCCCGACGCAGTAGAAGTTGAAAGCAAAGGCAATGCAGTACCCTCTCCCACAGTTGTTCCTTTCGACGACCTCAACGCTGAAATCACAGCTGCCAACCAAGATGCATACATCACAATCAAAAACGTAGTGTTCGAATCAGCTGGTAGCACAGGCGTTGTTACTCAAGATGGTGAATCTGTGAATATCAACGTTTACAAACGCTTCGACTCAACCGATCCTGTATCACCCGGCACATTCAATATCACTGGCTTCATCAGCGTTTTCAAGACTACCGTTCAAATCAACTACACAGTAATGGAACGCGTAGGCGATGAGCCAGAAATTGAAATCGAAGGCACTGGCGAAGGCACACTCGAATCACCCTACGACGTGACTCGCGCACTCTCTATCATCACCAATGGTAAATACACCGACGACGACGTTTACGTGAAAGGTATCATCTCAGAAGTTGGTTCATACAACTCTAAATATGGTAGCTACACTTACTACATCTCTGAAGATGGCACAACCACTGCTCAACTCGAAGTTTACGGTGGTCTCGGCACTAACGGTGCTAAGCTCGAAGAAGGTGAACTCAAAGTTGGCGACAACGTAGTTATCAAGGGTAAACTCCTCCTCTATGGTGGCAACAAGCCCGAAATCAACATGAACAGCGAAATTGTAACACTCAACGGCGCTGCTGGTGTTGAAAACGTAGTTGTCGACGCTAACGCACCTGTTGAATACTTCAACCTCCAAGGCGTACGCGTAGCTGAACCCGCTAACGGCATCTTCATCCGCCGCCAAGGCAACAAGGCTGTTAAAGTCCTCGTTAAATAATAAACCAACCAATCATTTACGCACTCTGAGTGCGTGAAACCTATACTGAGGGGCGGTCGCAACCATGTGACCGCCCCTCATACTTTCCATTAGGCCACATAGTCCGCCTAAGAAGCCTACGGGGAGCGTGCGTTGAAATATGCCGCTTAGGCAGCCTAAGAAGCCTGTATGACGCAAAGTTGTTGGGAATTTATTGGATATTGAGCGAAAAAGGCTAACTTTGCATATAACCAATTCGCTAACCGCTCAAACCAACATTATCATGCTCGTAAAAGCCTACGCCGCAGCCGTTCAAGGAATCGACGCGATCCCAATCACAATTGAAGCCGTAATCGATAAAGGTATCGGATTCACAATTGTGGGGTTGCCCGACGCAGCCGTCAAAGAGAGCGGCGAACGCGTGCGCACTGCGCTCAATCAGGTAGGCGAAGAGTGGCCTCGCCGCCACGTTGTTGTCAATCTATCGCCCGGCGATGTCAAAAAAGAGGGCGCAGCCTACGACTTGCCTATGGCTGTGGCTATTCTTGCTGCCAACGAGAAGATTCCGGCAACGTTGCTCGCCGACTATATGATAATGGGCGAGCTCTCGCTCGACGGCACTCTGCTCCCTATCAAGGGCGCACTACCAATGGCTATATTGGCTCGACAAATGGGCTTCAAAGGACTGATAGTGCCGTCGGCCAACGTGACCGAAGCTACTGTAGTCAACAACCTCGAGGTCTATGGTGCTGACACCTTCGGTCAAGTGCTCGGATTCATACGCGGAGAGGCAACGATGCAAGCCACAGAAATAAACACTCGCGAAGAGTTTGCGCAAGCATCGCAAGTGTTCGACTTTGATTTCAGCGAGGTGAAAGGTCAAGAGCAAGTGAAGCGCGCATTTGAAGTAGCCTGCGCAGGGGGTCACAACATACTTTTGGTGGGTCCTCCCGGCTCTGGCAAATCAATGATGGCGAAGCGTCTCCCCTCGATATTACCTCCCCTAACCCTCCCTGAGGCACTCGAAACAACGAAAATTCACTCCGTAGCGGGCAAACTGCAGCGTGGCTCAACGCTGATGACATGCCGACCATTTCGCTCGCCTCACCACACGATTTCGCCCGTTGCGCTCGTTGGTGGTGGCACAAATCCGATGCCCGGAGAGATTTCGCTGGCTCACAACGGAATACTGTTCTTAGATGAATTTCCCGAATTTTCGCGCGCAGTGTTGGAAGTGATGCGTCAACCGCTTGAGGACCGTCACATATCGATTTCGCGCGCAAAATATGCTATCGACTACCCTGCAGGATTTATGCTTGTGGCGTCGATGAACCCATGCCCATGCGGCTACTACAATCACCCAACAAAGCCGTGTACTTGCTCACCAAATTTAGTACAAAAGTACCTCAACCGCATCTCAGGGCCATTGTTGGATCGTATAGACCTACAGGTGGAGATCTTGCCTGTACCCTTTAATGAGTTGACGTCGCTCGCCGAAGGTGAGCCTTCAGCAAAGATACGTGAACGAGTGGTTAGAGCACGCCAAGTTCAAACTGAGCGATTCAAAGCAGAGAAAGAAATATTCAGCAATGCTCAGATGAATAGCCGACTGATGCGCCGCTACTGCCAGCTCGACGACGAGTGTATGGCACGCCTCGAAAAAGCTATGGAGCGCTTCGATATGTCGGCACGCGCCTACGACCGCATACTCAAAGTGGCACGTACAATTGCCGACCTTGAGAACTCCGAACTTATGACACTAAGTGAAGCTGCAAACGCGCCTATCCAAGTGCACCACATATCGGAAGCTATCGCCTACCGCAACCTCGACCGCGCTTCGTGGGGCACTGCAATATCCAAACTTTAAGGAATTACTATTTTCTGAGAAACAGCGGATTTTGGCGAAACGACGCGAGTTGCGTAAAATCCTGACGAAAGCGAAATTTCGGTTGAGCCGACAAAACGGCGCTCAGCAACCTTCACACCAGTCAAGGTAAACACCTCAGCCACACATTCCTCATCAGATTCTGAGTCGCACGTAATGCGAAGCAGATTCTTCGACACCTCGAATTTAGGTTCTACGACAGTTTCAATCTCGCCGATACCAGTGGTTGTGCCTGAAAGCAGAATTGGGGTGAGTTGCCAATGGCGGTGGCAGTCGGCTGGATTGTTACTATCTTTATAGACACCAACGGCTGTTCCTGAGCCATAGTTGCCGCCGTCAAGGTCGAGCACACGGCCGTCAGAAACGAGCTTAATCTTGTAGGCAGTGTCAGAAACTCGCTCAAAAGTGAACGACTGCGAGCACCCCGACGGGCACTGGCCAGCAACTGCGCGAAGATTATAGTTAGAGTCGGCTGTGAGCACCTCGCCATTGAGATTTACCAAACGATATGTGCTTGTTGCGCGGCTTACGTCGTCGGCTTCCAAACGCCAAGTTTGCGATGCCGCAACTGGCGACATATTTTCTTGATTAACCACCTCGCCCCACCCGTCGGTGTATGAGAGGTTTTCAATCTTCACACCGCCGTTCGACGAAAGCGCCGCACCCTTATTGTAAAGGGGCTTGATGACGTAATACCTGCCCGGCACAATCTCTGCGTCATATTTATTGGTATAAACAGGGATTGCAAACGAAGCTATCGACAGAGCTGGAAGAGTTCCCGTCATAACGCCATTGTTCACTCTGAATGTAATAGATTGGTCAGTTGATGTTGAATTAGTTTGTCGTCCCGGGAATGCAGTCCTTACTGTTTGCATACCATTCAAACGAAGATTGAGAGTGGACTGAGTAAGGGTTTTGTTAATGGCTACAACAACAAGCGTGTCGCGCGTTGGGTTAATTGCAGCGAGCATATTGTCGTTAGGCACATCGAGGAATCGATAGCCAGGCTTGATATTCTTAGAGATGTGGCGACGCACATGATAATTGTGCACCTTCTGATAAGTTTGCCCAGCAAAATCACCGTCGACAAGGCACCACTCATAAAAATCTTCTTCGATATATTGCCAGTCAATCCAGGCAGTAGATTCAAGATAGCGAACATCATTGAACAGGCGTTGAGCAAGTTCAAGGCTACCAAGGTGACCACCACTTTCAGAGCCACCAGTTTCGCTCATCCAAAGGCGTTTTCCTTCGCCATGGACCATAGCATTGAGTTTCGTGCGCTGTTCATTTGTCCCGTCGTAAGTATGCACATTCCACTGCTCAACCATATTGAGAGCGCTTTTATCTTGATATGTTTCAAAAACATCAATTGAGGTTGAAACATTAGTTTCGTCGGATGCCGAGATTACGGTTTTTAATCCTGAAGCTTTAAGTATTGGGTACAATACTTTCAAGAAATTGACTTGCGAATTATTGCCCCAGTGGCAACCCTCCTGACTACCATTCTTTGACCAATAGTTTGATGCGCCCTCGTTGAATGGTTCGAGAGTATAAAATTCAATGCCATGCACATCTTTGTAATGTTTGCACACGTCGACAAGATAGTTGGCAAAGTTGGTATACTGTCCCGAAGATACATTGTCACTTATTGTAAGGAGCGCACCTGCTGTACAACCGCTATTAGTCATAAAGTGAGGAGCGGAGTTGCTGAACGCTTCGAAAATCGCATCTGGACGTTTTTCTTTAATTTTAAGCATAATTTTGCGCTGAGCTGCATCGCGCGACCAGTCGTATGCTGAATTTGCCGAGGTTTTGAAACCTTCCATTTCGGCACGAATACCTTTACCACCATTTTCGGCTCTCATGTGACCGGCATTGCAGCTTGTGCCGTCGCCGCCACCTATATTATAGCGGAAAATGTTATAATTTAAGTTGTCGGGGCCAACAAGCCAATCGATAATCTCATCGATTTTATCGTCGGACCACTTACCACACATATTCGCCCACCAGCAGAGCGAAACACCCCAACCGTCGCATTGCTGACGCATAGCGTCGGCGCTAATCATTGATTCAATAACTGGAACTGCAGGCTTCTCAGACGTTGTAGAAGCAAGATACCAAAGATGATTAGGCGATTTGCCATCCTTATCGCATTTTACCTCAGTACCACTTGAGGAACCGTCAACGCCTACATATTTGCCGTTTGCACGGTTTTTAATTTTATAATATCCCCCATCGGAAGCTTCTAACGCAAAGTGTGAGTTTTGATTTGAATTAGTTATAGTAAACGACAACGCACCATCGCTTGTGCTATTAAGATAAAGAGTGCTTGAGCCAGACTTGAGCGTAATATAGTAATAGCCTGAGGCCGCACGAGTCATAAAGAACTGCCCATTAGCTGCAGTAGCGCTTTTATTATCACTAAGTTGCACCTTATAAGACTTCCACGTAAGGAATCGAGTCGCTGAATTATTTAGCCTCAGGTAAACGGTTTGATCAGTTTGAGCGTATGCTGAATTGGCAACGAACGCTAATAAAGCGATTAAGACAAAAAGAATTCGTTTCATGGCAATGAGATGTAAGTTGATGTTTTGCTGACTACTGAGCAATCGTGTAGCCAATTAGCTTATACTACTTATTAATTATGAATTTTGAATACGCGAGAGAGACCTGGAGCTACAATGCTGACCATATAAACCGATGAAGCAAAGCCCACGAAAGAGCCATCTTCACTACCATTGCGAACTGCAAGAAGGCGACCTTCAGCGTCGTAGAGCGTCACGTTGGCATCAATGCCAGCGAGGGAGTAGAGAATATCTCCCTCGCAGGTATTGACTGAAATATTGTCGGAATTAACGATAGCTACGCCTGATTCAGCCGAAGCCTTGAATGAGCCAGTGGTGAACGAGCTGCCGAGGTTGCCATTGTCGATAGTCTGCACACCCCATTCATATTCTGCATTATCAAGGGGCAGAGTCATCACATAGCTGTTGGTGTTGGCAGCCTGAGCTGTGATGCCCACTTTGAGGCGACCAGTAGCCACATCGGCAGGAATGGTCATGAACACTTTGTCGCTTCCAGCTTTCTTAATATAAATATTGTAGCGCAAAGCGGCAGCAGGAGTCACGTCGTCGGTAGCGCCCTTCCAGCTGAAGATGAATCGGCCAGTGCCCTTATCATAGCTAACAGCAAGATTTGAGGGTGCTGACGGAGCAGTGTTGACAGTCTTAGTGTTGTTTGAATACAGGAACGAAGCACATTCGTTGGGGCAGTCGCTGCTGTGAGCCCAACCAGCGCTCCAAGCGTCGAGCATACCGTCGTTGTTAACGTCGACCAAGTGGCTGTTGCCATGGCTTACGCGGTCGAATTCGAAGCTCTTGCCGAAGGGGTTGTTGTAGTACACACCATAAGGTTTGAACGAGAAGTCGCCCTGATTGACATAGAGCCAAGTGGTGATTTCATGCTCCTCGCCGTGGCCGCCAGTCAACACGTCGGGCAGACCGTCGGTATTAACGTCGGCAATAGAGGGAGTAGCACCGTCGACACCTTCGAAGCCGCAGAAATCATCTTCGAGCAGAGCGAAGTTGCGGTTGCCTACGTTGCGATAGATGTACATCGACTTTGCAGAGCCATTTGTGTGGAGGTTAGCAAAACCGCTGCAGAAAATATCAACCATACCGTCGGCATCGAAGTCGGCAGGCACACACGATGAGTCGTGAGCACCAATCAGACGAGTTCCAGCGGTGAAAGTTTCGTTGCCATTGTTCCAGTAGATATTGAGGTTGCCTTCGAGTTCGCCATAGCCTGAAGCCATAATGTCGAGCAAACCGTCGTTGTCGAAATCGGCGAAATGAACTGAGCCACGGCTAAGACCAGGGATTGCGGCAGTACCTTCGAGTGGAGTAGAAAGCAATTCGAAGCGTTCGCCAACCACATTCTTATAAATGTAGAGCACGCGATTGTCGGACATGATGATAGGGTTGCCTTGAGCATCGGTTTCTTCCGAAGCATAGTCGTCGCGGCCAATCACAACGAGGTCGGTCCAACCATCGTTGTTGAAATCGCCAGCTGACGCCCAATGGCGACCGCGACCACCGTCGCGAGAGTTGTAGATAGGGTCGATGCCGATAGCATTTGTATCGTTAGTAGCGAGATTAACCTCTTCGAACACACCTCCGCCACGGTTCACGTAGAAAAAAGCGGCAATGTCGTCGAGATTGTTGCTGTAGTTGCGATTCTTCAATCCGGGCATAAAGAGGTCGAGCAGACCATCGTTGTTGAAATCAATCCATACGGGCGAAGCATAGAAGCAAGCTGCCATGCTGTTTGACACGCGACGAAAGGTGTAGTTGCCTTGGTTTTCATAAAGCCACACACCGTCATTGTTTCTGTGGTTGTTGTGACCAGAGTAAACGAGGTCCATAAGGCCGTCGTTGTTATAGTCGCCCCAAGCTACATCCGAGCGGTCGTTTGTGTGGACGAATTGCTTTGCAGCGAGGTTTGAGCCTGAGCCTGTTTGAGAGCTTTCGTTAGTGACGGGTTCAAGAACTTTTTTGAATGTGGGATTACTGGCAGTGCCTGGAGTGGGGAGGTCGCCAGTAGGAGCATCTGTACGGCTATCGAACGACTCAGTGTAGTCGAAATCAGTTTGGGTGAAAGCATACAGACCGACATCCATAATCTGCTGACCACCACCCTGCTTACCAGCAACGGCGATGAGGTTCCATTCGCCCGGTTTGATAGCAGCGCGACCAGCTTCTGAGAGGTCGATTGGGCTATAGTTGAAGTTGCAGCCCGACTGTGAAGCAGCCAACACACCATTGATATAAATGTCGATATCGTCGTCGTGGAATGCCATAAAGCGGAGCTTCGCGATGTTTTCGGGGCTCAAATCATTGATGTAGAACCAACGGCGCATGAAAATCTGTGGAGTATTCCATGAGGTTTTAACCAACGAGTTGTGAGGAGCAGGCACGCCAGCACCAAATGCAGCTGGACCTTCAGCCCAAGATGAGTCGTCGAATTCAGTAGCAAACCAGTGGCGAGGAGGATTAGCATTGGTCATGTAACGCCAGTTGTAGGTATGCTCGCGAGTAGTCGAGATGATAGGTTTGATTATGATTTCGTTGTGAGGCATATTGATAACCTCAGCGATTTTAGCACGCAGGCGGTCGACGTTGGCTGGTTTGAACACCTTACGGTCGTAGGTGAGGATACCATTCTTTTCGATTTCGACGTCGGCAATCTGAGTATATACGGCAGCATTCAGACCTGTGTAGTAGAAGTCCATAATTCTGTCGCAGAGCATATTGAAATAAGCTGTAAAGTCGGCAGGAGTTTCAACTACAGTGTATTGGAAGTCGCCTCCGGGCCAAATGTGACCGGGCACTTTGAGTGTGATACCACCATACTCACCGCAAACCGCAGCGCGGTTGGCATTCGATGGGCAAGAGGGGTAAGGATAGCTGTGAGTGTCGATTACCTGACCGATTTCAGAGTCGGTCCAACCGCTGGCACAGCAGATGAGTGATGTTCTGCCGAAGCGAATTGGTGAGATACGGTTCACCTGACCGTCGACCAAAGTTGTGACAGAGTTAGTGTCGAACTGACCCCAACCTTCGTTGAACACAACCCAGTGAACGATTGAAGGATAGTTTTTCAAAGCCTTCACGATGCGTACCGATTCATCGCGGAAGTTAGCCTTAGCTTGCTCTTCGTAACCTTGAACTACGTTGCCGCTGGGGAGGTCTTGCCATACGAGAAGGCCTTCGCGGTCGCAATGATAGTACCAACGAGCGGGCTCAACCTTGATGTGCTTGCGCACCATATTGAAGCCGAGGTCCTTCATCACTTCAATGTCGTAGAGGAGAGCTTCGTCGGTTGGCGGAGTGTAGATACCGTCGGGCCAGAAACCTTGATCCAGAGGACCGAGTTGGAAAATCTGTTTGTTGTTGACAAAGATACGTGGAAGTCCGTCGACCTTCTTAACTTCGATTTTTCTAATACCGCAATAGCTCTTCACTTTGTCGGATACAGTTCCATTTACACTTGCAGTTAATTCGACATCATAAAGATAGGGATCCTCAGGGCTCCAAGGGTGAACGTCGGAGAATTCAACACGAATTATAGCGCCTGATTCGCCTGAAACTGTGCCTACAGTGTTACCTTCGCGGTCGCGTACTGTAGCCTGAACAGTTGCAGGTTGTGAAGTTGTGACAACAAGTGAGAGCCATTTGCGGTCGAGATTTGGTTCCATTTCGATTTCGGCAATATGCACAGGGTTGACAGCCTCAATCCAAACGGTCTGCCAGATACCGCTATTGGCGGTGTACCAACAAATCGAGGGGTTTTTCGACTGCTTACCTGTAGGCTGACCTTGAACGCCGGTGTTGTCGTAGATGTAAACGACAAGCTCCTGCTGAGCCTTTGCGGGGTCGATTGCCGATGTAATATTAAAGCTGAATGGGTCGTAGCCACCAGTGTGACGACCAACCTGCTGACCATTGACGTAGGCGATACATTCCCAGTCGACGGCGCCGAAGTTGAGGAGCACATCCTTGCCTTTCATTGCTTCAGGCAGGTCGAAAGTGCGGCGATACCAATAGCATTGCTCATCGCTCTTTTCCATTACGCCCGAAAGCGCTGATTCGAGAGGATAAGGCACGAGGATAGCTTGGTCGTAGTTGAACGAAGCTGAATAAGCTTCGCCAACAACACCTTTGCGCAAGTCCCAAATGCCATTGAGGTTCATCCAATTGTCGCGCACCATTTGCGGACGTGGATACTCAGGCAGCGGACAAGCCGGGTCGATTTTCTCAGCCCAAGGGGTCATCATAGGGCCTTGCTTCATTTGCCATTCAGCAGCAAATGATGCAGTTGAGGCTAACACGATAGCCAAAATGGATAGAATATACTTCTTCATCTTTAGTTAATTGAGCTTTAGATGATTATTATTTCAGTGGTTGGATTGTAATTGCATCAAAGTCGAGTGTGCCGTGGTCGACGCGGAAATCGAGGTAGTTAGTGCCTTTAGGGATGTCGACGCCACTAACTGTGAACACTTTCCATTGGCCGACGTCGCCTCGTGCACCGAGTTTCATCGTGATTGCTGTGCCGTCGGCGCTGAGGTGGCAAGCGATGCTATCAGTTTGAGGACGCACATAAAGGTTGACTTGGCAACGTGCCGATTCTTCGACATCGACGCTGTAGCGGAGCCATTCGCGAGCGGTCATTTCGGCAACGTGAGTGCCAGTAGCATCTTTTTCTACTACTACCAATTCGCCCTTGCGAGGACCTTTCTTCATAGGCTGCGCGCCATAGAGTTTGTGGTAAGCACGACCTTCGCCACCGCGATTGAATCGCTCGGCAAGGATTTCGGCATTGGTATTGCGGTTCACTTTAACAGGCTTCTTGAAGGCCTTACCCCAGTTCTGCACCACTTGGATTGTACCGTCGGGGTTGTATTTCAGTTCATCGATGCAAACTGAGCGGAGCTCGTCGCGGTCGGAGCGCAATGCACTGTGGTAAACGGCATACCATTTGTTTTTGTACTGAACGATTGAGCCATGGATTGTGCCGCAACCTGTTGCGTAGATATATACGCCCATATCTTTCCATGGGCCAAGGGGGGAATCGCTCACGGCGTAGCGCATCTGGTTGCCGTCGCTGCCATGGTTGTCGCTGTGAGTGAGGTAATAGCGTCCGTTGTATTTGTGCACCCAAGCGGCTTCGTGGAAGTCGACGAGACCTTCCATGCGTTTCATTTCGCCGTCGAGGCGGGTCCAGTCATCTTTGCAGAGCTTAGCGGCTTGGCATCCGCCACCACCGCCGCCACCAATATAGATGTAGGGTTGTCCATCGTCGTCGACAAACACTGTTGGGTCAATCAACGAGGGAGTGCCTTCAACGTAGCCTATAGGCTTGAATCCGCCGACAGGGCTCTTGCTCGTAGCAACACCTACGCGCCATTCGTGTCCGCCCCATGGATAAGCCTGCGCCGGGTGGGGGAAATAGAAATAGTAGGTTGAATCGGCAGGATTGTAGGCGCAATCGGGAGCCCACATCCAGCCTGGGATACCCCAACCGAGTTCGCGCTTGACGTCGTCGGAATTGAGTATTTCGCCATGGTCGGTCCAGTGGACCATGTCGTCGGTTGAGAACACGTGGTAGCGGTCCATGCGGTCGCAGCCCCACGACGGCTCAATGTCATGACTTGCATAGAGGTAAAGACGGCCGTCGCTCCACACGTGAGCCGAAGCGTCGGCTGTGTACATCGTGCCGATGCTGTCGGTTTCAAACATCGGTGAGGGGAAGTCAACAAATAGAGGATTTGAGCGATAAATGCCCTCCATAGGGTATTGGAACGGGTCGGCCGACTTTTTGCCATTGTCGGATGCAACGACTTGCATCGGCATAACGGCCAAGCCAAGCAGCATGGCTCCAAATTTGAGGGATTTCGTATAAGCAGTTTTCATGATTCTAAAGTAAAATTGTGCGAAAATTGGCTTGTGGCGGTCAAAGCAAAGAGGCTTTGAACAAACAAACTTTTTCACATTGCAAAATTAACTTAGGTAAATCCAATTTATGAGCAACGAGAGCCCAAAAAATATAATTTTCGTAGCAAAGAGCGGCGAGAGGGAGCGGAGATAAAAAAAGCAACTCCTAACCGTCGCGATCGGGGGCCGCTTTTGGTTGTGCGTCAGTGTTGCGGGCTGGCGCACATCTTACATTTTAATCTTAGCGTATAAAACGAGTTTATACGCGTTACCTAAACCAATCTTTCTCAAATAACCGCATCGTAGTTTGCGGTTAATATTTTTAAGGATGTCGGGCTGACGCCCGACTATCCTAATGTTTCAGTTATTTATTACTTAACAGCTACCTTATCTGTGTTGTCGGCAGTAGCTACTACGTAGATGCCAGGAGCTACAGCAACTTTAGCTGCTTCAGCAACAGTTGCGATAGTGCGGCCTTGGAGGTCGTAGATTGCAGCTTCGCCGTCAACGATGATGCAACCGTCGGCTACGCGAACTGATACGCTTTCAACTGCAACGTTTTCAACACCAGTAGTACCAGTGTGTTCGAGCTCGATGCTCAACACGTTAGAGCCACTTCCGTTGATAACCATATAAAGGTCGTGTACACCTACGGGTAAGAGTTCTGGGTCGATATCAGCTTCAGATCTTCTGTAGTTGCCCCAGTCGCCAGTTGCTTGCATACGAACTTTTGCGATAGGGTCGTGACCAGCGAGAATATCAGAAAGGTTGTTGTTCCATTGGTCTTGAGTGTATTCTACGGCAGCGCGAGGTGCGATAGCTGCAGGAGCCACTTCCTCTTCGAGGTCAACATAGAATGCGAAGTTATAATTCTTAGGATCGAGGTAAGAACCAGCATCAGATGGCGTAGAGTGGTTAACGATGAAATTGGTATATACACCATTGAATCCGCTGAAATCAAAGTCGTTGATTCTGATTACAGAACCACCAGTAGTCCAACCTAAGTTGCCTGCGTCCTCAATCTTTTCACCATTTTTAGAGGTCATGATAGTGTTTGAATAATAGTCGTCAGCGCCCTCTTTGAACTTGATGACAGTTGCTTTTTCATCTGGCTGATAGTTGTAAGGGCGGAATGCTTCGAGAGGAGTAGTGTGAATCTGATCCTTGAAGAAGAAGATGTCTCTCAAGTTGGTACTACCACCGCTCCAGCGAGCAAGAATCTTATGTTCACCTGTAATTGAGCGGTCGATTGACTTACCCATAATCTTAAAGATGTCGCGTACTTCAATACCGGTCCAATATTGAGCAATCTTGTTTTCTTCGCTAACCTCGTCGATGTAAAGGTCAATCCAGTCGAAGAGGATGTCGTTGCTCCAGTGAGTAAATTCAATTGCAATTTCAGCAAAGCCGTCATCACCAAAGTCGATTGTACCATAATCAACGATTACGCCCTCTTTACACCAACCCCAAGAGTTGTTGCTGGTGTCGATATGAGGTTCATCACCAGATTCTACGCCATGAACGAGCGTTGCATCGGTTGCCTTGAGGACTTCAGCGTTTTCTTTAAAGTCAATACCAAATGAAACATATTCTTCAGGAGTAAGCATACGATTTACTCCATTGTAGTATGTCATATTTTCTTTGATGAGCTCATCTCTATAGAGGTTAACACTGCGGATATTGCCGGCAGCACCTACGAAAGAGACGTAAACCTCACATTCATATACAGGCCATTCGAAAGAGATACCGTCATAGGCTGGCTCACCACCTGACCACTCTGTATCATCAGGCTGAAGATATGTGAGCGTAGAGCCGAACAAACGATAATCAAAATCGTAGTTACCGGTCTGTTCGATAGCGATTTGAGCAAATGGCATTGAATATTCAAATCCGTCGCCAGGATAAGCCCAGCTCAAGATAGCGAAGCTCTTACCATCTACGTTCCAGCCATTAGCAAGCTCAATTGATGCAGCATTGAAGAGGTCGCCATTGCCAAAGTCAACTTCACCGAGATAAATATGAGTGTCGGTCGATGTGCCACCAAGGATGCGATATTTATCTTGGAACTCTCCTGGACCTTCAAATGATATTGCGGGATTATCGGGGCTAATAATGAATTCTTTTGCAATAACAGGGATGTTAACATCAACTGGATCGGGAGCCACAGCACCCACCTCTTGGAGATAAATACCAAAAAGGTTAGAGCGACATTCGCCAGGAGCGTCACCCGACATAATGACATAAAGGTCGTGAACGCCTGAGATGGCTGCGAGGTCGTCTACTGTACGAATGCGTGTATTCCAGTTGCCGGTACCAACAAGATAAGGACGAGCTATCGGTGTGTGACCGGCGAGGATTTGGTCCTGATTGTTGTTCCATTGGTCTTGAGTGTATTTTCCGTTAGCTTCAAGGTCGATATAGACATCATAGTAAGCTGAACGTGGTGCTGCAGTGTAGCCTTTGTCGTTACCTGCATCTACAATAATCTTATCGTATAAGTTTTCACCGAAGTCAACATTCTTGAATACGAAAGCTGTACCGCAAGAGGTCCAACCGATGTTACCATTGCCTTCAATACGTTCGCCACTACCAAGATTTGTAAGTATCTCATAATCGTGGGCAGTATCGCCTACGAAAGTAAGGTGGAGCGATTCGTCAGAGGGCTGATAGTCAGCATTGATTTTAGAAAGGTCGTAGTCGCCACATTCGAGATAGCGCATATCTTTGTAGAAATCGACTTGACGAAGGTTAGCTGTGCCGCCATACCATTTTACGTAAACTTTGTGAGTACCACGAATATCGGCATCAAGTTTGTGGCCAACAAATTTGAAACGTCCACCTATATCCCAGCCTGTCCAAAAGCGGTGAACGAGATTATTTTCAGCCACTTCGTCGAGATAAACTTCCATCCAGCATTGGTTGGTGTTACCCCAGTCGTTAGTGTGGTTAAATTCGATAGCAACTTGAGCCCAGCCACCTCTACCGAAGTCGTATTCGCCGAGAGATTCGAGCACTGGGTTATCGTTTGTCCAACCCCAAGAATTATTATCAGTATCGATTGCACCACCATTGGCGATAGTTTGGAAATCAGCAGCAGCGATGTGAATTTGACCGTCGTAACATCCGTCGAACTGATGAGGAGCTATAACATAATCACACTGCTTACGCCCCTCTTTATCGATTTGGTCGGCAGGCACGAGAGTATCAAATAGATGAACTGCCGCAACGTTGCTAGCTCGACCG
>JAGBWK010000048.1 GCA_017629835.1 Muribaculaceae bacterium | reverse complement strand
GTACCTTGATTATCGCCTTTCTTTCTTCTGTTGTGATTGTTCATAATATATAGATTAATACTCGATTGAGTGAAATATCATTGTTAGTTTGATATTACAACAATTGAGTGTGATTTTAGTTCTTCCCACACCATAATATATATTGCCCACACTACAGCATATATAATGAGGAGACTGCCAAGCCGCAGGGGGTGACAGTCTCCTTATATTATAGGGAAGGGTTATGATGTCGAAGTGGTGCGTCTTATCTGGTGAATGGGCGGATGCGAGGGTTGGCATCGGGGGCGAGCGCACGCTTTTCGCGCTTGAGGGCATTGATGACGTCGCGTGCGAGCACGTTTTCGCTCGCTGCAATCTTCTCGCCGTTGGTGAACCACTTGAGATAGTCGCCGCCATTAGCTAAGTAATCGATTGTGGCTACGGTGTAGGTGCGTTCTTGCTCGAGAGGCTTTCCGTTGATGAGCACTTCGTTCACGCGGTGGGTGGTTGTGTTGTATGTGGCTTCAACGTTGCTGCTGACGCCGTTGATGTTGCGCTCAATCATCTTGTTGAATATCTTCTCGAGGTCATAACCCTTGATGCGTACCACCTCAATATAGTTGTTGAATGGAAGTGTCATCATTACGTGCCCCTCTGATACCATTCCTTTGGGGAAGTCGTTTCGGATGCCTCCATTGTTGATTAAGCCAAAGTCAACGCTTCGCCCTGCTAATTGTCGGCCGCGTTGGAGTATGATGTCGCCAAACAGATTGGCTAACTGTTGTTGGTCGAGAGCCTCTTTTGTTTTGGCTACGCGGATGTTGAGCAGTGAGTCAACTCGTGAGCGATAGGGAGCGAGCGCTGCTGCAGCTTCCTTGTCGATTAGAGAGTCAAGGCGACTGTCGATTCTGATGAGTTGTGATTGTGTCGTCAAGTTGTCGAGGTCGATTTTGATTTCGCCAACATATTTGCCCATTTTGCCATTTTGAGCAATTATAACATCTTTTCCGGCGAGGTTTTTGACGATGCGCTTTGGCGCATTGCTATCGTTGGGGTCAATCAAGGTGTGAGTGTGCGCACCGATTATGAGGTCGATATCTTCGCTGTTGGCTGCAAGTTCGAGGTCGTCGGCGAGCTCTGGGTCGTCGTAGCCGATGTGGGTTATTGCCACGACGTAGTCGGCGCGTTCGTTGTGGCGCAGGCTCCACGCTGTTGAATTAGCCGCCTTGAAGATGTCGAGAAATTTCATCCCGGGGTAATTGCGCGATGAAATCATCCCCTTAGGGTCTAAGTTGATACCCATAAAGGCAATGCGCTTGCCGCCGAATTCTTTGATGACGTATGGCACAATCAGCGAGTCGAGTGGGGTGGCGGTGACGTCGTAGTTGGTCGATACCCAAGTGGCGTTGCTCGACGCAATGTTTTTGGCGAGAGTGTCGATGCCGTTGTCGAATTCGTGGTTGCCCATTACGGCAATGTCGTAACCTATAAGATTCATCGCTTTGGCTTCGACCTCACCGTTGTATAGCGTAAAGTAGAGAGTGCCTTGAACGGCATCGCCAGCATCAACCACCAACACGTTGTGGTTGGCGCTGCGCACGCTGTCAATCACCACTTTGCGACGCAATGCTCCTCCGAGATTGTCGTCGGCAGGGTCGATTTGGCTGTGCGTGTCGTTAGTGTGGAGTATGGTTAGTTGCTCGGCTGAGGCTCCGTAGCCAACCGACGAAGCCAACGTCGCGGCTATAAAGATTTTAGCTAATTTCTTCATGTTGAGACAGTAGAACAGAGTGTTTATGTATGGTTTGACGACGCTACAGTGAGTTGGTCGTATGTCGAAATAGATATGCGAAATTAGTGATTTTTTGTTGGATAATCGAAATTTTGAAGCATAAAATTTGCTTGTTTCATAAAAATGCCTTAACTTTGCATCCGCAATGCGAAAGCAGCATGGCTCATTAGCTCAACTGAATAGAGCATCTGACTACGGATCAGAAGGTTACAGGTTTGAATCCTGTATGAGTCACCACGACATAATTATTACCAATGGCTCATTAGCTCAACTGAATAGAGCATCTGACTACGGATCAGAAGGTTACAGGTTTGAATCCTGTATGAGTCACAAAAGCGGGCGCT
>JAGBWK010000047.1 GCA_017629835.1 Muribaculaceae bacterium | reverse complement strand
TACAAAGAGCGCAGATTATCATGCCCATTGCCTTAATTCTTGCCAAATTCATATCTTTTCCAAAATGTTCTTTCAATATTGAGAATAAATCACTACTTTTGTAGTTCAATATTGAGAATAAATCACTACTTTTGTAGTGGACCTTAGACATTCGCAACATGGTGTTAATGTGGGAGTTAACTACCTTAAAGTTACGAAATTTTAAGGTCTTTTGCAAATATGATTATTTGATAATCAATAGATTATATTATTTATTTTTAAAAATTGTCATATACTAAAATGGTAGATACAAATAATATAAAGGGGCTTACAGCCGAGCAAGTAATAGAAAGCCGACGATTGCATGGCGAAAATATCCTTACCCCTCCGCCTCGCGAATCGCTATTATCTAAATTCATAAAGAAATTCAACGACCCGCTCATCATTATACTTATGATTGCGGGCGCGCTATCGGTGGGCATCTCTTGCTACGAATTTTGGGGACTTGACAAGAGTGCTACCGTATTTTTCGAGCCTGTAGGTATATTCATTGCTATTATTCTTGCAACTGGGCTCTCATTCTACTTTGAAGCCAAAGCTGACCGCGAATTTGCTATTCTCAATCAGGTCAACGACGACGAACCAGTGAGGGTGATACGCGACGGCAACAACATTGAAATATCGAAGCGTGAGGTCGTAGTTGGCGACATCGTGTTCATCAATCAGGGCGACGAGGTGCCTGCCGACGGCAAACTCATCGAAGCGGTGGCCCTGACCGTAGACGAATCGACCCTCACAGGCGAGCCCTCTTGCAACAAGAGTGTCAATCCTGCCGACTATGATGCAAACGCCACATACGCGACAAACGAGGTGCTTCGCGGTACCAAAGTTATGGACGGTCACGGCATCTTCTGCGCAGAGCGCGTAGGTGATGCTACCGAAAATGGCAAAGTAT
Source organism: Muribaculaceae bacterium (assembly GCA_017629835.1). GTDB lineage: Bacteria > Bacteroidota > Bacteroidia > Bacteroidales > Muribaculaceae > JAGBWK01. The sequence continues at coordinate 9,153 of JAGBWK010000047.1, read as the reverse complement.
ATGTCGAAGCCCAAATCGACGACAACACACAAACTCCACTCAATGAGCAGTTTGAGCGTCTAAGTTCGCTAATAAGCAAAGTGAGCTACCTTTTTGCGGCGCTCATAATCATCGGGCGCTGCACAATGTTTTTCGCAACAACCGACTACTCCCTGCTGAGTGTCGACTTCGGAACATACCTATTGCAATCGTTTATGGTTGCGGTTACCCTTATCGTAGTCACTGTGCCCGAGGGGCTGCCAATGGCTGTCACACTGAGCCTTGCTTTCAGTATGCGACGCATGTTAAGAACCAACAACCTCGTCCGCAAACTCCACGCCTGCGAAACAATGGGTGCAACCACCGTTATTTGCACCGACAAAACTGGTACCCTCACACAAAATCAGATGCGCGTAGCATCAGCCGATTTCGCTGGTCCAATCAACGAGATTGCCGAAGGCATTGCCGTCAACTCCACCGCTACGCTCGACCTCTCTGGCGACAAACCGAAAGCACTCGGCAACCCAACCGAAGGAGCTCTGCTCCTATGGCTGCGCGAGAATGGCTTCGACTATATGAAGCTCCGCGCCGAGGCCACTCGACTCGAAGAGCTACCTTTCTCAACCGAACGCAAATATATGGCGACTGTAGTAGACTCGCAAGCTACAGGTCGCAGAACACTATACGTGAAAGGTGCTCCCGAAATCGTGCTTGGACTATGCAGCACGATTGCTGGCGAGAAAACACGAGAACAAATCGCTGCCGACCTTACGGTCTATCAGTCGCAAGCGATGCGCACACTCGGTTTTGCTGCAATGGTTTTGCCCGACGACATTGAACCAGCGAGCTTGATAGTCGACGGAGCGGTAAAAGCCGACGAACTTGAATTCCTCGGTATGGTGGCAATTTCCGACCCAGTCAGAGCGGATGTGCCTGGCGCAGTGCGCGAATGTTTAGACGCAGGCATCAGCGTAAAAATCGTCACAGGCGACACCCCATTGACAGCCAAAGAGATAGGACGACAAATCGGACTATGGGATGTCGACGACACCGACAAGCAGATTATCACTGGGCCAGAATTTGCGGCTCTCTCCGACGAGCAACTTTATGAGCGTGTCAACGACCTCAAAATCATATCTCGCGCTCGACCCTCAGATAAAAAGCGTTTGGTCGAAACCCTTCAGCGACACAACCAAGTTGTAGCCGTAACAGGCGACGGCACCAATGATGCCCCTGCACTTAAAGCGGCTAATGTTGGGCTATCAATGGGCGACGGCACATCCGTAGCCAAAGAGGCTTCTGACATCACTATCATCGACAACTCATTCACGTCGATTGGTCGTGCCGTAATGTGGGGACGCTCACTCTATCGCAACATTCAGCGCTTCATCCTTTTCCAGATGACAATCAATGTTGTGGCGAGCCTTATCGTATTGGTTGGCTCGTTCATTGGCACCGAATCGCCACTCACCGTCACTCAGATGCTGTGGGTAAACCTCATTATGGACACTTTTGCAGCAATGGCACTCGCCTCTCTGCCGCCGTCAGCCGCCGTGATGAAGGAGAAGCCTCGCAGCCGCGATTCGTTCATAATCAATAGCGGGATGTGGAAAAGCATATTCACTACAGGCGGCATCTTTTTCGCTCTGCTGCTGGCAATACTCTACGTAATGGAGAGCGCCAACATCACCTCGATGTCCGACCTTTTAAGCCCCAATTTCGGCAGTGGCAAGGGATTAACAGTCTACGAGCAAAGTCTATTCTTCACAATATTCGTATTCCTACAATTCTGGAACATATTCAATGCCCGCGCCTTTGCTACAGGCCGTAGCGCTCTGCATTTGAAGCATTGTAGCGAATTTATATTGATTGCCACACTGATTGTGGTTGGGCAATTGCTGATCGTGACATTCGGCGGAGGATTTTTCACCGTCGCACCCCTATCGTTACCCGACTGGCTGATTATAATAGGCAGCACATCGTTGGTGCTCTGGATTGGCGAACTCCAACGCCTATTTTCCAAAATATAATCCCCACAAGACGTGTACTACTAAAATAGGACAACACACTCCGTTAGGATAGTGTGGGGAGGATTTTATTAAGATTTAACAACTAATCCCTACTTTTTTAACGATGAAAAGTGGGGATTTTGTTTGATATGAAAATATAGTTTATTAAATTTGCCTTTGAAAACTAATCTAAATATCATGGCAAAAATCCACGGAGCTGTCACTATCGACATCGAACGTTGCAAAGGATGCAATCTCTGCGTTGTGGCTTGTCCAACTGACTGCCTCTCACTGAAAGAGAAAGAGGTTAATAATCGCGGTTATCATTTCGCTTATATGAAGAATCCTACAGCTTGCATAGGCTGTTCGGGATGCGCGACTGTGTGCCCCGACGCTTGCATCGAAGTGTATCGCGTAGTCGAAAAATAATTTTGCAACAGATTCCTCTCCTCAAAAAACAAATTCAAAGTTAACCCAATCTCCCTCCTAAGAAACACAATCCAACAGAAATGAACGAAGAAGTTAGATTGATGAAGGGCAACGAAGCCATTGCACACGCGGCTATCCGCTATGGTTGCGACGGCTACTTTGGATACCCTATCACACCCCAATCTGAAGTTCTCGAGACTCTTGAAGCCGAAATGCCATGGGAGACCACTGGCATGGTTGTGCTCCAAGCCGAGAGCGAAGTAGCATCTATCAATATGGTGTATGGCGGAGCCGCAACTGGCAAAGCCGTCATGACATCATCGTCAAGTCCTGGCATATCGCTGATGCAGGAAGGCATATCCTATCTTGCTGCGTCGGAATTGCCAGCATTAATTGTTAATGTGCAGCGCGGAGGTCCTGGTCTTGGCACTATTCACCCCGGCCAGTCAGACTATTTCCAATCGACTAAAGGTGGCGGTCATGGCGACTATCACTTGATTGTGCTCGCGCCATCGTCGGTTCAAGAAATGGCCGATTTCGTGGCTCTCGGATTCGACCTTGCGTTCAAATACCGCACTCCGTCGCTCATTCTCTCCGACGGCGTTATCGGACAAATGATGGAAAAGGTAGTTCTCCCTCCATTCCGTCCACGCCGCACCGAAGAGGAGATTCGCCAACAATGCCCATGGGCGCTCACAGGCAAAAAAGGTCGCGGTCGCAACGTGGTGACGTCGCTCGAACTCGACTCCGCAATCATGGAGAAGAATAACGAACGATTCCAACGCACTTACCGCGAAATCGAGAAGAATGAAGTCCGCTACGAAACGCATCACACCGACGATGCTGAATACTTTATCGTAGCATTCGGCTCAATGGCTCGCATTTGCCTCAAAGCGGTGGAAGAAGCTCGCGCCGAAGGTATCCGCGTCGGACTCATCCGCCCAATCACATTGTGGCCATTCCCCTACGACGAAATATTACGCATCACCGAAGGCTCGAAAGGAATCCTCGTGGCTGAGCTCAACGCTGGCCAAATGATTGAGGACGTGCGCCTTGCCGTTCACGACCAAGTGCCAACGGCTCATTTCGGGCGAATGGGAGGCATCGTGCCTAATCCATTAGAGGTGCTCGAGGCTCTAAAAACCAATTTCGTCAAATAACAGGCATCGGTCATTCTCTCCGACAGAGGCGATGCCAATCCAATCGTAAATATAAATCCTAAATCAATGGAATTAGATAAAATCATCGACCCCGCCAACCGCGTTTACTCCCGTCCACGACTTTTGGACGAGCGCACAATGCACTACTGCCCCGGCTGTAGCCATGGCGTGGTCCACAAAATCATAGCCGAAGTAATCGACGAACTCGGACTTGAAGAGCAGACCATAGGCGTAGCTCCAGTAGGGTGCGGCGTGTTTGCTTACAACTACATCGACGTCGACTGGGTTGAAGCGGCTCACGGCCGTGCGCCAGCTCTTGCTACTGCAATCAAGCGACTGATGCCCGAAAAGGCAGTGTTCACATATCAGGGGGACGGCGACCTCTCAGCCATAGGCACATCGGAGGCTATCCACGCTGCCAACCGTGGCGAAAACATTGCGATAATATTCATCAACAATGCTATCTACGGTATGACTGGCGGGCAAATGGCGCCAACGACGCTCGAAGGTCAAAAGACTGCAACGACACCCTACGGCCGACGCGTTGACCTCAACGGCTACCCATTGGCTATCAGCGACCTTTTTGCAAAACTCGACGGCACATGCTACGTGACACGCCAAGCTGTTCACACTCAAGCGTCAGTGCGCAAAGCAAAAGCTGCAATCAAACTCGCATTCCAGAACTCGAAAGCCAACAAAGGATGCTCAGTGATTGAGATTGTCGGCACATGCTCGTCAGGATGGAAAATGACCCCTGAAAAAGCCAACAAGTGGATGGAAGAAAATATGTTTGTCAAATATCCATTAGGCGACCTCAAAAAAGAGTGTTAAACCCATAGGCAGAGCCTGTATATACAACGCTAATCATGAAAGAAGAAATTATCATAGCTGGATTTGGTGGTCAAGGAGTACTCTCAATGGGCAAAATACTCGCTTACGCCGGACTTATGAACGACCTTGAAGTGTCGTGGATACCTTCGTATGGTCCAGAGCAGCGCGGTGGCACAGCCAACGTAACTGTAATCATAAGCGACAAAGCAATCAGCTCGCCAATCGTTGACCTGTACGACACAGCCGTAATCCTCAACCAACAGAGTCTCGACAAATTTGAAAGCCACGTCAAGCCTGGTGGACTACTCATCTACGACCCCTACAGCATTCAGCGCAAACCGACACGCACCGACATCAACATTGTGCCTGTCGATGCAATGGACGCCACTATCGCCTTAGGCAACGCCAAAGGCTACAATATGATATTGCTTGGCGCACTGCTAAAGCTAAAGCCTATCGTAACTATCGACAATGTGCTTAAAGGGCTCAAAAAGGCGCTTCCCGAACGCCACCACCACCTCATTCCAGCCAACGAAGAAGCTATTCGCACTGGTATGGGGCTCGTAAAATAGCACCGAATATGATTTCTGAAATCATCAAGGATATTACTCGATAATCACAAACTTTGGGCAGTCATCAATCAAGAGGACTGCCCTACTTTTAAGCATCATTCGCCCCATAAACGAAAGCTATCGAAAGAATGGCAAGAGGACAGAAAATCAAGAAAGTGGTTATAGCTTGCGACTCGTTCAAAGGGTCGCTAACATCGGCTCAAGTTGCGGCGGCAACTGCTGCAGGCATCCACGACGTCGACAGCGGGATTCTCACTGTTGAGCTACCTGTTGCCGACGGAGGCGAAGGCACTACCGACGCCCTACTCGCAGCGTTAGGGGGATGCTATATCGCTTGCGAGGTGCACGACCCACTGATGCGCACAATCAAGAGCCACTTTGGGGTTGCCAAAATCGGCAACGCATTGACTGCTATCATCGATATGGCATCAGTTTCGGGCATTACGCTCCTCTCGCCAGAGGAACGCAACCCTGCGATTACTACCACCTACGGCACTGGCGAAATGATGCTCCGCGCATGGAGCGAAGGGTGCCGACGCTTTATCATCGGTATCGGTGGCAGCGCGACAAACGACGGGGGCACTGGCATGCTCAGCGCATTGGGCGTCAGATTTCTCAATGCCGACGGCAATTTGCTACCTCAAGGGGGACTTGCGCTCAGCAATCTGAGCCGCATTGACACATCGGCGGCACGAAAGGATATACTTGGCGCCGACATCACCGTTATCAGCGACGTAACCAATCCTCTATGTGGACCTGAGGGCGCATCCTACGTCTATGCACCTCAAAAGGGGGCTGACAGCGATATGGTAGCGCAGCTTGATGACGCTTTAATGAACTACGCGCAAGTGATTGAAGCGACCGTTGGGCGCAATGTTGCCGAGATCCCTGGAGCAGGAGCTGCCGGGGGACTTGGAGCTGGCTTTCTCGCTTTTTCATCTTGCCGGCTGACACGCGGCATTGATGCCATACTCGACATTATCGATTTCAATTCGATTGTCAGCAATGCCGACTTAGTAATCACAGGCGAGGGGCGCATCGACCGCCAAACATTGTTTGGCAAAGTGCCGTCGGGAGTGCTCGCACGAGCCACTGAGCTCGGAGTACCTGTCGTGGCAATCGCCGGAGCGGTTGCCGACCACGACGATATAGCAAAAGCGCCATTTGCCGGGATTTACCCTATTGCAAATGGCGACTTAAACCTTGAATATGCAATGCAACCTGCAGTAGCGGCCGAGAATGTAAGGCACACTTGTGCGCAAATCATCAAGCGCTACAACCTCGGCAAATAGCAGTGGGATTAAATTTCGATGTAGCGGACTTTGGACTTGTCGCGTGGCTTCGCTTCGGGCGACTCGTTGGGATAGCCTAAGCCGATGCACAACACGAGCTCGTAGTTTTCATCCAACTGGAGCATATCGGCGATTCCGCCAACTTTCTGCAACATACGGATTGGGCTGCCTAAGCAGATGCTGCCGATACCAAGACTCTGCGCTGCCAAACAGATGTTTTCCGACAACAAGCCACAGTCGATTGTGCTGAAATCATACGATTTCTCTCTTGCGATATACACCATTACAGGCGCGCCACGATAGCATCCTCTCACCATTTCTGGGTCAACGTCGGGATTTGCGGCGATAGTCATATTCACGATAGAGTCAAACACTGCGGGATTGTCGACTACGCGCACTGCCCACGACTGCTTGTTTTGCCCATTGGGAGCATTGATACCGCACTCCATAATCAGGTCGAGCTGCTCGCGTGCAATAGGTTCCTGCTTGAAATCGCGAATGCTACGACGCTCCATAATAGTCTGAATAGTTGGGTTGGCATACTCCGAAGCATTGTTCGCCTCGTTGGTGGCACCCGACTGACTGCAGCTTGCAAAGCCGAGAGTCAGCAAACAAGCCGACATAAGTGAAAATAATTTCTTCATCATTAATTCAATTTTGGTTATAAACTTTTCACAAAGATAATAAATGCCATGAGAAGATAAAACAGCAGGCATATATTTTTCGTGGACGCAGTGCAAACGAAAGCGTGAACAAAAAAAATTAGGAGCGACTTACCCAATCGGTTAGCCGCTCCTAAAAGGATTTATGCTATCGTAAGCTTAATGCTTAGTTTACCATAATTTTGGTTGTAGTGTTGCCTACGGTGACGAGGTAAACGCCAGAAGCGAGAGTTACCTTAACATCGTCGACTGCAGGAGCGCTATATACAGCGTAGCCTGAGATGCTATAGATTGCAACAGCATTGCCAGCGCAACCGCTGATAGTAACTTCGTTGCCGCGCACTACAATCTTAGCGCCAGCGGCATCAATGCCGTCAACTGCAGTAAGGTCGTCGAGAATAACAACATTAGAGAGCATTGATTCACCGTAGTCAGCATAAACTACAGTCACTTCATATCTGTAGTCAACTTCTTCATCGAGTTGAGTCATATCGTCGGCGTAAGCAGGCTCTACAACATTAGCAATGAGTTCGTCGTTGCGATACACATTGTAGCTTTCAACTACGAAAGGTTTAGAACCCTTAGTGAATTCGAAGTCGTCGAACATCAATGATACGCGGTTTTCGTAGTTCACTACGTGGATTGCGAAATACTTAGCATTTGCAGGGAGTGAGAACTCTACCTTCGCCCAAGCTTCATCTTTATATGACTTAGTTTCGAGTACTACGAAATCAGTAATTTCAGTACCACTTTCTGAATAGCAGAAAGAATATGACTGTGAGTATGAACCATATAATGAATCAAATGCATAAACATAGAACGATACTGTTGTACCACCTACTACTTCGGGTGAAATCAACCAGTCGTCGGCAGTAGGCACAGTTGATTTCACCGGTATGCTCGAACGTCTCCCCGCTGGTTGGGCCACCAACTGTACATCGACCACATCAATGAGCTCGCTCTGTGGCGAATCAGCGCCTTCGCTCAAGATGGGTAGCAATGGCAACTATATCGAGTCACCCGTCTACAACGACGGTGTCCGCACACTCAGCTTCTGGCATCGCGGAAGCGGTAGCGCTGCAAGCAACACTATCATCGTTGAAGCTCTCTTAGACAACAATTGGGAAGTTGTATCACGAATCACTCCTATCACAACTGCTTCTGGCGGCAAAACCGAATCGTTTGAATTCACTAAAAATTATCGTGCAATCCGCCTCACATACGAATCATCAACCACCGCAAGCCTCTATATCGACGACATCAAAGTTGGACACGGCGGTCCAATCACCGATGTTGCCCTCGCCGAATTCAAGAATCTCAACGTGGGTAATGTCACAAGCTATGCAGTCGAAAACCTGCCACAAGTGGGAACATACTCATACGACGTAATGGCCCACAACGCCGAATTCAAGTCGAAAGTGAGCAACCGCATCTCAGTTCGCCTCCTCCCCCCTGCAGGCATCGAAAATGTAGCAGTCGATAAAAACGTAGCTTGCTATGTCGACGGCAACCAAATCGTAGTCATCGTCGATGAGCCTACCCAAGTAGCAATCTACGATGCTGCTGGCCGAATGGTTTGCTCAGAAAACGTTGCTGAAGAGGGTCGCTTCGAACTCAAAGGCGGCTTCTACATCGTCAGAACATCCTCCAAATCCTTCAAAGTCGTAGTGAAATAACCCTACAACTTACTGAAATAGCAAAAATCCAGCAAGAGCCTTCCGACTCTCGCTGGATTTTTTATTTAAACACAGTTGGATTCTTTATTTAATCACATTTGGGTTTTCTAATAATTAGCCGGATGTTCTTATAATCCCGCTTAGAGCAACTCGACAACAACCCATTGTAATTCAAATAAATACAGTTAACCAGCCAATTTTATCAGCATTTTTTAGTCGCAAAATTTGGTAAATTCACAGATTATCCTTAACTTTGCACTCGTAAAACATCGCGGGTTGGAGCAGTGGTAGCTCGTTGGGCTCATAACCCAAAGGTCAGAGGTTCGAGTCCTCTACCCGCCACCAAAACAAAGACGTTCGGCATTCCCGAGCGTCTTTTCTCGTTTTTAAACCGCCCTATCTCACACACTGCTATTGATTTCGTGACCAACAGGAATATTTTACAACAGAATAAATGGATAATTGGGGTGAGGTTAGTCGTCGCTGTAGTGGCGGAGGACGCGGCGGTAGGAGTTGAAGATTTTGGATTTGGATACGAAGCCT
>JAGBWK010000046.1 GCA_017629835.1 Muribaculaceae bacterium | reverse complement strand
TGTACCCAGACCCGGGATCGAACCGGGATGGATTGCTCCACTGGTGTTTGAGACCAGCGCGTCTACCGATTCCGCCATCTGGGCTTGCGGTGCAAAGTTACTTATTATTTTCTATTCACGCAAATTTTTTGAGATTTTGTCGCTGCAATCTGCCTTAATTGTTGGCAAATGAACTGTTTTTATCGCTCAGAAATGCCAATTTAAGCTGTGAGCATCGCGGCGACACGAGCGAGAGCGGCGATGAAGCGGTCGCACTCGTCGAGGGTGTTGTAGACGGCAAACGATGCGCGAACTGTGCCCTGTATGCCAAGTGCTGTCATCAGTGGCTCGGCACAATGGTGGCCTGTGCGCACTGCTACTCCGAGTCGGTCGAGGAGCATACCGATGTCGTAGTGATGTGCACCGTCGATGAGGAATGATATGACTGCCGACTTATTGGGTGAGGTGCCAAATATTCTCATTCCAGGAATTTGGAGCATGCGTTCGGTAGTGTACTGGAGCAGTTTGTGCTCGTGAGCAGCGATTGTGTCGTAGCCAACCTCTTCGATGAAGTCGAGCGCTTTCGCAAAGGCAGCAATGTCGATAAAATCGGGGGTACCAGCTTCGAATTTGAATGGCAGGTCGGCAAAGGTTGTGTGCTCGAAGCTCACATTCTTTATCATTTCACCGCCTCCTTGATAGGGGGGCATGGCTTCGAGCAGATGACGCTTGCCGTAGAGCACGCCAACGCCAGTTGGGCCATACATTTTGTGGGATGAGAACACGTAGAAATCGGCATCGAGGGCTCGCACATCCACTCCCATGTGGGGCAAGGCTTGCGCTCCGTCGACGCAAACTGTAGCGCCTTTAGAGTGTGCGTAGTCAATCATTTCTTTGACGGGATTGACTGTGCCAAGCACGTTCGACACGTGGCAGAAGCCGACCAAGCGTGTGCGCTCGTTGAAGAGGGAGCGATATGCATCGAAGTCGAGTTCGCCAACGGCGTTTATCGGTACAACGCGGATAGTCAAGCGTTTGCGTCGCTGAAGTAGTTGCCAGGGCACGATGTTGGCATGGTGTTCCATTTCGGTGAGAATAATCTCGTCGCCGTCGTCAAGCAGGTCGCCGTAGGATGAAGCGACAAGGTTGAGTGCCTCGGTTGTGCCACGTGTGAAAATTATTTCTTCGTGGCTTTCGGCATTGATAAACTCCGCCACGCGACGGCGTGTAGCCTCCTGTAGGTCGGTTGCTTCCTGCGACAGCGAGAAAACTCCACGATGCACGTTCGCCTTTGTCGTAGTGTAATATTCGCGAATGGCGTCAACCACGCGGAGAGGGGTCTGCGACGTTGCCGTATTGTCGAGGTATATCAAATCCTTGCCGTAAACCTTACGTTCGAGGATTGGAAACTGTTTGCGTATTTCTTCGATATTCATATCCAACTGCAAAGATAGCGAAATTGCTCTTTTTTTTCGTATCTTTGTGGTGGATTTGAGATTTATATTATACTTTTTTAGGTTATGAATATTTTCCGAAGAGTCATATTGATGGTTTTGTGCATCGTTAGCTTCGCGTCGATAGCTATCGCTGCCGATAAAACTTACTCCGACGGTTACCCCAAAATGTATCTTCGCGGTGCGTTCAACAATTGGGCGGCACAAGATGCTTATCTATTTGAACGTCAGGGCAGTCACTACTCTCTAACTGTGGCAAGTCTCGACGGAAAATTCAAGGTTGGCGGCTCTGAGTGGCAGTGCAATCTCGGAGTTGGCACCACTGTCGACAAATCAATGTACGTCTACGCTACGCAAGACGGTGCAAACATTGTGGCTGAGAAACTCAGTAATGTAAATATTTCGTTCGACCTCGAACTCGACGGCACGCACGCCAAGCCTACTGTGGTGAAAATCACTGTCAACGGCGTTGAACCCGACACCCCCACAACTGAGCCCGAAGATGACACCACTGGCACGCTCCCCGTTCTGCATATCAACGTATATCACACCGACGACCTCGGCAACTTCGTAACCGACTCCGAGGGCAACTATGTGTTCGACAATGAGGTCATCTCCACAAATCTCAATCACAAAAACTATTTCCAAGGTGAATACTGGCTCGATGTGAACGACTGCGAGTGGCTCATCCAATTAGGCGCAGAGTCGGTTGGCTCGGAAGAGGAGCCTCTCCCTCTCGAAATCAAAGCTCGTGGCAACTGGACTATGAAAGGTTTTGCAAAGAAGCCTTATAAAATCAAATTGGGCAAAAAGCAAGACCTACTCGCATTGACCCCCGAGAAGAGCAAGCACTATGCACTAATGGCTCACGCCGACGACAATTGTGGCTTCATGCGCAACTTCGTCGGATTCAATCTCGGCAACCGTATCGGTTTGCCTTGGACCCCCGACCAGCAACCTATAGAAGTGATTATCAACGGCGACTACCGCGGGTTGTATTTCCTCACAGAGTCGATTCGCATTGGCGACGGCAGAGTCAACATCACCGAGTCGCCCGATGAAACTATCGACCAAAACCTCATCTCAGGTGGATACATCGTTGAGTTTGACAACTACGACGAAGAAAACCAGATTAGACTGAACGAAAAATCTTGCGCATCAGGTCATTCGCTCGACAAACTGCGCATAACTTTCGACACACCCGAACTCTATTCCGAACTCCAACGCCGCTTCATTTCTGAGCAATTCAACGCCATGAACGACCTCGTAGGAGCCAACTCCGACGCCCTCTGGAGCTATCTCGACCTCGACGACGCTGCCCGCTACTACTTGGTCAAAGAGATAATTTCCGACGTTGAGGCATATCATGGCAGCACCTACCTTTTCCGCGACAATGGCGAGGGGCAAAAGTGGCATTTCTCACCTCTATGGGACTGCGGACAAGCCTTTAACGGCCCTACCGACGGATTTTTCTACAATCACGACCCATACGGCAACACTTGGATTCCAAGCTTTAGAAAAAATGGTATGTTCAACGACAAGGTAGAAGCAACTTGGCGCTGGTTTATGTCGCAATGCTTCGACGGCCTCTACGACGACATCCGCCTTTATGCCGAACATATCACAACCGCAGCTGCAGCCGACTATGAACGCTGGAAAAACGTCGCTCCCCCCTCGGGTGGCGCATCGGTGGTCAACAACACCAATATGGCGTCGAGAACCGACCGCGTACTATCTCATCTCAAGAATAAGGTTAGCTTCCTCACCGAAAAATTCGGCACCTACGGGAAGTCGGAGCCAGAGCCAGTGCGCGACACAACTCCAGCAGCAGAGCTTCCCGACTATGCTAAATCAGGCGTAGAGAATGTGATTATTGAGGGCGACGAACAGAATGCTCCAGTCGAATATTTCGACCTACAGGGCCGTCGCATCAACGAGCCAGTGCGTGGTGGCATCTACATCCGCCGTCAAGGCAATCAAGTGCAGAAAGTGGCACTCTAAGCAAGCTGGCAAAGCGAAGAGGATAACCGCTCAACAACGAAGCTGTCGTTAAGATTTCAGCGACGAAAGAAACTTGTCGATACGCGAAAGTGCTTCTTCCAATCGAGCGCGAGGGCATGCAAGATTTAGGCGCACATACTGTCGGTTGCTTTCAGCCGAAGGCTCAACCTGCGAATACATCGTGCCCGAATTGAGCATCACTTTGCCCTCATCCAAAAGTCGAGCAGCGAATGTGTCGGCATCCAACCCCGACTCTGTGACATCAATCCACATCAAATATGTTGCTTCCAGCTCTGGGAATGAGTACTGCGGATGACGCTCTTCGAAGAATCGCTTAGTGATTTGGTAATTCTCCCAAATATAGTCGCACAACTCCTCAAGCCATTGCTCTCCCTCATTGTAAGCCGCAATAAGCGCTACTACACCGAAGGGATTGATGTCGCACACCTCGTTGTCGTTGATAGCGCGGTCGATGCGAGCAAGCATATCCGAATTGGTAGTTACGATGTTGGCGGTTTGAAGACCGGCGATGTTGAACGCTTTGCTTGGCGATACGCACACCACTGAGTCGATTCCAACCTCAGCTGCAATCGGTGCAAATGAGTTATAGCGGCGACCATAAGTCAGTTCGCAATGAATCTCGTCGGATACGGCAATGACGTTATGGTCACGGCAAATCTGCGCAATGCGTTTCAACTCGTCGCGCGACCATAGGCGACCTGTCGGATTGTGAGGGTTGCAAATAATCATTAGCCGTGCGTCGGGGTCGGCAGCGCGGCGTTCGAGGTCGCCAAAGTCGATTTCAAAGCGGCCATTACGGCACACGAGCTCGTTTGCTGAGAGCTGGCAGTCGTTGTTGCGAATCGACGAAAAGAAGCAATTATAGGCAGGATTTTGAATTATGACCTTGTCGCCTGGCTTCGTAAGCCCCTTGATTATGGCCGACAGAGCTGGCACTACGCCCGTTGTATAGATAATTTTCGTAGGGTCGATAGTCCAGTTATGGCGACGTGCGAACCACCCTACGATAGCATCGTAGTATTGTTGCGGCACTCGGGTGTAGCCATATATGCCATGAGCGGCACGGCGCTTAACGGCCTCAATTACAGCTGGAGCGGTGCGAAAATCCATATCAGCAACCCACATCGGGATTACATCGTCGGGCATCGGGACATCCCATTTCACGCAGTTAGTACCCTTTCGGGCAGTCAGTTCATCAAAATCAAACATCGCCATATCTTTGTCATTTTATTATGTATGCTGTTGAGGTGCAACGTAGCGGTTGATCCAGCTATTGCCGCGCAAGCGCCACAAGAAAATCGCCCCTCTAAATCCAAGTTCAATTGCCATAGCAAGCCACACTCCTTGCAAGCCCATAGTTGGAGCAAGCAGAGCTGCCAACGTCAGGCGCACGCCCCAAATGCTCGCTAAGTTCATACCGCAAGGCACTAACGTGTCGCCCGCGCCAACGAATACGCCATACGCCACTATCGACGCAGCAAACATCGGCTCAGCCCATGCCTCAATGCGGAGCACCTCTACACCCATTTGGCATATCTCAGCCACTGGAGTGATGATGCCCATCATCAATGGTGCGCCGAAATACATCACAACGCCCATTATCGACATTATCGTTATGCCCGAAATCACAGTGATGTAGGCAAAACGCCTTGCAAGCGCCTTGCGCGCTGCCCCAAGGCTTTGACCAACAAGTGTGGTTGCTGCCTCCGAAATGCCATAGCCAGGCATATAGCAGAGGCTCTCAGCCGTCACAGCAAACGCATTGGCAGCTATAGCCACAGCTCCCAATGGAGCCACAATCACTGTGGTCAGCACTTGTGCACCGCACATAAGCAAATGCTCCGCTCCGATTGGAGCACCTATGTTAAACGCGCGACGCAAACATTCACGCGTAGGGCGGAAACTACCTCGACGGCCACGCAAATTCAGGTCGCGATTGCGCCAGCAGAGATACCACATCAGGTAAACTCCACCACAAAACTCAGCGAGCCCGGTGCCAATAGCCGCACCTGTAACTCCGAGCCCAGCGCCTGGCATGGTAAGTTCCAGCGACCCAATCGTCAGTTCGCGCGTTGGGAATATCAAAAAGAAATTAAACACCACGTCAAGCAAGCACACGGCAATATTAGCCATGCCGGGCACAAACGTGTTGCCACTACAGCGCAACATCGCTCCTGCGAGGTAGAAAAATTGTGCTGCTGGAAGCCATGCTGCGAATATGGCAAAATAGGTGGAAGCATCGCCCACTATCTCAGGCCCGCCTCCGAGCCACCGCGGCAAAAATCCACTGACAGCGACGCCAACTATAGCTAACAGCGAGCTGAACACTAACGTCACTACAAACGACTGTCGCATCACGCTGCGTGCCCCTTTCATGTCGGAAGCACCTATGCGGTGAGCCACTTGCACCGAGAATCCCACAGCTGTAGCCGTACACAAGCCCCAGAAGAGCCATGTCGATGTCGCCATTAAGCCAATCGAAGCTGAAGCCTCTGTGCCGAGCGACCCCACCATAGCAGCATCGATATACTGCATGATGATTGCCGACAGTTGCGCCAATATCGCAGGAATACTGAGCACCACAGTCAGATGCAACTGCTGGCGCAGTGTCATCTTACTGCCATTGCGAATCATCGCCAACAGCCCATCGCGCACTGATATTTTATCCGCCGACGTCAATTCTTAACCTCTATTATGCAGTTAGCAGGTTGGTGGATATTTTCATCAAGTATTATCTCACCAATTTCGTTGGCAACGATATGGCCTGTTGTAGGATTTTTCACGCTCGTAATTCTGCCCTTCACTTTAGCATCGAGGCTTGAACACTCAAATGCAAGGTCGCAATCGGGCGCCATTTCGCAATCCTCCATTACGAGATTATGGCAATAACACAACGGTTGAGTGCCTGCGATGCGACAACGCACCAAGCGCAGATTTCGAGAGTGCCAGCCTAAGTATTCGCCCGTAAGCTCTGAGTCGTAGATTGTGACGTTTTCAGTGTTCCAGAATGCATCTTTCGAATCGATATGAGCTTTGCGAATCACTACATTTTTGCAATATTGGAACGAATAATTACCTTGCTGGCGATAATCTTCGATGTCAATATTGCTCGAGTGCATAAACAGATAGTCGGCATGAGCTACCTCAACGTCGCGCAATCGTACGCCACTCACATGCCACATAGTCTCCTGCGCATCTGGAATACGCACCGTCGTTAGCTCCAGATTTTCCATTTCGCGAAACATCTTGGGAGCCTCCACAAGCGTGTTACGCATTACAAGATTGCGCGAATACCATAGCGCAGCACGTGCCCCTTCGCGAAACACACAACTGTCGATTTCGAAGCCGTCGACATGCCAAAATGGGTATTTACCCTTAAATTCACAATCTACAGCCTTAATGTCGGAACACTCCTTCAAGGCTGACTCGCCAGGCTCGATAGTAACTCGTTTGAGCAACAACCCGTGCGAAGCAAACAGAGGTCGTTCGCCCCCAAAGACTGCATCGGTTATCTCTTTTTCAAATTTCATCTCTTTACCTTATAAGTTGTGTGATCATTTCTTCAATGGATAGATACCTGTTGCAGCTACCATTTTGCCATTGTCAATAATCATTTGCAAAGTTAGTGAAATCTCTCCTAACTATAGTATGCGAATCGGCACAAAAACTCACGCTCCGAAAGTTGTAGCTTCCGAAGCGTGATAAAGTATATTTCTCTACTTATTAGCGGTCGATTCCACGAAATTCGCCGTCAGCGCCGAATATCAATTCGATGCGCTTGTCGAGTTCCACCTCATAGCCATACGTGTTTTGGTCAACCTCGAGGATTCTTCTGTCGGGATAGTTTGTGCTGATATAAGTCTGCGCAGCTTTGGGGAGCAACGAAGCTGGGATGCCTACACGGCGACTCTCGATATTGTCCCACACACCGTCGGCGTGGATTTCAATTTCAATGCCTTTTTCGAGATACAAATCATATTCCGAATTTGTTTCATATCTGTCGACGCGCACATGCTTTACATTCACTCCAGGGAAATAAGTTTCAACAAAAGTTTTCACTGGCGCTGGCACTTCACTGTACTTGATAGTGACGTCATCGTCAGAACATGCGCACAGCGATACCATCAGCATGGCGCATAGCGATAAAAATAATTTTTTCATTTTTTAAGTTATTAGGGTTTATTCATACCCCGACTCAACCGAAGTTCGGGTCTTTTATTTCAACAATCGTAGGTTTGCGTTTGTTCAGCCCAAATGCTTTTTTAACATTTTTATAGAAAAATAGCCACCTATCACCTGCATCAACATACCGGGAATGCCAAGACGGAAATCTTGTAGACCAACCATCCAACTGCCTGTTATCGCGGTTTCAATCGCGCATCCAACCACTTGATAAGCAAGCACCACCGCTACAAGTATCAATATCGACACCTTGCGATAGCGATGAGCCGCAAAGCTGGCAGCAATTGCGAGCAACGCACCCTTAATCATAATAATCGGAAGCACAGCGGGTGCTGGCATACCGAAAAGCGCGCTATTGAGCAGCGGCGAAGCCACAGCCGTAAGCAGCCCCACTTGCCACCCATATAGGTAAGCTCCTACAAGCGTGAAGAAATATATCGGAAGGAAAATAAATCCGCCATTCTGAATCACGTGAGCCAATTGAGGCAAAATCAAATTGCCTACAACGAAGATTGTAGCAAACATCCACGCTTTAACATCAGTCAAGCGCAAGGTGGGAAACGAGGTTGTCAACGTAGTAGTATTCATTGTTTTACTTATTTACGATAGAAATTACTTTTGTTGGTTGAGAAAATCGCGTATAGCAGCCGCCATTTCAGACGGTTCCGACATATCGGCACATAGCGTATCGAGCGGACAGCGACCAGTGTGTGTGCGATTTTCCACAAACTCTATTGTCGAATCATACTCCACACCGATTTCGGCAGCTTGCAGCATCTGCAGCGCAGCAACCGTGATTTTAGGTGTATAAACATTGCTAACGCCACCCATAATCATCAACGACGCAGCTGCCTTGCCAATAATCTTATCGGCAACCGACGCACCTCGGAGCAAGTCGGCATCATTGTCGAGAATCCAAAGCAAATCGGCTACGCCACGACGACTGAATCGACTGACAGCACCGCCCTTTATCACCACAAGCGTACTATCCTCGAGCAAACCCTTAATCGATTCAATCCTTCTGTTCATTCAATAATCATTTATGCCGCATAGCATTCGTCGAACACGCCCCAAACGTCAGGCTTCGATGCTATACCCGTTGGCAAAAATAACAAACATTTCCCAATCTTACAAATCTTATAAATCCTCCCTCTCAACCAATCCGTCAACACACCAATGCGAAAGCGCAAATAGGTTTTAATAAAATTTTTGAGTGCAACAATTTGTTTTTCTAATATTTTACTATCTTTGTGGTCGGAAAAAAACGCTTTTATTCCGACTTGAAATTAGACAAAAACGACATGCAAAGAACTGTTGAACAAAAGATTAGGGCAAAGATAACCTACGCCAAATATGGCGAGGTGTTTTTCGTTTCATCATTTCCACAATTTGATGTGGAATATGTAACGAAACTGCTTGCTATGTATGAGAAAGAAGGTTTGATTACACGAATAGCCAAAGGGGTATATGTGAAGGCAAAAAAGACTCGATTTGGTGTTGTATATCCTTCTGCATTTGAACTTGTGACAGAGATTGCAAAAAGAGATAAAGCAATCGTATTTCCGACAGGCGAAACGGCTGCTAACAGATTGGGATTTTCAACCCAGGTACCTATGAACGCTTGTTTTATAACATCAGGAACTCCAAGAAAATTGAAATTAGGAAATAGAACAGTTACTCTTAAACATGGGGTACCTAAGAATTTTGCATATAAGGGGAAATTGATGCCTGAATTGGTACAAGCACTTCGCAGCATAGGTGAAGAAAATATAACTGACGCAGTAGATAAAAGGGTTGCTCAATTATTATATGAGACACCCGAATTAGAAACTATTGAACACGACTTGCTACTGGCTCCAGTATGGATAAGACAAATTATAAAAAAAAACATCAAGAACCAAAAATAGCTACAACAATGAGTAAATGGATAGACTTCTCAATAGATGAACGTAAAGCAATGATACAGGGCGTAGTTGATACTATGCACATCGATGAAGCCGCTGCGGAAAAAGACTGGTGGGTAACAGCCGTGTTGTATGCTTTATTTCAAACAAATGCTGCCGAATATTTACTTTTCAAAGGAGGTACAAGTTTAAGCAAGGGCTGGAACATTATAGACCGATTCAGTGAAGATATTGATTTGGCTCTCGGACGTGAATTCTTTCTGAAAGAAAAGAACCTATCATGTGCAAACTGTACAAGTAATACGCAAATACATAATTTGAGAGAGAAAGGTCAGGATTATATTTTCGGTGAGTTTAAGGAAGAACTGAAAGAACAATTGTCATTATTGGGACTGGATGTAACTGTGCTTGCTGAAAATGAAATCCCGGATGAAAACGGTGAACCTAAAAAAGTCGCTCACGATAAAGACCCGTCTGTAATCTTCGTTCAATATCCGTCACTTTATGACAGTGATGCACCATATGCAATACCGACAGTAAAGATTGAAATCAGCGTTCTTTCAATGGCAGAGCCATATGAAATGAAACGCATTTCTTCATTGGTTCAGCAAGTTTATAAAGATGAAGATGTGGATTCTGATATTGTTCAGACAATTAAGACGGTGAGTCCTGCAAGAACATTCTTAGAGAAAGCATTTTTGCTATGTGAGGAATATCAGAAACAGGAGCCAAGAACTTATCGTATGTCACGCCACTTCTATGATTTGGAGAAATTATCTCACACTGACTACATGGAAAAAGCATTAAGCGACTCCAATCTTTATTATGATATCGTAGAGCATAGAAAGAAATTCTACCATGTCGGATATGTAGATTATGATAAGGAACTGCCATCTTCTATAACTATTGTACCAAGAGAAGAACTCATTCCTAAATTTGAAGTAGATTATAACGATATGCGTTCCAGCTTTATCTATGGAAAATCATTGGAATTTTCTGATTTGCTCAAATTTCTCGAATCATTGCAGGAACGATTCAGAAAAGTCCACAAATAGACAGTAGATAGTATTTCACAAATCTACACAACAAATAAGGCTGTTCAATATTCGGGGCACAGCCCTTTACTATAATTAAGTTATAAAACGTAGAAAAAGAAGATGCGTTAAAAGAGCTAATAGGTTTTTATAAAAATTTTTGACGCGTCGATTTGTTTTTCTAATATTTTACTATCTTTGCATCATTATTAATCAACTTTTTACACTATGAAGAAACTTTTCTTATCAATCTGCCTTGTAGCATCTTTTGCAACGGCACAAGCTGAATTGCCAGCACTCACAGAGAACGTATTCACCAAAAACACAACCCTCGTCAATGGTGCAATCGGTATAGGTACTTTGGCAAACTCTACTACATTCGGCCAACATTTTGGTATGGAATGGGGTATCGTCGACGGCTGGCTCGACAACCGCGCATCGTTAGGTGTTGGATTCTCTATCGATAACGTTGCATGCGGCAACTACGTAGAATTTATGTATGGTACCTACGACTACTATTACCCTATTTATGGTAAAAACCTTGCCGATGGCGACCGCCATAATAGCTGGGAGCAAGTAAACAAAGGTCATCGTGAAGGTGTTGGTTCTACATGGGCTACCGTTTCGCAAGACAACCTTGCGTTCATGGCAAACTGCTCTTTCCACTATCAATTTATCGACAAGCTCGACACATATTTCACACTTGGTTTCGGCTTTGCGGTGAATTTCCGCTCTTACGACTACTGGGGCACAGAAGGCTTTGAAGAAAAATCTTACGAATCAACCTCTGACACAAAACACCCAAGAAAATGGTCTTACAACGACTACGACCACGTCGTATGGAACAAAAACGGCAGCAATGGCACAGGTGCTTCATTTGCCATGACCTCTACAGTAGGTGCACGCTACTACTTCACCGACAATTGGGCAGCTAAAGCCGAACTCGGTATGATTGGCGGCGCATTCCCAACATGGGGAACAGGTCTAAGCGTACTCACCCTCGGCGTCACCTACCGCTTCAAATAACCCCTCCCCACAGTTCTGGGGTAAAATCCATAAACAAAACAACAAAGGTGCCTGATTGAAGCTCAGGCACCTTTGTCATTTCTTATTGTTGCAATTCCTTTATATATCGAAGGGAGGGAATTGTTCGGGTTAGCGGAGGGTGAGTTTGAGGGTGCGGGTGGGGGTTTTGACGATGTAGAGGCCGGTGGGGAGGGTGGCGGCGCAAACATCGGATGCTATCACGCGTCCTGCGAGGTCAACAATGGTCATTGGTTGTGTGCTTACAACGTCGTGGCCGACAACTGTGATTTCAGTATCACATTCGAGATTTTCGATTCCTGCATCGCTTAATGTGACTTTCTGATACTGCGACGGTGCTGAAATTTCACCATTGGATTTTACAGCTTTGACGCAATACATATATTCAGTGACGCCGTCCAATAGGCGGTCAACGCGCATATTTGTAAGCCCAGATGTCGACACTCCGTCGTAGTCGGGCAACACTTGCGAATTACTTACATTGAATTCAACTACTATATCATCGATGCCGACACTTAGTCCGTTGGATGGTCGATCGTAGACTATCTTGAACTGGTTGGCGCTCGTTGCTCCAAAGTTGAAGTTATAAATGCCGGCTTGCAAGTTCATCAAGTTTTCGAGTGTAGCTACAAGTGTTTCGGTCGCACCGTTGATTGCATATATGTTGATTACATTGTTGACGCCAGCACCGATGCCACCTTTTGAAATGTACATTGAGAGGGTGCTGATTGTAGTTTCAAACACTGGTGAAAGCAGGTAGTCCTCGTCGGCGCTCAATTGCAATGCTGGAGAAGCCTCACCAAAATTAGGCTCGGTAGTGTAACAGTTGCTGGACGAAGAAGTCCAACCCTGAGGCAGTGTTAATGTTGAGCCAGTGCCAAAGTCGACATTTACATTTTCGGGCACTTCGTCGGAAAATACTCTGACCGTCAGTTGATAGTCGTCGGCTTGGTCGACAGGCTCCCATGCTGCCACGAAATAATCGGAGCCAACTTCCAGAGGCTCGAGTACAACGGGCGCAGCTATGCTTGCACCTCCACCACACACTTTGAATGTGATGATGCCGTCTTTCTCTGCTATATCGGTAATGGGCGTTTCAAGATTCTGTTTCGACCAAGTTTTCATGTTAGGGGTAGTCGTATCGGTAAACGATGTGCGGTTTTGTGTGCCCGGGAATGGGTATGCCGCCATAATGGTGTTGCTTGTACCAGTAGAGCCGCAAGCCTCTTCGATATCGACATACTGATGCGAAGCTGTGTTGTTGACTCTGTTGCCACGCCAAACGTTTGGCTCATAGTCGACATGCCAAATCAGCATACCATGGCCAGGAATATACTTATCCCACGACTCTTTCTGGCGGTTTTCGAGGATGAAAAATTCGTTGACATCAGATGTTTGAATGATGCAAGCTTCGCCAGTTTTGAGGATGCTACCAAGTTCAACATCGAGGGGCGACTTCGTGATCACCTTTAGGTCAATCCACCCTAAGGCATTGCGTTCGAATGCCGAATAAGTTGGAGGAGTGTGTCCGCCATTGTTGTATGGCCCTGAGTCAAGGATTGAATATTTGCCCGGAGTATAAGCTGCCGAAGATGTTGTATGGTAGAGGTCAGGCAGACCGATTACGTGAGAAAATTCGTGAGTAAACGTGCCGATACCAGTAGGGCCACCACCGTCCCATTCATTCGAGCAAGCATAACGGTTGACCTTCACGCCGTCGTGAGTCTGAGCTCCACGACCGCTTGATGTCAGCTCCCATTGGTGAGGCCATACAGTGTCCTCAATATAGCTTGATGCTTCGCCATATCCAGCGTAGAACAAATACACGTTGTCGACATATCCGTCCTTGTCGACATCATATTGGGTGTAATCGATTTGAGAGTCGAGACGCGCGCAAGCGTCAATAATCATCACCTCGGCGCGTGCATCGCCACCACTTGCGGTATTGCCTCCATAGTACGCCATTTTTTGTGGGAGCGTCACAGGTCCGTACACGTCGAATTGGGGTGTAAAAGCGCCGTCGGATGCATCGACGAAATAGTCGAGAGCGCTACCAGTTGCGCCATTTTGGTTAAATCCGCGCTTATTGAGCATATTGGTAAAAAACTCATACGGATTTGCAACGTTGAATTTCACATCGGCATATTCAGCAATAATTACCAATACTTTAGGGCTGCCCTTTGCTGGGAAAGTAGTACCAGGAAACAGACCGACACCCTTCTGTGGGATTGCATTAGCTTCGGTTTGCTGTGCTCTGTGTGCAGCTGGCGCTAATGAGCGTTCGCTCTGACGATTGAACATACGCGAATGTTCTGGTTTGAACGCATCGAGAACAGATTTTGGCTGCATCTGTTCAACGAAAGCCTGCTGTTGGAGATTTCGGCTTGTAGGATTAGATGCGAGCACGTCGGAAGCCTCTGGTCGGCCGCTATCAGCGACGCGAGCAAAGTAGTAAGCACCATTGTTGCTAACCACAGGCAGGTCGTCGTCGGTGATATAATAATGACAATATTCGTCGCCTACGAGACGTAGTGTCACCTGAGAGCCGTCGGGCTGAGTGAATGTACGTGGCGTGCGAGGTGCCGGCACAGCACTTGCAACGAGTGTAGCTACCAATGCTGCTACGGCAAATATATTGCGTAAAGTTTTCATATATATTAATAAGTCATAGGTGCTCAAGCAAGAGTTGTCAATTTTTTTCGAACCATACACCGATTGATTATAAACTAACGGGGCGCAAAGTTACTCAAAATTTATGAGAAATGCAACGCTAAAGCTCTCATATGGTTCATTTTGAAAGTTAAATAATAATAACACTATTAAATTGTTACATTTTGAAGATTCCACATTGCAAAATCACAGCCAGCCGAATCCGCCTAAATCCTCGCTTCCTTAACTAACTGAATCCGCCTAAATCCTCGCATCCTTAACTAACTGAATCCGCCTAAATCCTCGCATCCATAGCCAGCCGAAATAGCTTTCTCTCTCATAGGAGGCATAGGAGACATAGGAGGCATAGGAGTCCTAAGCCGCCTAAGTGAGCCCAACATTGCGTCGCTGCGACTGCAGAAAAACAAAGAAGGCGCACCAAAACCTATGTTTTGATACACCCTCTTAGAGTATCGAATTATCTCGCGTGGAGCTGAGTGCGGAGCTATTCGCCCATTACATCAGCCGCCAGCTTTGCGAATTAATTTTCGTTGGCAGTTTCAGGATCAACGCCCCACTGTTGTTGAGTCAAACGCTTGTAGTTGTTGTAGCGCCACTGAGCGTTTGATTTAGCTGCAGCAAAGAGTTCGGCAGCTTCTTCGGGGTATTGTTTGATTACTGAAGCATAGCGCACCTCGCCCTTGAGGAAGTCCTCGAACTTATCCCAATCGGGAGCTTTAGAGTCGAGTGAGAATGGGTTTTTACCCTCTTCTTCGAGTGCGGGATTGTAGCGCCAGAGGTGCCAGTAGCCACATTCAACAGCGCGAGCCTCTTCATTTTGAGAGTGACCCATACCTGATTTGAGGCCGTGGTTGATACATGGAGAGTAAGCGATGATGATTGAAGGACCGTCGTATGCTTCAGCTTCGCGGATAGCCTTGAGAGTCTGAGCATTGTCAGCACCCATAGCAACCTGAGCAGCATATACATAGCCGTAGGTAGTAGCTATCAAGCCGAGGTCTTTCTTGCGGATACGCTTACCCGATGCAGCAAACTTAGCGATAGCACCGATAGGAGTAGCCTTAGATGACTGACCACCAGTGTTAGAATAAACTTCAGTGTCGAGCACGAGCACGTTGACGTTTTTGCCAGATGCGAGTACGTGGTCGAGACCACCGAAACCGATATCGTAAGCAGCGCCGTCGCCAGCGATAATCCATTGTGAGCGTTTTGCGATGTAGCCTTTGAGCGAAAGGATGTTCTGGCAAACTTCGCAACCGCAAGCTTCGCAAAGAGGCACAAGGCGGTCAGCGATTTCGCGAGTCTTTTCGCCGTCGTTGCAGTTTTCGAGCCATTCAGCAGCGAGAGCCTTGATTTCGTCAGAGCATTTGCCACATTCAGTAGCTTCCTTCATGTAACCAGCCAAACGTTCGGTCATCTTTTCAGTAGCAAGGCTCATACCGAGGCCGAATTCAGCGAAGTCCTCGAAGAGAGAGTTAGCCCAAGCAGGACCGTGACCCTTTTCGTTAGTAGTATAAGGAGTTGAAGGAACTGAGCCTGAGTAGATTGAAGAGCAACCAGTAGCGTTAGCAACCATTTGACGATCGCCGAAGAGTTGAGAAACGAGCTTCACGTAGGGAGTTTCGCCGCAACCTGAGCAAGCGCCAGAGAATTCAAAGAGAGGAGTTGCAAACTGGCTATTCTTAACGTTTGATTTAACGTCAACGAGGTGCTGTTTTGATGACACATGCTTAACGCAGTAGTCCCATTCTTTCTGCACATCGAGTTGAGTTTCGAGAGGCTTCATGATGAGAGCCTTGTTGCCTTTCTTGCCGGGGCAAACGTCGACACAGTTGCCGCAACCGAGACAGTCGAGCACATCGACAATCTGAACGAAGCGCATGCCGGGGAATTGTTTACCAATAGCCACGATAGAGTCCTCTGCAGCGATTGGTGAAGCCTGCATTTCAGCTTCGTCGAGTAGGAATGGACGGATAGCAGCGTGAGGACAAACGTAAGCACACTTGTTACACTGGATACAGTTTTCAGCATCCCATTCAGGCACGAATGCTGCAACGCCACGTTTTTCGTAAGCGGCAGTACCCTGATGCCAAGTGCCGTCTTCGATACCAACAAAGTCAGAAACCTTGAGGAGGTCGCCGTCTTGAGCATTGATAGGACGAACGATGCGATTGATGAATTCGGGATCATCGTTAGCAGCTGGAGCTTCGATTTCGAGGTTTGACCAAGCTGCATCAACAGCGAGTTGCTTGTATTCGCTACCGCGGTCAACTGCTGCATAGTTCTTATCAACGATATCCTGACCCTTCTTGCCGTAAGACTTAACGATGAATTTCTTCATCTGTTCTACAGCGAGGTCAACGGGGATAACTTCAGTGATGCGGAAGAATGCGCTCTGGAGAATAGTGTTTGTACGATTGCCAAGACCGATTTCCTGAGCAATCTTAGTAGCGTTCATATAGTACACGCTGATGTTGTGGTCAGCGAAATACTTTTTCACCTTGTTGGGGAGGTTTTTAGCGAGTTCGTCACCTTCCCAGATAGTATTGAGCAGGAATGTGCCGTTGTCGCGCAAACCGCGAGTCACGTCATACATATTAAGATATGCCTGAACGTGGCAAGCAACGAAGTTAGGAGTATTAACCAAGTAGGTTGAGCGGATAGGCTCGTCGCCGAAGCGGAGGTGAGAGCAAGTGAAACCACCCGACTTCTTAGAGTCGTAAGCGAAGTAAGCCTGGCAATATTTGTTGGTGTTTTCACCGATAATCTTCACTGAGTTCTTGTTAGCACCAACAGTACCGTCAGCACCAAGACCGTAGAATTTAGCTTCGTAGATGCTGTGACCGCCGAGAGCCATTTCTTCACGCATTGGGAGCGAAGTGAAAGTAACGTCGTCAACGATACCTACTGTAAAGTGGTCCTTAGGCTGTGGAAGAGCGAGGTTTTCGAACACAGAGATAATCTGCGAAGGAGTAGTATCCTTTGAAGCAAGACCGTAGCGGCCACCAACGATAACGGGGGCATCAGCTTTGCCGTAGAAACATTCCTTAACGTCGAGATATAGAGGCTCGCCATTAGCACCGGGTTCTTTAGTGCGGTCGAGCACTGCGATGCGCTTAGCTGTAGCAGGAACTGCAGCGAGGAAGTGCTTAGCTGAGAATGGACGATAGAGGTGAACCGAAACGAGACCTACGCGTTCGCCGTTAGCCACGAGGTGGTCAATAGCTTCCTGAGCTGCTTGAGTAGCAGAGCCCATAGCGATGATTACGCGGTCAGCATCGGGTGCACCATAATAGTTGAACAAGCCATATTTACGACCAGTAATTTCTGAAATCTTGTTCATATATTCTTCTACGATTTCAGGCACAGCGTCGTAAGCCTTGTTGCAAGCTTCACGGTGCTGGAAGAATACGTCGGAGTTTTCAGCCATACCACGAGCTACTGGAGCATCGGGAGTAAGAGCGCGTGAGCGGAAGCGTGCGAGGGCTTCTTGGTCAACGAGGCCAGCGAGCTGTTCCTGTTCAACAACTTCAATCTTCTGGATTTCGTGCGATGTACGGAAGCCGTCGAAGAAGTTAACGAAGGGCACACTGCTCTTGATAGTAGCGAGGTGAGCAACAGCTGCGAGGTCCATAACTTCCTGTACAGAGCCTTCAGCGAGCATTGCGAAACCTGTTTGGCGTACAGACATCACGTCCTGGTGGTCGCCAAAAATGCTGAGTGCATGCGAAGCAAGCGTACGTGCCGATACGTGGAACACGCAAGGAAGCAATTCGCCTGCAATCTTGTACATGTTGGGAATCATCAACAACAGACCCTGCGAAGCAGTATATGTTGTGGTGAGTGCACCAGCTTGGAGTGAGCCATGAACTGCACCAGCGGCACCACCCTCCGACTGCATTTCCTGCACGAGAACAGTTTCGCCGAAGATGTTTTTACGACCGGCAGCTGCCCATTCGTCGACATATTCAGCCATTGTTGATGAGGGGGTGATGGGGTAAATAGCAGCCACCTCGCTAAACATATAGGAGATGTGGGCTGCAGCCTGATTACCATCACATGTCAAGAATTTCTTTTCTTTACTCATAGTTTAAATTCTTTATGTTATTGTGTTTGTGTAGTCTCAAAAACTGAAATTCACCTATTTAGGAAATATACTGCAAATTTACTATTTTTTTGCCGCCTATCCAAAATATTTTTCTTGCGCGAAAGCATTTTTGAACTGATTTCCATATATTTTGACAAAGTTTCACACCTCAACCCTCACTTTTGCTTTCAATGTGAAATTTCTGCACCACTTCAATAAACAAAAGTGCGACACTCTCGAGCGGAGCATCGCACTTTGTAGTTTGAAATATATTTCAGCCTATTGGCTTAGATATTATTTGTTGAGAACTTTTTTACCGTTGCTGAGGATGAGGAGACCCTTAGTGTTAGGAGCAACTTCGATACCTTGGAGGTTGTAGCAACGTACGTTTTCTTCGTTGCTGTCAGCAATGATACCTTCTACGAGAGCAGGATTCTTTTCTGCCCAGTTGCCATAGTTGTCACCAAGACCCATGCAAACGTAGAGCACGTTAGCGTTACGGCCAGTGTCAGTTTGATTAACTTTCACTTGAACATAGTAGATACCAGGTTCGAGGTTACCTTCGAGGTCAACTTTAGTTTCGAAGTAGTTCCAGTCCTGATGTGTTACAGGAATGTTCTTTTTAGCAGTAGCAGCAGCTGTTTCAGTAGGCTCTTCACCTGCGTAAACATTAACTTCTACATAACCTGCTGGGTCTACACCTGATTTACCTTTGTCAGAAGCAGCGATAAGAATGTTGTAAGCACCAGCTTCTGTTACGCGAACTTGCCATGCAAATGTGCCTAAACCTTTTGAACCAGCAACCATTGCGGGGAAGTCGTAAGCAGTATTGGTTTCAGCATCTGGCCAAGGATATCCTTTGAAGTCATCTTTTACAGGATCAGTAATGCCTGCGCTCAAAGGAATACAAGTAATACCACGTGCTGTGGATTCACCAGCCCAGTTACGAATTTTGCCACCTTGCATTGTGTAAGGATCGAGGTAGCCAGGAACAGCGTTGTAAGGATCTACATATTCGAAGTAGCAAGTAATATCTTCGTCACCGTCAACTACAACTTCTACTGAAGCTTGGTCGCCAAGGTTATTGCCGTCAGCATCTTCCCAGTAAGAAACCTTGAAGTTAGTAGCAGGAGTTGCAGTAAGGGTTACTACAGTACCTTCTTCGTAAGCGTCTTCATTTGCTGATGAGCTGTTGCGGGGTGTACGAGCGATAGTACCGAATTCAGCAAGTCCGTCGGGGTTTTCGCTACCGTCAGCGAGCGCAGTATAAGTGTAGAACGCAAATTTTTCTTTTTCTTCGGTGTATTCTGAAGTGATTACTGCATAGTAGTTAAGACCTGAACCACCGATGTAGATTGTAGCTGCTTCGCCGTCGTAGTGGAATACTTTTGCATAGCCGGGACCACCACCAGTGCTGCGCCAGACTTCGTTACCAGCGTTGTTAGCATAAAGGATTGTTTCACGAGTGGGATCTGAAGAAGAAGCTGATTCGAAGAAGATAGAGATGTCAGTAGGACCAGCTACTTCGAACGACATAATACGAGTTACAGGTGTCCACTCTGCTTCAGGCTTTCCTACGGGATCTTCATCAGTAGGAGCACCGTCCCAGCCAGCAGCACCACCCATTTTCAGACGTTTTGAGAATGAATAAACGCCGTCATCAGATGATTTGTTGGTGTTGTCGAGAGTCCAAACACTCTGTTTTTCTGCACCTTCTTCATATTTGCTATAGAAGGTCATACCATCCATAGTGACATTGTGTTTCATGTCCCATGCTGGTTTTTCGTCATTACCATTGTAGATGAAGTCTGCTTCGCTGGGCTCAGCAAACATCTCGCCAAAGTTCCATACGTGGTACTGAGCACTTGCCGAAATAGCAAACACTGCAGCAGCTGCAAGAAGTAAAGATTTTTTCATTGAGTTAATTATTTAGAGTTAGAAAATGTTCATTATCAGCCGAATATGGCCTTCGCACATAAATCTCTTGATTTCTGGTAGTTTATCGAATGCAATATTAGCAACAATAATAGACCCAAATGGGGGAATTTTTATCGCAAAAGGGGGATTTTGCAACCATTTGCAATACTCCAAAGCATCAGCGTATAGCAATCTTACGCCCACAGTGGATGTAAATGCCAGGCATTTCGGGTTTAGATTCGAGGCGAACACCTTGCAATGTGTACCACGCATCGTCGCCCTCTTCTGCATCGACCACTACACTCTCAACACCCGAAAGGGGCTTGTCGGTGACGTAGAGATATATGCGTAAGAATGGGTTGTTTCCCTTCCAGGTCATTGTCAAAGTGTTCGACGGGAATGGCTCATCGAGGTCGATTGTAAATTCGCCGTGGTTTGAGGCGCCAGCAGGAAGAGTATATGTTCCTACGGCATATTCCTTACCAGCGAGCTCAACGAGGCTCGGATCAGTGTAGTTAGTACCTGCATTGTAGCGACCCATACCTTCGAATTTCACACGCCAAACGTATGCACCAGCGGGGATTGAGAATGTGTGCTGATAGTCGCGAGCATAACCAACATATTCGCTACGTGCATTGTAGCTACCATTACCTGAGTTGCTTACCGTAATTCCATTTGAGAATGAGGTTGAACTTTCGATGCGAGTTGTTCCATCAACCAAATAATACTCAGGCATTGGGTCGCGATAGGTTATATCGCCCGATGCTTCAGCGTATTCAAGTTGTGCTTCGGTGATATGTTCTACTATTGAGTTGAGGTAATGTTCGAGGTTAGTGTAGCCGTCGGCAGCCATCACAGGCCCGTCGGCACGATTTTCGGGGTCAAGGCCATTTGCTTTTTCCCACTCATCTGGCATACCGTCGCCATCGGTGTCGGTCAATTGGTCGGTAGTTTCGAGCGTTGGCCAAGCCGACCAGTCAGCCGGAGCATCTGCGGGTTTATTGTCGTCCTGCGAATTGATAAAGCCTTTCGAAAGTTTCGAGCCAGTGTAGGTGGCTTTGCCATTTTCGCAGTCGTAAATCATCAAGTCGTCGAATGAGTCACGGTGGAGTGAGCAACCTACGTAGTCCATCACTTTTGCATACGCATCCTCAGCCGAGTGGGTGTTGACGTAAACGTAGTCGATTGGTTCAGAGAGCTTAATATCCTTTTTTACCTGTTCGTTCCAAGTGCCATCGGTTGCCGATTTGGATGTGTCAATCTGGTTATACATACCGTATGTCCAGTTGTCGTTTGTCACATCGGAATATTTTGAATTGACGTTGCCTTCAACGAAATAGCGCCCCCAAAGGTGAAGCGCTGGGCGGTAGTCGGGATAAGTTTTGCAATACGATTCTGTGCGGATACCTATAGCAGCAATGCGTTTACCCTTCTTGTCGGTAGGTGTGCCAGGACCTGGTTTGTAGTAGTTGTTTACGATGTTGACCTTCATGCCTTCGCCACCATAGCAACCATTGCCACCGAAGTTGTACATCACGTTGTTGCGCATATCCATGCGTTCATCGAGCTGAGTTGTAGGACGCGGGCCAAGGCGCGGAGTGCGCGATGTGTGGTGAATTATAAGGTTGTGGTGGAACGACGCTCCTGCGCCACCCCAGTTGCCACCGAAGCCGTGTGCACCTTTGGAGTGACCAGAGTTGACGAGCGACTGTGCCACAAGACACCATTGCACCGTAGTGCGCTCATTGCCAAGCACCGACAGACATTCGTCGATTGACCACGACACAGAGCAGTGGTCGATTATAATATCTGAGCTATCGAGAGCACCGAAGCCGTCCCAGCCGTCGGCGCCATCTTTGAGCACATTCTTGTTGCCAAGACGGATGCGCAAATAGCGGATAATCACATTGTCGCCACGAATTTGGAATGGATAGTCGGCGATGCAAATACCGTCGCCGGGAGCTGTTTGGCCAGCAATTGTAGTATTATCAGTGACGTTAAGGCCACTTGTAAGATGAATCGTACCACTCACATCAAACACGATTGTACGGGGTCCTGCTTGCGCCAAAGCCCAACGCAAAGTGCCCTTTGTGCCGTCGTCGGTCAGCTTCGTAACGTGGTACACATTTCCACCGCGACCACCAGTAGTGTAGCGACCAAAGCCTTCAGCGCCAGGGAATGCTGGAGTTTTTTCAACTTGCTCGGCAAGCATAGGCATACAGCCGAGTATCAACGATAAAACAATTGAAGTGAGATGCTTAAATTTCATGGCTACGTTCATTCAGCGCAAAATTGCGCTATTTTCACTGATGCAAATTTAATATGAAATTTCACTATTTAAGGGTAAAAATTATCACTTTTTTATTAAAAGACCCAAAAATCAACGCCTCAAGCCCCAAAAATTTGGGCATAAATAAAATTTTAGCTACCTTTGCAGCGTTGAATTGCG
The DNA here is from genome assembly GCA_017629835.1 of Muribaculaceae bacterium. Taxonomy (GTDB): domain Bacteria; phylum Bacteroidota; class Bacteroidia; order Bacteroidales; family Muribaculaceae; genus JAGBWK01. Next base: position 245 of record JAGBWK010000046.1, on the reverse strand, counting down.
CATATGTCGTAATTGGTAGCCGAGCCAGACTTAGGATCTGGTGCCGAGAGGCGTTAGGGTTCGAGTCCCTATATGCGCACAAATGTTTGAGGCGAGCGACTTTTCAAGTCGTTCGTCTTTTTTTGTGTCTTGGGCAAATGCAAGCACTCGCCCTGCCACAAAAAAATACTTGGTCTGCGACCTCTCGCCTCAATATGTGCAATAAGGAGTATTGTTTATGGGGTTGCGGGGATAGAAATATATTT